>NZ_DATMVN010000031.1:0-5293 GCF_035563135.1 Streptomyces sp.
GCTCCCGGAACACGGGCGGCGCCGCGCCCTCACCCCGCAGCGGGGCCGGGCCCACCGCCGGCACCCCTCACGGCAGCCGCTCCCCACGAGGCGGTTCAGGCAGCACAGGTAACACGAGCACAGGAGGGGGAGGGCGTTGACGATCCAGTCCCACACGATCGCGCCCCGCCGTACGTATCTCATCGGCCGTGCCCGGCCGAACGCGATCATCGGCAAGAACCGTGAGACAGGCGAGATCGCGCTGATCATCGCCGGGGCGTTCCTCGGCATGATGAGCGGGCTCCTCGTCCCGGTCCTCTCCCTGCGGATCGTGGCCCTCGTGGGATTCCCCATGCTGGCCCTCGCCGTCGTGTACTTCCCCTACAAGGGCCGCACCTTCTACAAGTGGTTCGAGATCAACCGCAGCTTCAAGCGCACCCTGCGCCGCGGCACGGCCTACCGCTCCGCCGCCATGGAGGCCGGGGTCAGCTCCGACGGGCGCGAGGTGGAGATCGGGCCGCCGCCCGGCATCGGCCGGATCAGCTGGCTCGCCGCGCCGTTCGGCCCCGACGAGATCGCCGTACTGCTGCACGCCGACCGGCGTACGGTCACCGCCGCCATCGAGATCGAGGGACCCGGCGTCGGCCTGCGCGACAGCGAGGACCAGGAGGCCCTGGTCGACCGCTTCGGCACCCTGCTCAAGCACGTGGCCAACGGCGACGGTTTCGTGACGCGCCTTCAGATGCTCGCCCGTACGCTGCCCGCCGACCCCGACGCGCACGCCAAGGACGTCGCCCAGCGCGGCGACAGGTCGGCGCCCGGCTGGATCCAGGAGTCCTACGACCAGCTCCAGTCGATGGTCTCCACCTCCAGCGAGCAGCACCGCGCCTACCTCGTCGCCTGCATGCACTACACCCGTGACCTGGCGGCCGAGGCCAACGCCATGGCCCGTGCCATCCGCCCCCAGGGCGGCCGCAGGATCGACCGCGACGCGGGGCTCGCCGTCGTCATGGCACGCGAGCTGACCGACATCTGCGCCCGGCTCGCCGAGGCCGACATCCGGGTCCGCCAGCCGCTCGGCCAGAGCCGGCTCGCCTCCCTCGTGCACTCGATGTACGACCCGGACCACCCCATCGACCACATCCAGGCGATGACGAAACGCAACGCCTGGCCGGCCGAGCTGGACGCGGTGGAGCCGACGTTCCTCCAGGCCAAGACCCGTGAGTCGTCGACGCGCGCCCCCTGGTGCCACTCCACGGCCTGGGTGAAGGAATGGCCGATGACCCCCGTCGGCGTCAACTTCCTGGCGCCCCTCCTCGTGCACACGCCCGACGTGATCCGTACGGTCGCGGTCTGCATGGACCTCGAACCCACCGAGATCGCCATCGAGCGGATGCTGACGGAGAAGACCAACGACGACGCCGAGGCCAGCCGGCAGGCCAAGATGAACCGCACGGTCGACCCGCGCGACATCGCCGCGCACGGCAGGCTCGACCAGCGGGGTGAAGATCTGGCGAGCGGCGCGGCCGGGGTGAACCTGGTGGGGTACATCACCGTGTCGTCCCGGTCCCCCGAAGCTCTCGCCCGCGACAAGCGCACGATCCGGGCCTCGGCCGGCAAGTCGTATCTGAAGCTGGAGTGGTGCGACCGGGAGCATCACCGCGCCTTCGTGAACACCCTGCCGTTCGCCACCGGCATCCGTCGCTGAACGAGAGGACAGTCACGCCATGCGAGATCCGCTGTCCGCGTTGTCGGATGCCTTCACCGCCTTCCTCTTCGGGAACGTGGAGACGACCCGGCTGCCGGTGCGTACGTCCACGGGCCAGGCCCAGGCCGTCTACCTGCCGACCGCCGCGCCCGGCCTCGGTGACTCCGGAGTGATCATCGGGCGTGAGGTGTATTCGGGCAAGGGCTACATCTACGACCCGTTCCAGCTCTACGGGCAGCAGCTGCCCGCCCCGCACTGGCTGGTGCTCGGTGAGTCCGGCAACGGCAAGTCGGCGCTGGAGAAGACCTATGTGCTCCGCCAGCTCCGCTTCCGTGACCGCCAGGTCGTCGTCCTGGACGCCCAGGGCGAGGACGGCGTCGGCGAGTGGAACCTCATCGCCCAGGAGCTGGGCATCACGCCCATCCGGCTCGACCCGACCGCCGCGCTGAACGACGGGATCCGGCTCAACCCCCTCGACCCCTCGATCACCACGACCGGACAGCTCGCCCTGCTCCGTACGATCATCGAGGTGGCCATGGGCCATGGCCTCGACGAGCGGTCCGGTTTCGCGCTCAAGGTCGCTCACGCGTACGTCAGCGCCACCACCACCGAGCGCCAGCCGGTCCTGATGGACATCGTGGAGCAGCTGCGCCACCCGAAGCCCGAGTCGGCCGAGGCGATGAACGTGGACATAGACGACGTACGCGCCTGGGGCCTGGACGTCGCCCTCGTCCTGGACCGGCTCGTCGACGGTGACCTGCGCGGCATGTTCGACGGACCGACCACGATCGGCATCGACCTCGACGCACCGCTGATCGTCTTCGACCTCTCGCACATCGACCGGAACTCCATCGCGATGCCCATCCTCATGGCGATCGTCGGCGTATGGCTGGAGCACACCTGGATCAGACCCGACCGGAAGAAGCGCATCTTCCTGGTCGAGGAGGCCTGGCACATCATCAACTCACCGTTCGTCGCACAGCTCTTCCAGCGCCTGCTGAAGTTCGGGCGGCGCCTCGGGCTGTCCTTCGTGGCGGTCGTCCACCACCTCAGCGACGTCGTCGACGGAGCTGCGGCGAAGGAAGCGGCGGCCATCCTGAAGATGGCCTCCACCCGCACGATCTACGCCCAGAAGGCGGACGAGGCCAGAGCGACGGGCAAGGTCATCGGCCTGCCCAGATGGGCGGTCGAGATCATCCCGACGCTGACCCCCGGTATCGCCGTATGGGACGTCAACGGCAACGTGCAGGTCGTCAAGCACCTGATCACCGAGGCGGAACGCCCCCTGGTCTTCACCGACCGCGCGATGACCGAGGGCTCCGCTGCGGACCTGCTCCCCGAGGACGTACGAGCGGCGGAGCTGGAGGCGGAGCAGCGGGCGGCGAGGATCGAGAACCAGCAACGGCTGAACGAGTCGTCCGAATCAACGGTGGCATGACATGGCACGCCAGGCACCATCCGGTCCGGGGCGCGGCGGCGAGGGCCAGGGCGGTATCCCGGACGGCCTGCTGATCGGCCTCCTGGGCTGTCTCTTCGGGCTCATGGTGCTGGCCTGGACGGCCACGGGCCTGGCCGGGCTGTTCGCCCACGGGGGATGGCCGGACGGGGTCACGTTCATGCGGACGCCGCTGGCCCTGCGCGCCCTGGCCGTCGAACCGTCGGACCTCCCGGGTGCCTGGCCGGACACCCCGCCGGGCGAGCTCTCCGGGTACGGACTGTTCTGGGGCCTGTTCATCGGCGAGGTGATGGTGCTCCTGGTGCTGACGGTGTTCGTGGCCGGCACGGTGGCGCGCCGGCGGCTGGTCCGGAAGCGCAAGGGCGCGGCCCCGGCACCGTACGGACCCGAAGATGAGCCCGTACGCACCCACCCGGCGGGCCGGGAATCCGTGCGGGAAGCCACGCCCGCCCAAGCGTCCCCGCACCCCGCCCCGGCACCCGTCGGGAAGGCCCCGGGCCCCACAGCCTCCGCGTACGCCCAGGAGGCCGCACCCACTGCGCCCCTCGCCGCGTACGCCCAGGAGGCCGCACCCGCCGGCCCCGATCCCCTCGCCGCATACACCCAGCAGACCGCGCCCGCCGGCCCCGAAGCTCTCGCCGCGTACGCGCGGGAGGCCTCCCCGCTGGTCCCCGCACCACGCACCCCCCGCGTCCTCTACGGCCCCTCCGCCACGCGCCGCCCCGCCGTCGTCCAGGCCGTCCGGGACGCCGACGGCCCCGCCCTCGTCGTGACCTCGGACCCCACCGTCTGGGCCGAGACGAAGGACGCCCGCAGCAAGCTCGGCCCCGTCCTCGTCTACGACCCCGGCCACCTCTGCGACACCCCGGCCCGCCTCCACTGGTCGCCCACCGCAGGCTGCGAGGACCCTGCCACCGCGGCCTCCCGGGCGGCCGCGCTCCTCACCCCGGTCCGCCCCCTGGCCCGGGCCGACGAGGCCGTCGCCGACACCGCCCGGACGCTGCTCCAGTGCTGGCTGCACGCCGCTGCCGTGGACGGCCGCCCCTTCCGCCAGGTCCATCGCTGGGCCTCCGGCTCCGGCGGCCGGGAGCCGGTCCGCGTGCTGCGTACCCACCCCAAGGCGGCCTCCGGGCTCGCCGGGCTCCTGGAGTCCGCGCTGACCGCCTATCCCGAACGCCGGGAGGTGGCCCAGGAACTGACCGTGCGGGCCTTCTCGGCGCTCTCCTCGGTCCACGTCCGTGAGGCGTGCACACCCAACCGAGCCGATGCGCTCGTGCTGGATTCTTTTGCACGCGAAGGGGGAACGCTTTATGTGGTCGGTGAACCCATCGAGGATCCCCGCCGCCCCGGTGCGATGCCTCTGCTCACCGCACTCACCTCGCACGTGGTCGAGCACGGCCGCCGCATGGCCGCACGGTCAACCGACGGTCGGCTCGACCCACCAATGACGCTCGTCCTCGACGACGTCGCGGCCGTGGCTCCGCTTCCCCAGCTCCCGGAGCTGCTGTCGGCCGGCCAGGACCAGGGGATGCCCGCCCTGGTCCTGCTCCGCTCCGAGGAACAGGCCCGCGCCCGCTGGCGGGAACACCTGCCGGCACCCGGAGCAGGCTGACCCTGGCCGGACCGCCCGGACCGGACTGGCCGGGCCGACCCGGTCCGCCGTTAACGGCGGATCTCGAACTCCAGCTCCAGCGCCGCCGGGTCGCCCTCCATCAGCAGCGTCCTCCCGGTCGGTACGAAGCCGAACCGGCGGTAGGATGCCTCGGCCCGCGCGTTGGCCTCATGGACGTACAGGCGCACCCGCTCCAGCGGCGGCCCGGTCAACGACCACGCCCAGTCGACCGCCTCGCGGAACAGCGCGTCCACCAGCCCGCGGCCCCGGTGCTCCGGCCGGACGAACACCGCCACCAGATGGGCCTGGTCGACCTCGGCCGCCTCCCCGAAACCCGGCTCGCCCGCCGGTCTCTCCACGAGCACCGACACCGTCCCCGCCCACTGCCCGCCAGGCGCCTCGGCGATGAACTGACGCACGTGCTCCCCCACGGCAGCACCCGCCGTCCGCTCCTGCCAGAACACGTCGGGCTGGGCCAGCGCATGCTCGTACGTCTCCAGGAAGGCGATCGGGGCAGCAGGGTCCCGCAGCGCGGCCA
>NZ_DATMVN010000032.1:0-2557 GCF_035563135.1 Streptomyces sp.
CTCTCCCGGTGCGGCCTCGAACCGTTCGACGCCGAGGCTGAACGTCTTCGCCGCGTACTGCGCCACCACAGTCGGGGGATAAGAGATCGTGGGACGGCGTGTTCCGCGTGGTACGGCGATGTGCACGGCGCTGGGGATGTCGTCGATCAGCTCGTGCATAGCCAGGGCGGACTCTCCGCACAGGACAGCGCGAGGCGCCCGCATACACACGGCCAGTAGGTCTGCGTATGCGGTCTCTGGCGCGGCTGTCTGCCGGTACACGCCACGGGAGAGTTCGTCGATCTCTCCTTCGGTGACCAGGTAGGCCAAATCGCGAGCGGAGAGCAGGGCGCGACGCGCCTGCGCGGTCGTGAACGTCGGAGAGAGGCCTGCCAGCCGCTGCTCCAGGCGCGAGATTTCCGCAGCACTCATGTATTGAATGATACCCCTCCGATGGGGAATGGGGATCGATTTAATACATGCAGATGGCGGGGGTGGAGTTCCCGTTGTTGGCTATATGTCGCGAACCTGCAGGTCAGACGCCCATGCAGGGGGGATTTCCCAGGGACTTTGCAGGGACTTTCACGTCTGTCCCAGGGAGGTTCCAGGGACTTTCCGCCGCGTAAGCAGGGAAGGCCCTGACAGCGCTGAAAGACACGAACGCGCTGGTCAGGGCCCATCTGCCTAGCACTCGATGATGTTCACCGCGAGGCCGCCGCGCGCGGTCTCCTTGTACTTCACGCTCATGTCCGCGCCGGTGTCCTTCATGGTCTTGATGACCTTGTCCAGCGAGACCTTGTGGCTGCCGTCGCCCCGCAGCGCCATCCTGGCCGCCGTCACGGCCTTGACCGCCGCCATGCCGTTGCGCTCGATGCACGGGATCTGGACCAGGCCACCGACCGGGTCGCAGGTCAGTCCCAGGTTGTGCTCCATGCCGATCTCGGCGGCGTTCTCCACCTGCTCGGGAGAGCCGCCCAGGACCTCGGCGAGGGCGCCGGCGGCCATCGAGCAGGCGGAGCCGACCTCGCCCTGGCAGCCGACCTCCGCGCCGGAGATGGAGGCGTTCTCCTTGAAGAGCATGCCGATGGCACCGGCGGCCAGCAGGAAGCGGACCACGTCGTCGTCCTTCTCCGCCTCGGTGCAGCCGCCCGCCGCGAAGTTCATGTAGTAGTGCAGGACGGCGGGGATGATGCCCGCCGCACCGTTGGTGGGGGCGGTGACGACGCGGCCGCCGGCGGCGTTCTCCTCGTTGACGGCCATCGCGTAGAGGGTGATCCACTCCATCGCGAGCGTCTGCGGGTCGCCCTCGGCCCGCAGCTGCCTCGCCGAGTTCGCGGCGCGGCGGCGGACCTTCAGGCCGCCGGGCAGGATGCCCTCGCGGGACATGCCCCGTGCGACGCAGGCCTGCATGACGCGCCAGATCTCCAGCAGACCGGCCCGGATCTCGTCCTCGGTCCGCCAGGCCTTCTCGTTCTCCAGCATCAGGGAGGAGATGGACAGGCCGGTCTCCCGGGTGAGCCTCAGCAGCTCGTCGCCGGTGCGGAAGGGGTGCTTCAGGACGGTGTCGTCCGGGACGATGGGGTTCTCGCCGTCCACGGCGTCCTCGTCGACGACGAAGCCGCCGCCCACCGAGTAGTACGTCTTCTCCAGGAGCGGGGCGCCCTCCCGGTCGTACGCGAGGACCGTCATCCCGTTGGCGTGGTAGGGCAGGGCCTTGCGCCGGTGCAGGACCAGCTGCTCGTCGGCGTCGAAGGGGATCTCGTGCATGCCGAGGAGATCGATGCGGCCCGAGGTGCGGATCTCCTCGACGCGGGCGTCGGCGCCCTCGACGTCCACCGTGCGGGGCGACTCGCCCTCCAGGCCCAGCAGGACGGCCTTGGGTGTGCCGTGCCCATGGCCGGTGGCGCCGAGCGAGCCGTACAGCTCGGCGCGTATCGACGCGGTGTGGGCCAGCAGGCCCTCGTTCTTGAGCCGGCGGGCGAACATGCGGGCCGCGCGCATCGGGCCGACCGTGTGGGAGCTGGACGGGCCGATACCGACGGAGAAGAGGTCGAAGACCGAGAGGGCCACGGGGGTACTCCTAAGGCGTTGGTGGACGTCGTTGTCCGCCGGTGGTGCGGGACGGGCCGGGTGGGCCCGGGAGCGCGGGGCAAAGGGATGGGGGCACCGGGCTCACTGGGTTCAGTGTGCGCGGTGCCCCCACCCTGTGTGCAAATTGCGGGTGACTACTTGATGCCGGGGTACAGCGGGAACTTCTCGGCCAGCGCGGTCACGCGGGCCTTGAGGGCGTCGGCGTCGTACGCCGGCTTCAGTGCGGCCGCGATGATCTCGGCGACCTCGGTGAAGTCCTCGGCCTGGAAGCCGCGGGTGGCCAGGGCCGGCGTACCGATGCGCAGGCCCGAGGTGACCATCGGGGGCCGCGGGTCGTTCGGGACGGCGTTCCGGTTGACCGTGATGCCCAGCTCGTGGAGCCGGTCCTCGGCCTGCTGGCCGTCCAGATCCGACTCCCGCAGGTCGACCAGCGCCAGGTGCACGTCCGTGCCGCCGGTGAGCACGTTGACGCCGGCGGACAAGAGCT
>NZ_DATMVN010000033.1:0-5722 GCF_035563135.1 Streptomyces sp.
GAAGGCGTCGGCGAGCGCGCCGGTGACGGCGCGTGCGCCGGTCGGGGCCGACCAGTGGACGGCGCCTCCCTGGAAGGTCTGCATCGTGCCCCGGCCGCCCGGTCCGGCAGTCTCGGGGCCGGTGGGGTAACCGAGCTCGCCGCCCTCGGCCCCGAGGCGCCCCCAGGCCGTCCGGACCGCGCCGCGGACCGGGTGGGCGCCGGTCGACGGCGAGTAGAAGATGGCGCCGCCCTGGAAGAGCTGCAGCACGCCATCACGGGCGGCAGTGGGCATCTCGCCGCTGATCGGATAGCCAAGGGCACCGGAATCCGCCCCGACGGCGGCCCAGGCCGTCCGGACCGCGCCGCGGACCGGGTGGGCGCCGGTCGACGGCGAGTAGAAGATCACGCCGCCCTGGAAGAGCTGCAGGGCCCCGAGGCCGTCGGCAGTCGGCATCTCGTCCCCGGTCGGGTAGCCGAGGACGCCGCCGTCGGCTCCCTGCGCCGCCCAAGCCGCGCGGATGCCCCCGTGGACGACGCGTGCGCCGGTCCCGGCGGTCCAGAAGATGGACCCGCCCTCGAAGACTTGCGCCCGGCCGCCACCAGCGGCGGCCAGCTCATCGGTGATCGGGTAGCCCAGCAACCCGACCTCGTATCCACTCGCGGCCCAGGCGGTGCGAACGGCGCCCATCAAGGGGTGTGCGCCGGTGGTCGGGGACCAGTACATGACGCCCTTGGCGAACCACTGCAAGCAGCCGCCTCGGACGAGCCCGCAGAAGGGTGCGCCCGTCGGACTGCCCAACGCGTCGGGCCCGAGCCGGTAGTAGGCGTCCGAGATCGCCAGGGCGCCGGGTTCGTGCGTCGAACCGAACCAGTCGGTGAAGTAGTGGAAGAAGTTCCGATTGCCGTACGCGGAGCAGCGGTCACCGGTGCCGTAGCCGGCACGCAGCGCCGCATCGTTCGGCTGGTACGGCGTGTAGTTGTACAGCCCTGCCGTGGCCTGGTTGTAGATGAACACTTGCGTGCTGCCGCAGGTGCTGTCCGGGTGGAACCGGATCGTGTTGACCTGCCCGGCCCGATAGCCGTAGCTCCGGGGACTGGCTGCGTAGTTCTTGAACTGGCGAGCGCCGCTGTAGACCTGGTTGAAGAACCCGTTGTAGGCGGGATTGCAGGCCGCCGTGTCCGGGCAGGCGAAACCCATCGCCTCCCGGTAACGCCGTTCGTTGAGCGACGAGCCCGTGTTCGTGACGAGGGACTGCTCCTTCTGCAGGATGACCAGCAGCACCCGAGTGCTGATGCCGCAGGCCTGCGCCACCTTGGTGATGATCCGGGCGGCGGACTCCCCAGCGGCACCGATGTAGCGCGCGCACCGGTCGTCCCCCGGCTTGTCCTGGGTGTCCTGCCGGTAGGCCCTGAGGCACGGCGTCCCGTCCGAGCCGGTACGGCAGCCAGCCCCCTTCGCGTCCAGGAAGCGTTGGACGTCGCTCTCCGACATGGCCCAGCCGTCGAAGAAGAAGGCATCGCTGATGATGTCGCCGGCGCGGAACTGACTGAGGTCCGCTGCCCGGGCCGGGGCGTCCCGCCCGAGGGACAGCAGGGACGACGCCAGGACGAGCGCGACCAGCACGCCGCCGAGACGGAGCGCGCGACTGCGGTAACGGCGCGGCGTCACGGGACCGTCACCGCCGATGCGGCGGACTGCCCGGTGCTCTGGGCCGAGCGGTACTCGAGTCGGGCCTGCCATTCACCTGGAGCAAGCCGGTCGATGGGGACGGCGAGGAGACCGCACGCGGTCGTGCGCACGTCCGGCACGGCCTCGGCCTCGACGCGCACGTCCTCATGGCCGCGGCGGCGCAGCGTGAGGATGCAGCGGCCCTCATCCTCGACGACCGCGGCGTACCCGCTGACCTCGACGTCACCGGTGCTCGACTCCACCCCGCCGTAGGTCAGGACCACGTCGACCCGGGCCGGGTCGTCGGCGTCCGACCCGGCCGGAGCGGCGGGGGGAGTCGCTGGGCCACCGACGGGCGGGTCTCCCACGACCTCGGTGGGGGTCGCCCCGGCCGAGATCGCCGGGTCGGCCGACGTGCAGCCGGGGACGACCGAGACGGTCAGCAGCGCGAGCAGCGCGGCCACCGGACGCCGAGGGGTCGCGCGAAGCGCGTTCACGCGTACCTCACCCGGGCGGTCGACGTCGCGGTCGTCCACGTGATGGAGCCGCCCTGGAAGCGCTGCACCGTCCCGGTCGCCGTGAGCTCCTCGCTGCCGAGTGGGTAGCCCAGTCGGCCGCCCGGACCTCCGGCCCCCAGCCAGCTGGCACCGACCGCGCCCCGGACGACGTGCGCCCCGGTGCCCGCCGACCAATAGACCGATCCACCTCGGAAGGTCTGCACCCGCCCGGCGCCGTCGGCCGTGGCTACCGCCTCCGTCACCGGGAGCCCCAGCACGCCGGCAGGGCCACCCGCCGCGTCATACGTCCCAGCGATGTCCCCCCGGACGATCCGGGCGCCGGTCGCCGCCGACCAGTACACCGTGCCGTTGGCGAAGATCTGCATCCGTCCGTCTGGCCGTCCGGGTACGGCGGTTTCCCCCGTGCGCGGCAGGCCCATCGGTCCGGAGACCCCTCCTGACGCCTGCCAGACCGAGCCGATGGCGCCGCGGACCACGTGCCCCCCCGTGCCGGCAGACCAGTAGATCGAGCCGCTCTGGAAGGTCTGCACCCGCCCGGCGCCGTCGGCCGTGGCTACCGCCTCCGTCACCGGGAGCCCCAGCACGCCGGCAGGGCCACCGGCCGCGTCATACGCTCCGGCGATGTCCCCCCGGACGATCCGGGCGCCGGTCGCCGCCGACCAGTACACGGTTCCGTTCTCGAAGCCCTGCATCCGGCCACGGCCGCCCGGCGCGTCCATCTCGTCGGTGCGCGGGTAGCCCATCGTGCCAGCCGGGCCTCCCGCGGCCTGCCAGGCCCAGGCCACAGCCCCGCGGGCCATGTGGCCCCCGGTGGTGGGGCTCCAGTAGATGGCGCCGCTCTGGAAGTGCTGCACCTGACCACGCCCGTCGCCGGTTGGCCCCTCGGCGGCCACGGGATACCCGGCCGGCCCCACCTCTCCACCGACGCCCAGCCAGGCGGCCAGCATGCCGCCGCGGAGCGGATGCGCCCCGGCCGACGGTGAGTAGTAAACGGATCCCTTCTCGAACTCCTGCATCCGGCCGGTTCTGGCGGCAGTGTCGCGCTCGTTGCCGGCTGGAAGCCCGAGGACGCCGGTCGGTCCCCCCACGTTGCGCCACGTCGTGCCTATGCCGCCGTAGACGAGCGCGCCGTAGTGCACCGGCGACCAGTAGACGACGCCCCGCTGGAACTGTTGCATCCGGCCGCGGCCACCAGGTATATCGGCTTCGATGGCGGTCGGGTAGCCCAGCGGGCCTGTCTCACGCCCGGAGCTCTCGTAGGCGGCCCGGATACCGCCGGCCGTGACAACCGGCCCCGTGGCGGGCGACCAGACGAGGGTCCCGCGCTCAAAGGCCGAGAAGGCCCCCTGCCCGTCGGCCGATCCCTGCTCGTCGTCGAGCGGGTACCCGAGCGACCCCGTGGGCCCGCCGAGGGACTGCCAGTGACTGCGGATCGCGCCGCGGACTATGTGGGCATACGTCGTCGCCGTCCAGTAGATCCCCCCCCGTTGGAACTCCGCGACGACGCCACGGCCATCCGTCAGCGGCCGCTCCTCCACGGTAGGCGCCCCGAGCGACTCGGGACCGCCGGCACGCAGGTACCGATCCAGGATGCCGCCGCGGACGAGCTTCACCCCCGTGGCCGTCGAGAAGAACAGTGCTCCGCCTTGATAGGGCTGCCAGGCCACGCCTGCCGACTCCTGCTCCGGACCAGTCTTCGCGCCGAGGAAAGCGCGCAGGGCGGCGTCGCCCTCGTAGCGCTGAGTGATTTGGGGGGTCACCGCACTCTGGATCGCCACGGCCGCGCGGTCGCGGATCTCGCCCAGCCGGACGTAGCCATAGCGGCCGGGACAGGCGGTGCTCTTGGTGTCACGGTGCCCGAAGATCGTCGGCAGGATCACCGGCTGACCGGCCGGGTGGAGGTTGGTCCCTCCAGAAGTCAGCGTCGCGCGCCCACGGGGGTCGATGCCGTACAACGAGAACTTCCATGCGATTATGGCGGCGACCGAGTTGATCATCACTTGGGGTGTGTCCGCGGTGTCGTAGTTGCCAAGCATCGAGACGCCGAAGGTGTAGGTGTTGAACCCGCCGGCGTGCGCGCCGACGACGCTGCTGGCCAGCCCGCCGTCGCGGCCCTCCCAGAGGCGGCCGAACTTGTCGACGATCAAGTTGTAGCCGATATCGCCCCAGCCCAGGCTCACCGCGTGGTACCGGTATATCGACCGCATAATCGCCGGCACTTGGTCGGCGCTGTAGTCGTTCGTATCGGCGGTGTGGTGCAGCGCAGCCGCCTTCACCGTGCCTGCGTACTGCGGCGCCCAGGTCCGGATGTTCGGGTCGGCACCCCACTGGGCGCGAGAAAAGACGTCGGGCATAGCCATCGCGGCATCAGCCGTGTCCTGGATCTCGGGGCTGCCCAGGGCGGTGTCCACCGCGCTCGTCCCGGGATCCACAAGGTCGAGCTGGACGTCGGTCGGCGAGGCACCGGACCGCGCCACCAGCTCGACCTCCACCCCGGTGCTCGGGCCGGTCCAAAGCGGCGCCGTACCGCCCCGCCGGTCCGCGTCGGCGGCAGCGGGGCTGCCCTCGGCCGCCAGGTCCTCCATGCCGAGCTCCGTCCACGCCCCCCAGCCGCCGCCGGCGGCCTGCACCCGGACTTGAACCCGCACGTCGGTGACCGCCGGGTCGTACGCCCAGGTGACTCCGACGAGCGAGAACTCGGCGACGCCGATCTTCCGCACCGAGAGCGTCGGCACAGCGCCGCTGACCCCGCTCACCGGTGCCGTGGTGCCCTGCTGTACCTGCGCCTCGGGGGCGGGGGCGTCCACCGAGCCCAGTGGAACCTCGGCCGCCGACGTGGTGACGGCGACCGGCTCGGGAGCGTCTTCCCCGTAGACCGGCAGCACGAGGAGGACCCCGGCGAGGGCGACGAAGGCGGTGGAACCTGCTGACAGGCGGCGCACGAAGTAGACCTCCGGTAGGGCGGTGGTGCTGCGCGCCCCGCGAGGGCGCATCGGTCCGAAGAGAGCATCGGCCCCGCCGGCTCGTGTCTTTAGCCGACACAGGAAGGAAAGCGGACCGAACCGGTCCATCCGGTCACTCGGGCCCCCGGCACCACACGACCAACACGACAGACCCGGTCTCGGTCCGGCGCGGGGGTGCTGTGACCGGCGGGATTGGTGACACGCGTGTCACCAGTCGGACGCGAGCCTGCCGCTGGGAGGCCGGAGATCCCGTGTCGGACCCGCGCCCACCATGGCGGCGCTGCCTATCATCGCGCCGCCGGTGGTGAGCACCGCCGGCGGCGCGGACGCCCCGCACCCACGCCCACCCACTGGCCGGTCCCCCGCTGATGGCGTCCAGCCGAGTAAGGATGCCCCGTGAGCCGAACCCGCACCGAGCACAACGACCCTGTGGGCCGCCCGCTCCCGCCGCGGCTCGACCCGCGCGCCGGCCGTCCGCCCCGTGCCACGACCGCGCGGGAGGACCAGTCGGCGCGGCGATCCCGCGGCGCGACGGCCGTCCGGGTCGTCGCCGGGCTGCTCGCCGTGGCTCTCCTCGGGACGAGCGGTTGG
>NZ_DATMVN010000034.1:0-8020 GCF_035563135.1 Streptomyces sp.
CAGCTATAGGGGCCTGGTCGCGATCCTGCAGGGCCTGCGCGCACACGACGACCGGGTCATCGAGCGCATGGCCCTGCCCACCACCACCGCACGCGGGCAGATCACCTCCGTGCTCGCCCTCGACCCGCAGCAGGCCCCGGCCGACGACACCGACGACCAGGGCGGGCGGGCGGGCGCCGCCGACGAGGAGACCGCAACCCCCGACGACCACCCGGACGACGACCACGACCAGGAGGACCAGGACGAGGACCGGGGCCAGGGCGACGAGGAGACCGACGCGGCCCCGGGCACCGCGAGCAGCAGCACGACACCGCTGCTGCGGTTCTCCCTCCCCCGCGACCCCGGCTCCGTCGCCCTCTTCCTGCGGACCCACGTCCTGCGCCCCGACTCCGAGGTCTGGCTCACCGGATACAACGTCCTGCGCGGATGGGTCCGCGAGCACGGCCACGCGCAGGTCCCCAGCGGCGCCACCGTCGAGCTGGGCGATGACGACACCTTCGGGCTGGGCTCCTGGGTCGCCCGGCAGCGTCAGCTCTTCAAGAGCGGGGCTCTGCGGCCGTGGCGGGCTGACCTGCTGACCGAGATCGGCATGGTCTGGTCCGTCACGGACGCGGCTTTCTGGCGGGCCGTCAGCGTCGCCCGGCGGGCCTTCGAGGCGTACGGGACGCTCGCCCTCCCCCGCTCCCTCGTCATCGACGGCGTGAACATCGGCCAGACCCTCACCAACTACCGCCGCCCCGGCGGCCTCGGCACCGACCCCGTACGAGCCGACGAACGGCGCCGGGCACTGGAGGCGATCGACCCGGAGTGGAACCCGGCGTGGCCGGCCGACTGGCAGCGCCACTACGCCGCCGCCCGCGACCTCCTGAGCGAGGAGCAGGGCGCGACCAGCGCGGCCGACATCCTGCCCGGCATCACCGTCCACGGGTCCGACGTCGGCGCCTGGCTCACCCGGCAGACCGACCCGGCCGTATGGGCGGGCCTGCTCCCCGAGCAGCGAAAGCGCCTGGAGGCACTGGGGCTGACTCCTCTGCCCGCAGCCCCCGCCAAGAAGACGGCGACGGCCGGGGCGTTCGAGCGAGGCGTGCGCGCACTGGAGCAGTACAAGGCACGTACCGGGACGCTGACCGTGCCGCGATCCCACATCGAAACCGTGGTGATCGACGGCGAGGAACATTTCGTCAAACTGGGGGTATTCCTCGCGAATTCCAAGACCCGCAGGGCCAAGCTCACCGCCGACAAACTCACCCAGCTCGCCGCCCTGGGGCTTGAGTGGGCGGCCTGACACCCACAAGCCCCGGCGCCCGCCCCGGAGGATCCGAGGCGGGCGCCGCCGTATGCCAGGTATTCAGCGCTTGATGGTGACGCACGGCATCCGGTCGTGGTTCTTGAGCTCGACACACAACCGGCTGCGGTGCGGGAAGGTCTGGTTGATCTTCCACGCCGCGTACTCGTGCCGGTAGCCGCGCGCCTCCTTGGAGGAGGTGTACTTCCACCCCCGCACCATCCGGACGTAGCTACCGCCCTTCCAGAGACTGACCCGCGCCTGCGCGCCGGCCTCCCACCCATCCAAGGTCGCCCGGACCTCCCGCACCTTCAATCCTTCACCGATGACCCCGATCCCGACCGGCCCGTCAGCAGCGGTCCCACTGGCGTGGGCGGGCGCCTGCCCCAGACATCCCAGAGCCATCACGGAGACCGCAGCACACATGATCTTTCGCATGACGTGCCCAACGGCCCCCGCCCCCGCAGGGCACCGGTGCAGTCTGCTTCTCACCCGTGAGAGCGACCAGCCCGGCCACACCCGCAGAGACAGCGGCGAGGCATGATGTGCGGTGCCGGTCCGGCCTGGTCCCCCACCACCCGAAGCAGGCTCCCTGACCCTCAGTCGAGGTCGGCGGAGGCGAGGGCGACCGCGAGGGCCAGGTGGGACACAGCAGTCAGGCACAGCTCGGCCGCCGTGCTCGGATCGGACGTGGCGGTCGTACGGGCCTCGGCCAGCACCAGCAGCCCGCACACCGCGGCGGCGTCCACCGCCGCGTCCAGGACCTCATCCACGCTCAGCTCACCGCCGGCCGTGAGCTCCAGCACCAGGGCGGCGGCCTCCGCCGGATCGCCCCGCCACCGCGCAGCGACCTCGCCCCCGGCGCTCACCAGCTCCATCGCAGCTCCCTGCCCGGCGGTCGGCAACGGCACCGGGCCCCGGTCCGGGCCCCTGCCGTGGACCGCGTCCTGGGCCTCGGCCAGCGCGCACCGGGCAGCGTACGTACGCCGGGCCGCCGCGTCCTCCCGTGCCACCTCGCCCGGCCACCGGGCCGCGTCCTCGCTCCGGGCGATGTCCAGCAGCAACGGCCCCGACAGCGCGACCCTCATGCACGACAGCGTCTGCACCTCCACCCCCTCCTGGTCCGGCGGGGCAATGGCGATCGGCCCGTACACTTCCCCCGCCGCCTCCGCGCACGCCCCGATCAGCGACGCCAGAGCGGCGATCAGACGGGCGTGACGACGGCGACGAGCAGGCCGTACGGAGGCCGGAGCATCAGGTGTTGTGGTCATCCCCGTACTATCCCCCGGCGTCACCGCACTGCGGGCGATATCGACCCATCGGGGAAACTTCGACTCCACACCCGGGCAGACTCCCTGACCCGGGTGCGGCACCCCCAGGGCGGCTGGCAGCCTGGGCGGATGACCGAGCACACACACCCACGGATCTACGGGACCGACCGAGACGGCCCCGACGCTTACACCACCCGCCCCGGCCACCAGTACGTCGAGCTGGCCGGCGGACCGCTCGACGGGCAGCTCCTGGACGTCACCGGCCTCACAGCCGACCAACGCACAACCGGCGCGTACCTGATCACCGAGCACAGCGCGTACGGGCCGGGCGGACGGGCTTCGTACGCACCCACGTTCAACCGCCCTGACGGTCCCTGGGTCTGGGAGGGTGACGTGCCCTGACCGCCCAACGGCTCCCGCCCCCGCAGGGCACCGACGGCGAGGAGGCCTCACCCGTGAGAGCGAACCGCCCGGCCACACCCGCAGAGACAGCAGCGAGGCATGATGACGGTGCCGGACCGGCGAACACTCCTCGCCGGTCCGGTCCGGTTCTTTCCGACTCGGCTCACTTACGTGTGCGGGCAGTCCCTGCGCGCTGCGGTGCTGGGTGCCATGAGGCGGTGCGGATACGGTTTGGCCGAGCGCGGGACACGATCCGATCGTGTTGCGCCCCCGACCGGCGGTCTCCGGTGCGGGGGCGTCCGGTCCGGCCGCGTCGATCTGGGAGATGAACGTGGCAGAACCTTCCGCCGACACTACCCCCGCTCGCCTGACGATTCCCCGTCAGTCGCCTGAGCGTCTCTACTTGCCGATCGTCGCGGAGTACGACGCTGAACAGCCCTATAAGGACTGGGTACCCTCCCTGCGCGTGCCGGCTACGTTCCGACCGGCCCAGGTGCCGCGTATCTTCGTCGTTGCCAACCAGAAGGGTGGCGCGGGCAAGACGACCACCGCCCTGGAGCTGGCGGCCGCGTGGGTGGCCATGGGCTACCGGGTGCGCGTGTGGGATGCCGACCCGCAGAAGGCCGCGCTCACAGCCGTGACGGAGCCGCTGTGGCCTCAGGGCGTAGAGGAGAGGGACCGCAAGACGCTGACACAGCTGTTCCTTGACCGGGGAACGACGTTGGTCGAGGTCACCTACGAGACCCGGTTCGAGGGGCTGACGATCGTGCCCTCCGTTGGCGACCTGGGCACGGTTGAGAAGCACGAGATCATGGGCGGTCAGACGCTCATCAAGCGCGCCATCGAAGCCGACCGCAGGGAGCGTCCCAGCGAGGTCCCCGACATCGAGCTGATCGACTCCGGGCCGACGCTGGGCTTGCTGACCATGGCAGCCCTCGGGGCGGCGGATGACGTCATCGTGCCTGCCGTGGCCGGCGGCCTGGACTGGATCGGCATGCAGGATCTGGACGAGACCCTGACGACCGCCCGTGAGGCGCTGAACCCCAACTTCCGGGTGGCGGCGGTGGTGCTTACCGAGTGGCACCGCTCCGGTGTGCAACGGGCAGTGGCTGAGGGATTGGCAGCGGACTACCCCGACGCTCTCGTCGCCCCGGTGCGCCGCTCACCCAAGATCAAGGAATCGCCGTTCGAGCTCGTACCGACGCGGCTGTACGCGCCCAAGGACAAGGCCGTGGCTGACTTCGCGCAGCTCGCCTCCATGCTCATCACCCGGGAGGCATGAGGATGGCGTTCGACATCAAGAACCGCACGACCCGCAGTTCCAAGAAGGCTCCGGACAAGCCGACCAAGGACGATACGACACCTGCCGCGCCCGACGAGAAAGCAGCCGAGGTACCCGCCCAGACCACAGCCACCTATGCCGAGGAGCTGGCCCGCGGCGGTGGCGTCGTCTCACCGTTCGCCCCGACCGTGCTCCGCGCGGAGGATTTCGAGGGCGTCAGCGACGAGGAGAAGCTTGCCCGGCTACGCACCGCGCTGGAGAAGTCCCGGACTACGGCCGAGGCCCTTAATGCCCGGGTGAAGATGCGCGCCGTCATAGAGGCCGGGACGATCCTCCGCCTGATGCGCGAATTCCAAGTGCATCTGCTCGCCGGGTACGAGACATTCGAATCGTTCGTCGTGGACGACCTCGGGTTCAAGAACAGACGCCGGGTGTACGACCTGATCGAGGATGCAGGCAACTTGATCGCGGTGCTCCCGCTCACGACGGCGACCCGGCAGGCCATTCCGGCCTCACAGGCCGCGATCCTGGCTCCGATGATGAAGCTGGACGGCGGGGAGAAGCGGGCTCAGGTCGCCCTTGACGCGGCCCGCGCCTCCCACTCGGAGGGCAGGGTGACAGCGGCCAAGCTGCGCCAGGCCGTGACTCGTATCGGCATCGCCGGGCCGACCGGCACGAGCGCAACCGAGCGGCGTCCGCAAGCGGATCCGCAGCGGGCAGCAGTGGACGATGCTTTCGACCGGCTCGTCTGCCAGGCCGAGGACATGCTGACTGCCCTGGATCGTCTCAAGGCTGCTGGAGTCCCTCCGGCTGATCCGGCGCGGGTCGAGGTGGCGGTCAACAAGCTCAGGGCAGCCGGGAAGCGGATCGCGCGAACTGCTGCTGTTCCCGAGGAGATCGTGGACGCTGAGGTCGTCGGCTGACGCGTGCGGAAAGCATGTGCGGAATTCCGCACACCAGACGCCGCAAGGGCTACAGCCCCTTGCCATCGGCTACGAACACAAAAAGCGGCCCTCGCCGCCCGGACTTTCATCCGGGCGGCGAGGGCCGCTTCGCGTGTGCTCAGGTCGGTGTCGGCCGAGAGGTGGTGACGTCGGCGGTGCGGCGGGCGAACTGGCCGAAGACGGTAACGGTGGGCCTCGGCCCTCACATTCGGCGGGAGCCGCCGGGACCGTGGTGGTCCCGGCGGCCGGGCGGGGCGGGTCGGGTCAGGACATGCGGGTGGGGCGGATCACCTGTAGGCGCCGGGTGCGCCCAGGAGATCGGAGATCAGAGGATTCCGCCGGGGAGCGGCCCGCCCCGGCCTCCGTCCAGGTCGACCATGAGCATGTCGGAGTCCTCGATGTCGCGGTGTTCGATTGTGGCACTGATCAGGGCGAGGGCGGCGGCCGCCGTGTCGGGAAGGGTCTCGGAGACGGGCACGCCGTGACGGCGGGCGACGTAGATCAAGTACCTGTTCCGCTCCGGGTTGGGGCAGTTGGGCGGGCAGCCCAGCACAGCCCTGCCGCTACTGACGTCCAGGCCGAATTCCACGTTGGTGGTCATCCCCGGGAGAGCCCGCAGGTCGCGGGGAATCCAGAACAGGATCGCCCAGGCTGCCGCGCGGGCGCCGGTCTCCCAGTCGACCTGGGTCTCGTACCGGTCGGCGCGCTCGCCGTTCCGGGACTCAGGACTCAACACGGTGAGCGGCTGGTCGCCGGTCCACAGCGCGTCCAAGGCTGCCGCCGCGGCGGGCCGCCAGGACGGCACGGGGGTGCTCTTGTCCGGAGTAGGGCCAGCGAGGAACACGGACGGACACGACGCGGTCGGGAGCGGTTCGCGGGCCATGATGAGGTCAACGGTCATGAGCTGGTTCCGTTCTGTGCGGCGCGGGCTGTCTGCTGCGGGGTCCAGGGCAACGGCAGGTCGTCGCCGGTCTCCCTGGGCACCACGTGGACGTGCAGGTGATAGACGCTCTGGGTCGCTGCCTCCCCCTTGGACGTAATCAGGTTCGCGGCGGGGTGTTCGGCCATCAGCTCGGCGGCCCGGCGCATCACCGCGACGGTCACCTCCGGGTCGGTGCCGGCGTCCTCGACATGGACTCGCGGCATGACGAAGACATGGTCTGGGTGGACGCCGCCGCTGCGCGGGCGGACCGCGAGGGCGTCGGGCCATTCGCGCACGATGGCGGCCGGGGCAGTCCCGGCGGCGATGGCACAGAAGGCGCAGGTCTCCACCTCAGGACTCCTTGGTCCGGTCAACAGCGCGGTGGGGGCGGGGCCGTGGCCGTAGCCGAAGGAAACAATGCGGAGGGTTGGCATGGGTCAGCTCTCCTCGAAGTGGTTGTGGATCCAAAGGCTGGGCAGGCGTCGAGCCGGGATCGGGCGGCGGGGGCCGGGCAGGGTCGGGCGGGGCCGGCCAACTCGGCGGCGCGGGCATGACGAGAGCACGTGTGTCCTCCAACAGGGGTGGTGGGGGCAGTGCTGCGCCCCGTCACGGTGTCCGTGACGGGGCGCGGGGTGTGTCAGGTGGCCAGGCAGCCAGGCCGGTCCTCGACAGGGGTGTCAGCTGTCGAGGACCGGGCAGGCCAACAGGTCGTGAGGAATGGACGCCGGATCCCTCGGTCAGTCGCCGTACCCAACTTTCTTGCCGGTCTTGGCGTCGTAAGCGGTGCCCGTGACGGGGGAGAGGCGGATCTCTCGGGACTCAGCCCGGGAGCCTTTCTCCCACGTCGCGCCGCCGATAGACACCCGGACCGTCACGTCGGCCCGAGGGTCATCGACTGGCAGAACCAACTCGGGCGCCTTGACATCCAGCCGACCTTCAACACGCTCACTGAACGCGCTCTTCTGAGCTACGTCGATGCGCAGGTACTGAGCGACCACGTCAGCCGGTGCTTGCAGTCGCACGACGATGCGCTTCTTATCGTCGGTCCAATCTGCGCTCAAGTCGGCAAGAGCGCCATCGATGAGAACTGGTGCGCCCGCTTCACCCTCGTACGGAGGGGCGGCAGCGGCAGCGGCGGCTTTCTCCGCGCGCTGCTCGTTGGCCTGACGCTGTTTCGCCTCGCCGCCAGGGTTGTCCCAGACGAACGCGATGCCGAGGGACAGTGCCACGATGACCGCAGCGGCAGGCCACAGACGCTTCAGCGTGGCCGGAGTCGGGTTGTCGTCGACCATCGGTGCGGGCTGCTGGGGGTCGGGGTGCGGAGTGGGGGTGATGTCGTGGGCTGGCCCTGCCCACATGTCGTCTTTGCCCATGCGGGCGACGGTAGCGCGCAACTGCACCGCACGTTCAGGACTTCCGCACAGATCAGCCACCTGGGCACGCGTGGACAGCCAGGCCACGGCTTGGTCGGAGTTGATGCCGTGAGCGGCAATGTCCTCCCGCTCCCCGAGGGCCGCGAGATCCGCAGCCTCGGCACAGCGTCCCTCCCTTGCGGCCTGCAAGGCCCTGTCGTGCCACCCGTCCACGACATTCGGTGGCATCTCCCAGAACCATCCACCCTCGTCCCCCTCTCCCTCGGGGGCGGGCGTAGCGGACGTCGGTGTGGTGTCGCTCTCCTCCTGGTCCTCGTGGTCCTGGTCCTCGTCCTCGTCCTCGTCGAGGTCGTCGACAAGGAGGGTTTCCTGCTCGACTGCCGCGTTCTCCCGCGCCATGCGGCGGCGTCCGGAGGTGTCCGTCAGTCGCGCTTCCTCCTCGCTGATCACGGTCTCGATGATGTCGACGTAGTCGGGGCCGACCTTCCACACGGCCTGCCCCGGCCCGAGTGTCGGAATGTGGTCGATGGCCCAACGCGGC
>NZ_DATMVN010000035.1:0-33214 GCF_035563135.1 Streptomyces sp.
CCCCGCCGTCGACTACTTCGAGAACAGCGGCCTCCCCTTCGTCATCGCCCTCAACGGCTTCGACGGACACCAGCCCTACACACCCGACGAAGTACGCGAAGCCCTCCAGATCGGCCCGGACACGCCGATCCTCACCACGGACGCCCGGCACCGCGCGGACGCCAAGAGCGCTCTGATCACCCTGGTCGAGCACGCCCTGATGGCCCGCCTGCGCTGATCCCGCAGCCGCACGGCGAAGGCTCCGTACTCCGCGAAGGAGTACGGAGCCTTCGCCCGTACGGAGCCCGATGAGGCCCGTGCACGCCCGTACAGGGCCCGTGCAGGCCCGAATGGGGCCCGGGAACGCCTCAGCGGCCGTCACGGGGCCCACCGGGCCCTGTGACGGCCGCTGAGGCCGCTGTGCTTCAGCCCTGCCAGCTGTGCGGGGCGCGGAAGCCGGGGGTGCGCTCCAGGCGGCGCCATCCGGCGGTGCTGCGGCCCCGGTGGGCGGGCGCGTCGGGCCGGGCGGCCGCGCGGGCGAGCAGGACCGCGGTGATGGCGGCGAGCTCCTCGGGGCCGGCCTGGCCCTTCACGACGCGAAGGACCGAATCGGCGGGGGTGGCAGTCATGGCGTCTCCGTCTTCTGTGCAGGTGGTCGCGGAACGCGGGCAGGGGCCGGGGCGGCCTCTGCGGCCGCGACTACTGCGGGGGGTTGCCGTGCTTGCGGGACGGCAGGTCCGCGTGCTTGTTGCGGAGCATCGCGAGCGAGGCGATCAGCACCTCGCGCGTCTCGGCGGGGTCGATGACGTCGTCGACCAGGCCGCGCTCGGCCGCGTAGTAGGGGTGCATCAGCTCCGCCTTGTACTCCTTGACCATGCGGGCCCGCATGGCTTCGGGGTCCTCGGCGTCGGCGATCTGCCGGCGGAAGATGACGTTGGCGGCGCCCTCGGCGCCCATGACGGCGATCTCGTTGGTCGGCCACGCGTAGGTGAGGTCGGCACCGATGGACTGGCTGTCCATGACGATGTACGCACCTCCGTAGGCCTTGCGCAGGATCAGCGAGATCCTCGGCACGGTCGCGTTGCAGTACGCGTACAGCAGCTTCGCGCCGTGCCGGATGATCCCACCGTGCTCCTGGTCGACGCCGGGCAGGAAGCCGGGTACGTCCAGCAGAGTGATGAGGGGGATGTTGAAGGCATCGCACATCTGGACGAACCGCGCGGCCTTCTCGGACGCCTCGATGTCCAGGACACCGGCCAGCGCCTGCGGCTGGTTGGCCACGATGCCGACGACCTGCCCGTCGAGCCGGGCCAGGGCGCAGACGATGTTGCGCGCCCAGCGCTCGTGGACCTCCAGGAAGTCGCCGTCGTCGACGAGCTCCTCGATGACCTTGTGCATGTCGTACGGACGGTTGCCGTCGGCCGGGACCAGGTCCAGGAGGGCGTCGCCGCGCCGGTCCGCCGGGTCGTCGCTCGGGACGACGGGCGGGTTCTCCCGGTTGTTGGAGGGGAGCATCCCGATGAGGTAGCGGACCTCGGCGATGCAGGTCTCCTCGTCGTCGTACGCGAAGTGCGCGACGCCCGAGGTCTCGGCGTGCACGTCGGCGCCGCCGAGGCCGTTCTGGGTGATCTCCTCGCCGGTGACCGCCTTGACGACGTCCGGTCCGGTGATGAACATCTGCGAGGTCTCACGGACCATGAAGACGAAGTCGGTGAGCGCCGGGCTGTAGGCCGCGCCGCCCGCACACGGGCCGAGCATCACGCTGATCTGCGGGATGACACCGGAGGCGCGGGTGTTGCGCTGGAAGCTGCCGCCGTAACCCGCGAGCGCGCTGACGCCCTCCTGGATGCGGGCGCCCGCACCGTCGTTGAGCGAGACCAGCGGTGCACCGGCCGAGATGGCCATGTCCATGATCTTGTGGATCTTCGTGGCGTGGGCCTCGCCCAGCGCCCCGCCGAAGATCCGGAAGTCGTGCGCGTAGACGAAGACCGTCCGGCCCTCGACCGTGCCCCAGCCGGTGATGACACCGTCGGTGTACGGCTTCTTCGCCTCCAGGCCGAAGCCGGTCGCCCGGTGCCGGCGCAGCTGCTCGACCTCCTTGAACGACCCCTCGTCCAGCAGCAGCTCGATGCGCTCCCGCGCCGTCAGCTTCCCCTTGGCGTGCTGCGCCTCGGTCGCCCGGTCACTCGGTCCGCGCCGGGCCTGCTCGCGCAGCGCCAGCAGTTCGGCCACCCGGCCATGCGTATCGCTCGGCTCGCCCGCGATTTCGTCCACAACGGTCATACGTCGACCCTACGAACCCGGCCGCGGAAACCAGCCGTCCACACCGGACAGTCTCCCGCCCCGTTTCCTGGTGGCACCTGACAGAAGCCGGGCGCCGCTCCACCCATCTGCCAGCCCAGAGGGGCATCGCGTTGTAGGGGTGCGACAAAACAAGAGCTGTGGCCCTCGCCACACAACGGATCGCGCGCCACGCCGCGAATCCACCGGGGCGGACGACCGGGCACATCGCGAGGGTAGGGGCCGGGCCCGGATTCCTGCATCCGCGGCCGCGCGCCATGATGACGGCCCGTCGCCCAGGACCGCGCCGCGCAGAGGGCGGGGAGAACGGACGGCACCCGCCTTCGGCCTTCGTCACTCCATGCATGCACCGAGGGACCAGACGTGGCCAAAACCCTTCGGGAGGCGTTGAGTTGTGAAGAACGGCAGTTTCTTGAGAGCGCTCTCAGTCATAAGTGTTGACGCTCACCGAAGCCCTCGCGAGAGTGGTGCGCACCGCAGACGGCCCCACCGGCCCGCCTCCCCGGGCCATCCCCTGACCCCTGTCTGCGACCCCCCACACCTCGGGAGTCCCTTCGTGATTTCACGCAGAATGTTCCTGACGGGCGCCGCCGCCTCCGCGACCGCGCTCACCTACCCCCTCTGGGGCAGTGCCCTGGGCCCGCGTGCGTCGGCGGCCCCCGCGACGTGCGAACTGGCGCTGGAGAACCGTTCGTTGCCCGGCACGGTGCACGCGTACGTGACCGGCCACGAACAGGGCACGGGCCGCTGGGCGCTCCTGCGCCCCGACGGGAGCGTCTACCGCCCCGAATCCCCCGGCGCCCCGCAGACCCCGCTGCCGGTGGACTGCGCCATCCCGCTGAGGGCCGCGGGCGCCGGACCCGTCGTGCTCACCCTGCCTCAGATGTACGGGGCGAGGGTCTACTTCGTACGCGACGGCAAGCTGGACTTCTACCTCAACCCGGGTCCCTCCCTGGTCGAGCCGGCCTTCGCGACCCCCGCCGACCCGAACTACGGCAGGACCTGGTCCTTCTGCGAGTTCACCTTCAACCCGCAGCAGCTGTACGCGAACATCAGCTACGTCGACCTGGTGACGGCGCTGCCGATCGGGCTGACCCTGGAGGGGGACGGCACGCACACGGTGGCCCCGCTCCCGGACGGCGCGGTCCAGCGCATCGCCGACGACCTCACGGCCCAGGCGGCCTCCGACGGGCAGCCCTGGGACGAGCTGGTCACCCGGGGCCCGGACGGGCGGGTCCTGCGGGTCGTCTCGCCGCAGAACCTGATGGCGCCGTTCTTCGACCGGCCGGACCAGATGCCGTTCCGGGACCTGTTCACCGCGCAGATCGACGAGGTGTGGGAGAAGTACCGCTCCACCGACCTGCGGATCGACCTGCAGGGCGGCCGGGGCACGCTGGCGGGGCGCGTCAGCGGGGACACGCTGACCTTCCAGGGCGGTCACACGTTCGTCAAGCCGACGTCGAAGGACATCTTCACCTGCAATCACGGCCCCTTCACGAACAACCCCGGGGACTCCGACGACAAGAAGGCGCTGCTGGCCAGGATCGCGGCGGGCTTCAACCGCTCGATCATGCTCAGCCACCCGCAGCAGCCCAACGGCACCACCGTGGCGGACTACTACAAGGGCGCGGTGACCAACCACTGGTCGCGCGTCGTCCACGCGAACTCCCCGATCGGCTACGCGTTCCCCTACGACGACGTACGCCCGGACGGTGAGCCGGACGTGTCGGGAGCCGCCCACGACGGCAATCCCCGCCGCTTCACGGTGAGCGTGGGCTCCTGACGCCGGACGGTGTCGCGAGGGGTGCCCCCGTCCGGGAGCTCGAGTTCCGGTGGACGGGGGCACCTCTGTGCGCGGGGCCTGCGTACGGGGAGCCGTGCGGGGGAGGTCAGCAGCCGCCGCAGTTGTAGTACGTCACGTCCCAGTGGTTGCCCTCGTCCGCGTAGATGTTGCCGGAACCCGACCGGTACTGGGGGGCGCCGTCGCCCCGCACGCCGATGTAGGTGAACGTGCCCTTCACGTAGTTCGTCAGGCAGGTGCTCTTGCCGAAGTCCAGCTTGTAGCCGTTCCAGTGCGAGTACGTGCCGCCGGCGTGCCCGGTCTCGGTGCCTCCGGTGATGTTGAGCGCGCAGCCCGTGGCGCTCTTCAGCGTCTGGGCGCCCTGGGCGCTGGACAGGTTGAGCTGGTCGAAGGACGTGCAGGTGGGGACGTTCCGGTTGGAACAGCCGCCCGAGGACGACCAGGTGATCCCGGAGGAGCTGAAGCGGGAGGTCGCCTGGGAGTGGGTCAGCTTGGTGACGGCGTGGGCCTCGGTGGCACCGCTGCCGAGGATGCCGACGCCGGGCGCGAAGAGCGCGCCGAGGACGAGGGCGAGAGCGGTGAGAGCCGAGCGGAGCCTGGGGCGGGTCAGCATGGGGGAAGTCCTCCTGCTCATGACAAATAGGGGCGAGGAGATAGTGCCCCAGCTCTACGCGCGTCCGCCAGGGGGCGGCGGTGGGCGGTGCGGCGGCTTCCGCGATTTCCGGACCGGCCTGGACCCTTGATGTTGAATTTTGAACAAAGGGGGTCTACAGTCAATCTCGTTGAAGGTTAAACCAAATGTTCGACGGTCCGCCCCCGCACCCGCCGGACCACGTCCCGAGGAGGAGCCATGGCTCTGTTCACCCGCAAGAACACCGCCCCGTCCACCACCGCCGCCCTCGCCGTGGACCCGGCGCTGGCGGCTCTGACCGGCACCTACACGATCGATCCGGCGCACAGCAGCATCGGCTTCACGGTGCGCCACGCCATGGTCACCAATGTGCGCGGCTCGTTCGGCGACCACGAGGGCACGCTGGAGCTGGACGGTTCCGACCCGGCCAACTCCTCCGCCTCCATCGACGTCAGGATCGCCAGTGTGGACACCGGCATCGCCGACCGTGACGGGCACCTGGTCAGCGGCGACTTCTTCGACGCCGAGAAGTTCCCCCTGATGACGTTCCGCTCCACGCGGGCCGAGCAGCTCGGCGGTGACACCTACCGCATCACCGGCGACCTCACGATCAAGGACGTCACCCGCCCGCTCTCCATCGACCTGGAGTTCCACGGCTCCGCCACCGACGTCTACGGCAACGAGCGCGTCGGCTTCGAGGGCACCGCCGACATCCTCCGCTCCGACTGGGGTCTGACCTGGAACGCCGCCCTGGAGACCGGCGGTGTGATGGTCAGCGACAAGGTCAGGCTGACCTTCGACATCTCCGCGATCAAGGCCGCCCCGCAGGCCTGACGTCCACGGACCGAGAGCGCCCGCCGCTTCTCCCCTTCCGGGGAGGACGGCGGGCGCTCGGCGTCACCGGGCGGCCGCGGCCCGGCGGCGGAGCTTCAGGGCGTTGTCCGTGCGGGTGGTGGGGTTGCCCTCGGGGTCGTTCTGGATCCGCTCGTGCTCCTCGCTGAGCAGCACCTCCCACGCCCCCTCCGGGAGTTCGAGGGACGCGAGGACCTCGTCCGTCGTCGGGAACACCATTTCGGGGTGCGGGTTCTCCTCCCACGCGGGGAAACCGGCGTGGCCGACGATCAGGAGCACGCCGCCGGGTGCGACGGCGGCGGCGGCCCTGCGCAGGATCTCCTCACGCGGCAGGTCACCCATCGAGTGCAGGAACTGGGCGGAGACCAGGTCGTACTCCCCCTCGGGGAACGAGGTCCCCAGGTCGTGCCACTGCCAGTCGATCCGGTCGGTGACACCGGCTTCGGCCGCGTGGACCGCCGCCCGCTCCAGGGCGACGCGCGAGATGTCGGTGGCGGTCACCTGCCAGCCCCACCGGGCGAGCCAGACCGCGTCCGCGCCCTCGCCGCACCCCAGGTCGAGGGCACGGCCCGGCTTCAGGCCCTCCACTTCACGGACGAGGACGACGTTGGGGTTGCCGCTCCAGATCCGGTCGCTCTCGCGGTAGCGGTCGTCCCACATCTCGGCGTCGGTACGGGTGCTGTCGGTGGTCATCGTGAGGTCTCCTGAAGTCCGTGACGGCGGTCGCCGAGCACACGCTCGGTGACCTGGCGCTCGGCCTCGGCCGAGAAGGGTGCGCGGCGGGCGTCGACCGCGCGGCGGGTGTCGTCGGTGACGAGGTCCATGTTGATCATCGAGGCCGCCCTGAGCCCGGCTGCCGCCGCTCCGACGACCTGCTCCATGAGGTTGGCGACGTTACCGGCCACCCACACGCCCGGCACCTCGGTCGCCCCGGAGGGGTCGGCCGCGATGTACGTACCGACGACGTGGCCGCCCACCTCCATGTCGGTGGGCCGGAGGCCGAGGCTCTCCAGGACCGCCGAGCGCGCGGTGAAGCGGGGCTGGACCACGAGCGCCCGGCGCGGGATCACCGTGCCCTCGGCCAGCCGCACACCGGTGACCTTGCCGCCGGCCACCTCCAGCGCGGCCACCTCGCCCTCGACCACGGAGATGCCCCGGGCGGCGAGCTGTTCGTACTCCTCGTCGCTGTAGTCGGGCTGGTCGTTCCGGAACAGCACCACGTCGTCGGTCCACTGCCGCCAGAGCAGTGCCTGGTGCGGAGCCATCGGGCTGCCCGCCAGGATGCCGACGGCCTGGTCCCGCACCTCCCAGCCGTGGCAGTACGGGCAGTGCAGCACGTCGTCGCCCCAGCGCTCGGCGAGGCCCTTCACGTCCGGCAGCTCGTCGGTGATCCCGGTGGTCACGAGCAGCCGGCGGGCGTGCACGGTGTTCCCGTCCTCCTGCACGACCCGGAAGCCGTCGGGCAGCTTCTCGGCCGAGACGACATTGCCCTGGACGATCTCGGCGCCGTAGTCCGCCGCCTCGGCCCGGCCGACGGCCAGCAGCTCCAGGGGCGGGATGCCCTCCCGGCCCAGATAGTTGTGCGCGTGGGACGCGGGCGCGTTGCGCGGGCTGCCCGCGTCGATCACGAGCACGGAGCGCCGGGCCCGGGACAGGGCGAGCGCCCCGCTCAGCCCGGCGGCCCCACCGCCGATCACCACTACGTCGTACCGCTGGTTCATGTCGCTCATGCGGAACACCTCCTGTTACGGGAGATGGTGCGCGCACGGCGCCGTTTCGACAAGCTTGCTTGCCGAAACGGCAAACTCGCACCACACGGTCTTCCCCGGGTCCTGCTCCCTCACCCCCCACACATCGGCGAGCGCCCCGACGAGCGCGAGCCCGCGCCCGTATTCGGCGAGGGGCCCGGGGCGCACGGACTCCTGGACCTCGCCGGCCCCGCTGTCGTGCACCTCGACCCGGAGCACGCTCCCCCAGGTGAGCCGGACACGGAAACCCCTCCCGGGCGGGACGCCGTGGACCAGTGCGTTGGTGGCCAGTTCGCTCACGCAGAGCAGTACGTCGCCGAGGTCCACCTCGCACGCCCAGTCGAGCAGCGCCGCACGGACGAACTGGCGCGCGAGAGGGACGGACCTGCGCTCGCGGCGGTAGAACGCCTCGCGGAACGTGTCGAGCTGCGTTGATTCATTCACGGGACGACTGTCACAGAACGTGACTACTGTTGTTCACCGCGTCAGGTCGTACACCGTGTTTGTACGAGAGCTGACGGGTCCGGCGGGGTTCGCGTACGGGGAAGGGCACCTCATGCACTCGGCGAAGAAGAAGCAGAAGAACAAGCGGGTCACGTCCTGGCATGTGATCGGCGCGCAACTGGCCGCGTTCCGCCGCGCGGCCGGGCTGACGCAGGCGTCACTGGCCGACAAGTTCTGCGTGGGCGAGGACACGATCGCCTCGATCGAACAGGGCCGCCGGGCACTCCAGGCGGACTTCGCGACGCAACTGGACGAACTGCTGGAGACCAAGGGGGTGTTGGGGGTCGCGGTGGCGAAGGTGCCGCAGAAGGAGCGGTTCCCGGCGTTCGTGCAGGACTTCGTGGAGTACGAGCAGGAGGCGGTGACGCTGCTGTCGTATCAGAACCAGGTGGTACCTGGGCTGCTTCAGACCGAGGCGTACGCGCGCTTCGTCTTCTCTTGCCTCTATCCGCCGATCGAAGCGGAAGAAGTGGAGGAGTGGGTGTCCGGGCGACTGGATCGGCAAGCGCTGCTGGAACGCAAGCCCCGTCCGATGCTGCATTTCGTGCTGGAGGAGAGCATCCTACGTAGCCAGATCGGAAGCTCCTCCATACTGCGGGAGCAGATCCAACACCTGCGAAGGTGCATGGATCTTCCCTTTCTGGGACTACAAATCATGCCCATGACGCTCCCGAAACACGCAGGCCTCGCAGGACCAATGGTGCTCCTGGAAACGCCTGATCACGATCATCTCGCGTATATCGAAGGGCAGCGCGTCAGCTTCCTCCACGAAGATCCAGACGACGTCAGCGTCTTGCAACAGATGTATGGGATGCTGCGTTCGCAGGCGCTTTCCGTCGAGAACAGCGCGCGCCTACTGGACGACTTGCTTGGAGAGTCATGACTCGTGCAGCACGTGGCACAGCCCTCACCTGGTTCAAGTCCAGCTACAGCAGTAGCCAAGGTGGCGACTGCCTGGAAGTCGCCTACGACTGGCGCAAGTCCAGCTACAGCGGCGACCAGGGCGGCAACTGCGTCGAGGTCGCCGCCCACCCCGCCGCCGTCCACATCCGCGACTCCAAGGTCATCGGCGGCCCCGTCCTCACCGTGCCCCCGGCCGCCTGGGCCGCGTTCGTCAGTGCCACCAACCAGTGATGAACACACGCGGCACAACCCTCACCTGGTTCAAGTCCAGCTACAGCAGCGACCAGGGCGGCGACTGCCTGGAAGTCGCCTACGACTGGCGCAAGTCCAGCTACAGCGGCAGCGAAGGCGGCGACTGCGTCGAGGTCGCCGCCCACCCCGCCGCCGTACACATCCGCGACTCCAAGATCACCGATAGCCCTGTCCTCACCGTGCCCCCGGCCGCCTGGGCCGCGTTCGTCGCCTCCGGCGTCTGAAGGTCACGCACGGCCGTTCCGCGCACTCACTCCCGGATCATCGAACGGGCGGCACCCTGACAGGGGCGCGCGACAGGGAGGAAGGGCCCAGGTGTGGAGAACCTCCACCTGGCCGCACAGGGCGACGGCAGTTTCCGGCCACACGGAGTGGTGACACTGGTCGTGATCACTCTCGGGTGCGCCTTGATCGGGATCTGGCGGACCCGCAACGCGAAAAAGGAACGCCAGTCGGGCGAGCAGGAACCGTGAGTGTCCGGCCGCACCCGGCGCAGGGCGCGGAAGCGCCGCCGAAGGGGTGGAACGCCCTCCGGTGCTGACGCCCGTGGGCCGGCTGCCGGTGCGCCGGGTCCGCAGCCGCGCTTCCCTCCTCCTCTTCACCAAAGCCCGTCAGACGTCTATCCGCGCATCGACACACCGGTGTACGGTCTCGCCCCGATGGACCTTGGGAGCGCTCCCACCCCCACAGTCTCCGCTTCACACGAGGAGAAACGCCATGAAACGCCTGCTCGCCTTACTGGCGACCTGCGCAACAGTCCTGGGCCTCACGGCAGCGACAAGCCCTCAGGCGACGGCCGCCGCCGCCGGCTGCAAGGTCGACTACACCGTCACCAGTCAGTGGTCGGGCGGTTTCCAGGCCGGAGTGAAGGTCACCAACCTGGGCGCCCCCGTCACCGGTTGGAAGCTCGGGTTCACCATGCCTGACGCGGGACAGAAGGTCACCCAGGGCTGGAACGCCACCTGGTCGCAGTCCGGCTCGGCGGTCAGCGTCGTCGGCCTCGACTGGAACCGCACGCTGGCCACCGGCGCGTCCGCGGACCTGGGGTTCACGGGCACCTTCACGGGCGCCAACCCGAAGCCCACGGCGTTCACACTCAACGGCGTCGCCTGTACGGGCTCCGTCGAGGAAGAGCCCCCGCCCGTCCCGGGCGACGGCACCCCGGTGGACATCAACGGCCAGCTCCACGTCTGCGGCGTGAACCTGTGCAACCAGTACAACCGCCCCATCCAGCTGCGGGGCATGAGCACGCACGGCATCCAGTGGTTCGACCAGTGCTACAACTCCGCATCCCTGGACGCGTTGGCGAACGACTGGAAGTCGGACCTGTTCCGCATCGCCATGTACGTGCAGGAAGGCGGTTACGAGACCAACCCGGCGGGCTTCACCAGCCGTGTGAACAGCCTGGTCGACATGGCCGAGGCCCGTGGCATGTACGCAATGATCGACTTCCACACCCTGACGCCGGGCGACCCGAACTACAACCTCGCGCGTGCGAAGACGTTCTTCGCGTCCGTCGCCGCCCGCAACGCCGGCAAGAAGAACGTGATCTACGAGATCGCCAACGAGCCCAACGGCGTGAGCTGGTCGGCCATCAAGAGCTACGCCGAGCAGGTCATCCCGGTGATCCGGGCCGCCGACCCGGACGCCGTCATCATCGTCGGCACGCGCGGCTGGTCCTCGCTGGGAGTCTCGGACGGCTCCAACGAGAGCGAGGTCGTCAACAACCCCGTCAATGCGGCCAACCTCATGTACGCCTTCCACTTCTACGCCGCGAGCCACAAGGACAACTACCGCGCCGCGCTGAGCCGGGCGGCCTCGCAGCTTCCGCTGTTCGTGACCGAGTTCGGCACGGTGAGCGCCACCGGCGGTGGAGCGGTGGACCGGGCGAGCACCACGGCCTGGCTGGACCTGCTCGACCAGCGGAAGATCGGCTACGCGAACTGGACGTACTCCGAGGCCGATGAGGGCAGCGCGGCGTTCAGGCCCGGCACGTGCAGCGGCAGCGACTACAGCAGCAGCGGTGTGCTGACCGAGTCCGGGGCACTGCTCAAGAACCGGATCAGCACTCCCGACAGCTTCCCCACGAGCTGACCTTCTGCGGGGCTCCGGCCGGGCCGGAGCCCCGCCCCGACGACGGGGGCCGCTCCCTCCCGTCGTTCCACCTCTTCCGCACTCCCTCGCCCCCTGCCTCGGAGGATCACGTGCGCGTCCCTCTCCCCCGATTACTGCGCCTGCCGTGGACGGCGGTCCTGACGGCCTTCGTGCTGCTGGCGTCCGGCTTCACCGCGATGTCCGCCAGCGGTGCGGAGTCCGGCTGCCGGGTCGATTACACGGTGAACAAGTGGACCGGCGGTTACACCGCCCAGATCAAGGTCACGAATCTCGGCCCGGCGCTCGACGGCTGGCGCCTGACCTGGACGTACACCGGCGACCAGCAGGTGACATCGGCGTGGAACGCGGCGGTCACCCAGACCGGCCGTTCCGTCGTCGCCGCGCACACGGACTGGAACGGCGCACTCGCCACGGGCGGCAGCGCCGACTTCGGCCTCCAGGGAACCTGGCGCTCGGCCGATCCCGCGCCCGGTGACTTCGCCCTCAACGGCACGCCGTGCGGCGGTGACGGCACCCCGCCGCCGACCACTCCCCCCACGACACCGCCTCCCACGACTCCTCCGACCGGCGCGGACTGCGGCGGCGCGGTGATCTGCTCGGACTTCGAGGACCAGACCGGCCCGGCCCCGTCCGGCGCCTGGCAGTTCACCGCACCCGACTGCCAGGGAACCGGTACGGCTGCCGTCGACACGGCTGTCGCGCACAGCGGCAGCAGGTCCCTGCGGGTCGACGGCCGGGCCGGTTACTGCAACCACGCCTTCGTCGCCTCCACCGCGGACCTGTCCTCGGTCGGTCCGGTGATGTACGTACGCATGTGGGTGCGGCACACCACCGCGCTCCCGTCCGCCCACGTCACCTTCGTCTCCCTGCCCGACTCCTCCCAGGGCGGGCGCAGCCTGCGCGTCGGGGGGCAGAACGGCGCCCTGCAGTGGAACCGGGAGACCGACGACGCCACCCTGCCCGCGCAGAGCCCGGCCGGCGTGGCGCTGAGCAGGCCGCTGCCGACGGGCAGCTGGCAGTGCCTGCGGTTCGCGATCGACACGACGGCCCCCGGTCTCGACACCTGGCTCGGCGACGAGCAGATCCCGGGCCTGCACGCCGACGGTGTCCCCACCCAGGACATCGACCAGCAGTGGCTCGTCCGCACCGCCCCGCCCCGGCCCACCGCTCTGCGGCTGGGATGGGAGAGCTACGGGACGGGTGACGACACCCTGTGGTTCGACGATGTGAGCGTGGGCTCCGCTCCTCTCGGCTGCTGACCGTCCGTCCGTGGCACCGGGCCGCTGTCCGCCCCGGTGCCACGGACGGGATCACGGGTGCTTCCCCGGCCCCTCGGTGTTGGGTGCGAGGCGGGTGGGCGAGAGGGCGGTGTCCTCCTCGCCCGGCTCCAGCAGGGTGGCGGCGGCGCCCACGATGAGGGGGTCCGGCTTGCCGACGACCTCGGCGTCCCTGGAGGCGTAGTCGATGCGTGCGAGAAGGCTGCGCATCGCTTCGAGGCGGGCCCTTCGCTTGTCGTTGCTCTTCACGACGGTCCACGGCGCGTGCTCGGTGTCGGTGGCGCGGAACATGTCGATCTTCGCCGTGGTGTAGTCGTCCCAGCGGTCGAGGGAGTCGACGTCCGTGGGTGAGAGCTTCCACTGGCGCACGGGGTCGACCTGGCGGATCGCGAAGCGGGTGCGCTGCTCGGCGCGGGAGACGGAGAACCAGAACTTCACCACGATGATCCCGTCGTCGACGAGCATCTGCTCGAACTCCGGGCACTGCTTCAGGAAGAGTTCGTACTCGGGCTGGGTGCAGAAGCCCATGACGCGTTCGACCCCGGCCCGGTTGTACCAGGAGCGGTCGAAGAAGACGAGCTCGCCGGGGGCGGGCAGGTGGGACACATAGCGCTGGAAGTACCACTGGCCCCGCTCGCGGTCCGTGGGCTTGTCCAGGGCCACTATGCGCGCGCCACGCGGGTTGAGGCGCTCGGTGAAGCGCTGGATGGTGCCGCCCTTGCCGGCCGCGTCCCGCCCCTCGCAGACCACGACGATCCGCGCCCCGGTCTCCTTGGTCCACCGCTGGAGCTTCAGCATCTCGATCTGGAGTATGCGCTTGACCCGCTCGTACTCCGCGCGGCGGATCTTGCGGTCGTACGGGTAGTTCTCCCGCCAGGTCTTGATCGGCCTGCCCGCCTCGTCCAGCAGGATCGGCTGCTCCGGCCTGCTGGTGTCGACGGTCAGGCCGTCCAGCAGCTGCTTCTCCACCCGGTCGCGGTCCATCGGCCCCAGCCTCCCGTGTTCACGGCCCTCGCCACCAGGTGGTGCGGGGCGCGGGGTGAGTCACCCCGCCTACTCCATCTTCTCCGGGAAGAGCGAAACAACCTCGTCCGGCGCGGACGGCCGGCGGCGCCGGGCCGGTGCCGCTTGCCGCCCCCGCAGCGAGGCACATCCACACGCCTAAGTAAGGTAAGCCTAATAATGCGTCCGGGCCGGCGCTCCGCTGCTGTGCCCCCATGAGGTCGGAGAATCCCTTGTCGAACGCCGCACCCGTGGCAGCCACCGCGTACGCCCCCTCGGTGGCCGGTGACCCCCTGGCCGGGGCGGTGCCCCTCCGGTCGGCGGAGCAGCTGCGCGAGATCCTGGGTGAGCCGTGGCCGATCGTCATCGACAAGGTGCACGACGAGCTGACCGAGGGCGACCTGGACCTCCTGGCCCGTGCGCCGTTCTGCGCGGTGTCGACCTCCGACGCCGACGGCAACTGCGACACCTCCCCGCGCGGCGGCGCCCCCGGCTTCACCCGCGTCCTGGACTCGCGCACCCTCGCGCTGCCCGACCTGCCGGGCAACCGGCGCGGTGACAGCTTCCACAACATCCTGTCCAACCCGCACGTCGGCCTGCTCTATCTGATACCCGGTGTGATGACCGTCCTGCGGATCAACGGCCGGGCCCGCATCCTCACGGACGCGCCCTTCTTCGACGGGATGGCGGTGAAGGGCCGGCGCCCCGACCTGGCCCTGGTCGTGGAGATCGACGAGATCTACCTGCACTGTTCGGCCTCTCTCAAGCGCTCGGGCGTGTGGGCGCCCCGGACGTGGGAGGGGGCCTCCGAGGAGGCCTGACCGCCCGTCCCGGACCGCAGCGGGACGGGCGGGGGCCGGCACAGGAGCTAGAACCCGCCGCCGCCGTCGAAGCCTCCGCCCCCGCCGAAACCGCCGCCGTCCCCGAAGCCCCCGCCGTCCCCGAAACCGCCGCCGCCGAAGCCGGAGGAGTCGAAGTCGGAGCCGGAGACGTCGCCGCCGCCCCACTCACCGCCTCCGCCGAAGTCGCCGCCGCCGTACTCCGCCCCGTACGCCGGGGTGGCGAGCATCGAGCCGAGCATGGTGCCGGCCAGCAGGCCCGGGAGCAGGCCGCCGCCGAAGTAGCCGCCGGCCCAGGGTCCGTAGGCCGGGCCCGCCTCCCAGTAGGGGCGCCGCCGGCCGTCACCGACGTCGACCGTGCGGCTCATGGGGTCCTCGCCGGCGCGCAGCCGGACCTCGTCGGCGCCGCAGACCGGGACCTCACGGGCCGCTCCGCCGGACGGCGTCCACAGGACGTCCGCGACCGAGGGCCCGTGACGCGGGTCGAAGAAGCAGGGCGGGCGGCGGGCCGGGAGCGCGCGGCCCTCGCGCCGGGCCTCCAGGACGGCCAGGGAGAAGCGGCCGTCCTCCAGGGCCTTGGTGACTCCGCGTACGTCGGAGGGGTGCTGGGCGTTGCCCATGCGGGACTTGGCGTCCTCGTAGGAGTCGAGCGCGCGCTCGTAGTCGCTGCGCATCGCGTCGTCCGCGCCCTTCTCGGCGGGGTGGAAGTCCAGCCGGTCCAGGGTTTCGCCGTACGCGGTGATGTCCTCGTCCACGACGGTCCGGAGTTTCTCCAGGGCGGCCCGCTCCTCCTCCTCCCTGCGCTTCCTGCTGCGGCGGGCGACCGCGAACGCGGTGCCTCCGCCCAGGAGGACCACGCCTCCGAGGACGATCAGGCCGGCCACCGGGGCGCCCTCCCCGGCTCCGTCACCCGCGCCGCCCCCGGACCAGGAGGCCGGGGCGCTGCCCCTGGCCTGGTCGACGGCGCGGTCGACGAAGGCGTTGAGCTGCGTCGCGGCGTCGGTGCCCGTGCCGGGCGCCTTCACGGCGGTGGTGAGGTTCTCGACGGCCCGGACCGGCATCACCTGCGGGTCCGCGCCCGCGTCGAAGCCGTCGCCGAGGCGGACCGCGTAGACGCCGGTGACTCCGGTGTCGGTGCGCAGGTTCTGCAGGAGGTTCTCGGGCGGATAGTCGGACGTCGCGGGCAGCACGGCCACGAAGACCGGCTTGTCGGCGTCCTTGATCTTTTTCTCCAGGGCGGCCTCCTGGGACGCCGAGAGCTGTCCGGACGCCGCCGGGTCGACGTACACGGGGCCCTGGCGCAGAGCACGGGCCGCGTCGTCGATGGTGGAGGGGGCGGCGGCTCGGGCAGCGGGGACCAGTGCCAGCACGGCCGCCGAGAGCATCAGCAGCAGGCAGGCCCACAAGGGAGCGAACAGCCTTTTCCGCATACTCCGAAAGTAACCCGGACGGGCGAAAAATGCGTCGCCCGCCCGGGTCACGTCCGTGCTCTTACACGGCGCGGTAGGCCGTGCGCAGCTTCGCCACCGCTCCGGTCAGGTCGCCGGTGAGCAGCAGGTGGTCCGCCTCGGCGAACGGCTTGGACACCGCCTGGGTGAGCTTCCCGCCGGTCCTCTGCTGGACCAGGAGCCTGGCCCGGTCCACGATCGCCTTGCCCGCCGCGGTCCTCCCGAGGCCGGCCCGCTCGGCGAGCTGCGCGGCGACGGCGAGGCCGGCGAGGGCGGATTCGCCGCCCGAAGGGGCCTTGTGCAGGGTGGTCAGCCCCCAGCCGTACGGGAACTGCGGGTCGTACGCCGTGTCGCCGACGTTGACCGGCAGCTGCGACTCGGACTTCGGCCAGGTCACCGGGAGCTGCCCGGTGAAGGCCCGCTTGCCGTAGAGGACGTCGGCGACGCCGTCGCCCTCGGTGCCCGGCAGCCAGGAGGCGACCAGCGCGTCGATGTCGCCGAGGCGGTCCCCGATGAGTTGCGGGCGGCCCGAGACCACGAGGACGGCGCACTTCATGGCGGCGCAGACCGTGTCGACGGCCGCCTTGTCGGCGTCGGTGAGCTCCAGGTCGTGGCCGTTGCCGACGTCCCCGATGCCCTCGGCGTACGGCTTCTCGCCGACGACCACGACTCCCACGTCGTAGCCGTCGGTGGGGGCGGAGGCGTCCTTGGAGAAGGTGGCCGAGGAGGTGTTCTTCTCGATGCCCTCCAGGATCGTGGTGCCCGGAGCGGTGGCTCCTGAGGCGCCCTGCCAGCTGATGGTCCAGCCGCCGGCCTGGTTGCCGAGGTCGTCGGCGTTGGAGCCGGCCACGTAGACCTTCTGCGACGCCTTGAGCGGCAGCACCGCACCGTCGTTCTTCAGCAGCACCTGGGACTTGGCGGCTGCCTCGCGGGCGACCGCGCGGTGGCCGGCGGAGCCGACCTCGTCCAGGTGGGAGGTGTCGGCGTACGGCTTCTCGAAGAGGCCGAGGCGGAACTTCTGGGTCAGGATCCGGGAGACGGCGTCGTCGATGCGGGCCTGGCTGATCCGGCCTGCGGTGACCTCTTCCTGGAGCGTCCTCGTGAAGTCCTGGTAGGCGGTCGGGACCATGATCATGTCGAGGCCGGCGTTGACCGAGGTGCGGACGTCGCTCGCGTAGTCACCGGGGATCTGGTCGATGGCCTGCCAGTCGCTGATGACGAAGCCCTCGAAGCCCATCCGGTCCTTGAGCACCCCGTTGATCATCTCGGCGTGGGCGTGCATCTTCACCGGGCCCGCGTCGTCGCCGAGGACGTCCAGCGAGGAGTACGACGGCATGACCGTGCCGACGCCCCGCTCCACGGACTCGGCGAAGGGCGCGAGGTGCACCGCTTCGAGTTCCTGGCGCGTGACCTTCGTGACGCCCTGGTCGATGGTGTACGAGCCGGTGGTGGACGAGCCGAACTCCGTGCCGCCGTCGCCGACGAAGTGCTTGGCGCTGGCCAGCACCTTGTCGTTGCGGTCGAGGTCGCTGCCGGAGGGGCTGCCCTGCATGCCGGTGATGACCGTCCCCATGGCCTCGACCAGCGCCGGGTCCTCGCCGTACGCCTCGTAGGAACGGCCCCAGCGCTCGTCGCGGGTGACGCACACGCAGGGGGCGAAGTCCCACGGGATCCCGGTGGCCCGGACCTCCTTCGCGGTGACGGCGCCCGTCCTGCCGGCGAGCTTCGGGTCGCGGCCCGCGCCGATGCCGATGTTGTGCGGCATGATCGTCGCGCCGATCACGTTGTTGTGGCCGTGCACCGCGTCCACGCCGTAGATCAGCGGGATCTGGAAGCGGGTGGCCTGCGCGCGCAGCTGGTAGGCGTCGGTCATCCTCGCCCAGGCCTCGGGCGTGTTCGGGGTGGGTACGGAACCTCCGCCGGAGAGCAGCGAACCGAGGTCGTACGTGGCGATGTCGCCCTGCGACTTCAGCGCGTTGCGCTCCGCCTGGGTCATCTGGCCGGCCTTCTCGGCGGGGGACATCCGCGCCAGCAGGTCGGCGACGCGCTTCTTCACCGGGAGCTTCGCGTTCTGGTACGGCAGCCCGTGGGCGTCGATGACGACCTGGGGGTTCTCCTTGGGGGCCTTGGCCCCGGTGACGGTGAGCTCCAGCGGGACCGTCTCCGCCGACTCGGCCCCCTTGTCCTTCTTCGTGGCCACGGAGACGGTGCGGGTGGTGCCGGAGGCGGTGCCCGCGGGGAAGGTGTGCGTGCCGGTGACCGGGGTGTAGTCCTTCCCCGCGCCGGCACTGCCGCCCTTGGTCGTCCAGGTGACGGTGACGGGTTCCTCGACGGGGAGGGAGCCGGTCGTGGCGACGGAGATCCTGATGTCCGCCGTGCCGCCCTCCTCGACCGGGTGCACGGCGGAGTCGACGACGACGCTCGACTTCAGGGCCGGGTCGGCCTTCCCGTACAGCTCGACGGCGTCCATGGCGAAGGAGCCGGGGGTGCCGGTCGGCAGGGTGAGGGCGTAGCCCCACATCTCGTTCAGGCCGAGGATCTGGTCGATGCCGCCGACGGGCTGGTAGTCGGCCCGGTAGACGAAGTCCGCGAAGGGGATCTCGACCTGGTGCCAGCCCTCCCAGTCGTCGGTGAACGAGGTGGTCCACAGCTCGGAGGCGCCGCCGTTGGCTCCGCCGTCCTTGATCTCGAAGTTGATCCGCTTGCCCGAACCGGGCGGCAGGGGCGCGGTGTTCTGGCCGTACCACCAGAAGCGGATGCCCTTGTGGGCGGTCCAGTCCTCCGGTGGCTGGTCGACGGCGAACTCGTGGCTGAGTCCGCCCCAGGCGCTGATGTCGTAGGTGCCCGACAGGACCTTGGAGCCCTCGGGGGCGTCGGCGCGCCCCTCGAACTCCAGGGCGGGGTGGTCGTCCGTGTCGCCGCCCCAGGTGAACAGGGCGTCGGCGGGCGGGCTGCCGAGCGGGACCTCGCCCTCGAAGCGGTCGACGAGGACGGGTGCGGGGTCATCGGCGCCGGCCGCCGCGCTGGGGACGGCTCCGGCGAGCAGGGAGGCCAGGACGGTGGCGGCGGCGAGCGCGGCGGTCACCGGTCTCGCCCGGTGGCGTGTGCGGGGGTGCGGTGTGCGGGACATGTGCGGCTTTCTTCCTTCCGTGTCAGTCGGTGCGGGCTTCGCGGGTGAGGCGGATCGTGTCGCGGTACCACTTGGCGCTGTCCTTGAGCGTCCGCACCTGCGTGCCGTAGTCGACGCGGACGATGCCGAACCGCTTGTCGTAGCCGTAGGCCCACTCGAAGTTGTCCATCAGGGACCAGGCGAAGTAGCCCCGGACGTCGGCGCCCTGACGGCGGGCCTCGGACACGGCGGCGATGTGGTCGGCGAGATAGGCGGTGCGGTCGGCGTCGGGGACGGTGCCGTCGGCGGCGACCGTGTCGTCGAAGGCGGCCCCGTTCTCCGTGATGACGGTCGGCAGCGCGTAGTCCCGCTGGAGCCGCAGCAGCAGACCGGTGAGCTCGGCCGGGGTGATCTCCCAGTCCATGGCGGTGCGGGGCAGGTCGCGCTGCACCTCCCGGACGACGGGGAGGCCGTCGGCGCCGGCCGGCGCACCGTCCTCGGTGACCCCGGAGAACATGGCGCCGCGGTAGAAGTTGACGCCGAGGACGTCGAGGGGGGTGGCGATGGCTTCCAGGTCGCCTTCCTGGACGGGCAGTCCGATGTTCCGGGCCGCGAGGTCGTCGAGGACGTCCTGCGGGTAGCGGCCGTGGACGAGCGGGTCGAGGTAGAGGCGGGTGCCCATGCCGTCGGCGCGGCGGCAGGCCTCCCGGTCGGCCTCGCTGCCGGTCTCCGGGGTGGCGGTGCCGAGGTTGAGGGTGATGCCGAGTTCGAGGGGGCGTCCTCCCGCCGCCTCGCGCATCTGCCGGGCGGCGAGCCCGTGGCCCAGGAGCAGGTGGTGGACGGCGCCCATGGCGTCGCCCAGGTCGGTGCGGCCGGGGGCGTGGGCCCCGTAGGCGTAGCCGAGCATCGCCGAGCACCACGGCTCGTTCAGGGTCGTCCAGTGCTCGACCCGGTCGCCCAGTGCCTCGTAGGCGAGCATGGCGTACTCGGCGAACCGCAGAGCGGTGTCGCGGGCCGGCCAGCCGCCCGCGTCCTCCAGCTCCTGCGGCAGGTCCCAGTGGTAGAGGGTGATCCAGGGGGTGACGCCCTTGCCGTGGAGCTCGTCGACCAGCCGCTTGTAGAAGTCGAGGCCCTTGGCGTTGGCGGGGCCCCGGCCGCCCGGCTGGATGCGCGGCCAGGCCAGCGAGAAGCGGTAGGTGTCGACACCGAGGCCCGCGATCAGCTCGACGTCCTCGGGCATCCGGTGGTAGTGGTCGCAGGCCACGTCGCCGTGTTCGGCGTTGTGCACGGCGCCCGGCACCCGGCAGAAGGTGTCCCAGATCGACGGGGTGCGGCCGTCCTCCGCGGCGGCGCCCTCGATCTGGTACGAGGACGTGGCGACGCCCCAGCGGAAACCGGCGGGGAGGCCCTGGACGGCGGCGGGCCGCAGGCTGCTGCGGGGCGGGACGAGGTTCATGTGGTTCTCCGTAACTCCGGGTCTGCTGTGGGGTGGTGTGCGGCGGTGCCGGCGGTCAGTCGTGCAGCCAGCAGGCGACCTCGCGGTCCTGGCCGCTCTCCGGCGGGGCGAGGACCGGGACCCGCTCCGGGCACGGCGCGAAGGCCTTGCCGCAGCGCGGGTGGAAGGCGCAGCCGGTGGGCATCGCGGACAGGTGCGGGGGCGACCCCGGGATGCCCGTGAGCTCGCGCCGGGGGCCGTGCAGGGCGGGGAAGGAGTGCAGGAGGCCTTCGCTGTAGGGGTGGCGGGGGTCGCGGTAGATCTCGGCGGCGCCCGCCTGCTCCACGATCCGGCCGCCGTACATGATCGCGATCCGGTCGGAGAACTCGATCAGCAGCGAGATGTCGTGGGTGATGAACACGACGGAGAAGGAGAGGCGCTCCCGCAGCTCCACCAGCTTGCGCAGGATCTGCCGCTGCATCACGACGTCGAGGGCGGTGGTCGGCTCGTCCATGATGACGATCTCGGGTTCCAGGGCGAGTGCCATCGCGATCATCACGCGCTGGCGCATGCCGCCGGAGAGCTGGTGCGGATAGGCGGCGAGCCGGTCGGCGGAGATGCCGACGAGGTTCAGCAGTTCCCCGGCCCGCGCGGTGCGTCCGGCGGCCCGCATGCCGGGGCGGTGGGCGGTGAGGACGTCGGTGAGCTGGCTGTGGACGGTGTGCACCGGGTTCAGCGAGTTCATCGCGCCCTGGAACACGATCGACAGTTCCTGCCAGCGGAAGGCGCGCAGCTCGTCCGGGGAGAGGGAGAGGATGTCGACGGACCCGCCGCCCGGCCGGTGGTAGTGGACGTCGCCCCCGGTGATCACCCCGGGCGGCGAGAGCAGCCGGGTGACGGCGTACGCGAGTGTGGACTTGCCCGAGCCCGACTCGCCCGCCAGGCCGAGGACTTCACCGCGGTGCAGGGTGAGGTCGATGTCCCGCAGCGCGCGGACGCCGCTCGCGCCGGTGCCGTAGTCGACGTTCAGGCCGCTGATGGTGAGGATCGGCTCGGCGGTCATGCGCTGGGCTCCTTGCTGGGCGTTCCGGTCGGCTCGGGTGCGACGGGCGGGGCGGTACGGGCCACCGGGGTGAAGCCGACCCGCATCCGGACCTTCCGGGAGGCGCCCGTCGCGGTGCGCAGGCGCGGGTTGACGAACTCGTCGATGCCGAAGTTGATGAGCGAGAGTGCGGTGCCCAGCAGGGCGATGCACAGCCCGGCGGGGACGAACCACCACCAGGCGCCCTGGGCCAGGGCCTGGTTGGACTGGGCCCAGAAGAGCACGGTGCCCCAGTTCCAGTGGGAGATGTCGGCGACGCCGATGAAGGCGAGGGTGATCTCGGAGAGGACCGCGAAGATGACGGTGCCGACGAAGCCGGACGCGATGACGGCGGTGAGGTTCGGCATGACCTCGAAGAGGATGATCCGCCAGGTGGACTCTCCGGTGGCACGTGCCGCCTCCACGTAGTCGCGGCGCCGGAGCGACAGGGTCTGGGCGCGCAGGACGCGCGCGCCCCAGGCCCAGGAGGTGAGGGCGATGACGGAGGCGATCAGCAGGTCCCCGGTGTCCTCGACGAAGCTCGCGATGATGATGATCAGCGGCAGGCCCGGGATGACGAGGAAGATGTTGGAGAGCATCGAGAGGAGTTCGTCGGCGGCTCCGCCGAGGAAGCCCGCGCTGACCCCGATGAGCACGGACAGCACGGTCGCCAGGATGCCCGCGAGGAATCCCACGAGCAGTACTCCGCGGGTGCCGACCAGGATCTGCGAGAGGACGTCCTGCCCGGTCTGCGTCGTACCGAACCAGTGCTCGGCGGACGGCGGTTGCAGCAGCTGGTCGCTCATCGCGTCCGGGTCGTACGGGGCGAGCCAGGGACCCGCCACGGCGAGGACGACGAAGAACGCGAGGATCAGCAGCCCGGTGCGGGTCTTCCCGCCGCGCAGGAAGCGGAGCCTGGCGCGGGACGCGGCGGGGGCGGCGTCCGTGACGACTACGTCGGTGGTGGTGGTGACGGACATGGGTGTCATGCCTCCTTGCGGGTGCGCGGGTCGAGGAGGGCGTACGCCATGTCGGCCAGCAGGTTCGCGGCGAGGACGGACAGCGTGATGATCAGGAAGACGCCCTGCATCAGCGGGTAGTCCTTGGCCCCGACGGCCTGGAACAGCTGGAAGCCGATGCCCGGGTAGGAGAAGACCATCTCGACCAGCAGGGTGCCGCCGACGATGAAGCCCAGCGAGAGGGCGAAGCCCGAGATGTTGGGCAGCACGGCGTTGCGCGCGGCGTACGAGAACATCACGCGCCGCTCGGACAGTCCCTTGGCCTGCGCCACCATGACGTAGTCCTCGGAGGAGACGGTCACCATCATGTTGCGCATGCCGAGGATCCAGCCGGCGATGGCGCTCAGCACGATCGTCACCCCGGGGAGCACCCCGTGGTAGAGCGCGCTGGAGATGAACGGCCAGTCGAAGGCGGGGACCAGGGAGTTGTCGTACCCTCCGGCGGCCGGGAAGATCTGCCACTTCACCGCGAACAGCGCGATGGCGATGAGGCCGAGCCAGAAGTACGGGATGGCGGAGATGAAGGTGGTCACGGGCAGCAGCCCGTCCAGCCAGGAGCCGCGCCGCCAGCCGCTGTAGACGCCGATGCCGGTGCCGAGCAGGAAGCTGATCAGGGTGGTGATGCCGACCAGCGCGAGCGTCCACGGCAGTGACGCGGAGATCACCTCCCCGACCGGGGTCGGGAAGAAGGTGAAGGACAGACCCAGGTCGCCGTCGAGCAGGTGGGACCAGTAGTCGGTGTACTGGGACCAGAGCGACTGGTCCTCGTCGAGCCCGAACAGTGCCTTCAGCGAGGCGATGGCGGTCGTGTCGAGCTGCCCCTGGTAGCGGCTCATCAGGGCCTCGACCGGATCACCGGGCATCAGGCGCGGGATCAGGAAGTTGATGGTGATGGCGGCCCACGCGGTGACCGCGTAGAAGGCGAGCCGCTGGAGGATGTACTTCACTTCGCTGCTCCCTCGGCGCCCTCGGCGGTGGTGCCGTCGTACAGCCAGCAGGCGGCCCACTGGCCGCCGGCCAGGTCGAAGCGCGGCGGCAGCTCGGTGCGGCAGCGCTCCATGGCCTTCGGGCAGCGGGGATGGAAGCGGCAGCCGTCCGGCGGGGCGATCAGTGAGGGCGGCTCGCCGCTTCCGGTCTCCTCCTGGGCCTCCTCGTCCGCCACCCGGTCGGGGTCCGGCGCGGAGGCGATCAGCAGCTGGGTGTAGGGGTGCGCGGGGTGCTGGGTGACGGTTTCGCTGTCACCGCCCTCGACGATCCGGCCCGCGTACATCACCAGGGTCGTGTCCGCGAAGTAGCGGGCGGACGCGATGTCGTGGGTGATGTAGAGGATCGCGAGGTGCAGGCGCTCCTTGAGGTCGCGGAGCAGGTTGAGGACGCCGAGCCGGATCGACACGTCGAGCATCGACACCGGTTCGTCGGCCAGCAGCACCTGGGGGTCGGCGCCGAGCGCGCGCGCTATCGCGACGCGCTGGCGCTGCCCTCCGGACAGCTCGTGCGGGAACTTGTCCAGGAACTGACGGGGAGGAGTCAGCTGGACGCGTTCGAGCAGAGCGGCCAGGTTCTTCTCCAGGTCCGCGTCCCCGCTCCCCGCCCGGCCGTGGATCCTGAGTGCCCGAGTCAGGTGGTAGCGCACGGTGTGCACGGGGTTGAGCGAGGCGAAGGGGTCCTGGAAGATCAGCTGGACCTGCTTGACGTACGTGCGGAAGGACCGGCCGCGCCCGGCCTTCACCGCCGTGCCGCCCAGGTGTATCTCCCCGGAGGTGAGGGGGTACAGCTGGGCGAGCAGCCGTGCGACGGTGGACTTCCCGGAGCCCGACTCCCCCACCAGGGCCGTGACGGTCCCTCGCCGGAGCTTCAGCGAGACGTCGTCGACGGCGTGGACGGTGCGGCGTCTGCGGGCGAGGAGGTCGCCGGCGGTGCGCCGTACGGGGAAGTGCTTGGTGACTCCGCGTGCTTCGAGCACCACGTCGTTCGCGGTGCGCACGTCTGCGGACTGTTCGGTGGTCATCGGCCGGTTCTTCCCCGTGCTTACTTGGCGGGTTCGAGGTTCAGCACGACTTCCAGCGCGTCGGGCTGGGTGTGCTGCGGGGCTGCGTACGGGTCCTTCTCGGTCGGCCAGCCCACCCAGTTCTTCGTGGAGTACTCGGCGCCGATGGGGGCGGCGGCCGTCGGGATGACCGGCGCCTGCTCGACCATGATCTTCTGGAGCGTGTTCATGGCCTTGGTGCGTGTGGGGTCGTCGGTGGCGTTGGCGTACTCCTTGAGCGCCGCGGTGGCCTCGGGGCTCTTGAAGCGGCCGAAGTTGCCGAGCTGGGAGCTCTTGCCGACGGGCTGGAGGATCGCCCCGTCCATGATGTTCTGGTACATGTCGTACGGCGTGGCACCGCTGTTGGTCCAGTGCAGGGTGGCGTCGAAGTTTCCGGTGGCGACGTCGTTGCCCCACGCCTCGGCGGTCTGCGTCTTGACCTTGGCCTCGATGCCGAGCTGCTTGATGTTGTCCTTGATGATGGAGAGCCCGGTGATGTAGTCGTTCCAGCCGGCCGGGTCGGTGAAGGTCAGCTCGACGGGCTTGCCGTCCGGGTCCTTCAGGACACCGCCGCTGAGCTGGAACCCGGCGTCCTTGAGCAGCGCCTTGGCGCCGTCCACGTCGGGCGCCGTGGTGGCGCTCCTGTACTCCGGGGCGAGGAACGGCTCTCCGGCGGGCAGCGGGATGCCGGTCGGGTTGCTGATCTCCGGGTAGAGGGTCGCCTGGGCCTGCACGTGGATCGCCTTGCGGTCGACGACCATGGCCATCGCCTTGCGCAGGGCCGGGTTGTCGAACGGCTTGCGGGCGGTGTTGAACCACAGGCCGTGGATGCCGAGCCCCGAGGGGAACCACAGCTTGTGGTTCTTCAGGTCCTTGGCGACGTACAGCTGCTTGTAGTTCGGCATGAAGACGAACGACCACTCCAGCTTGCCGTTCGCCAGGGCCGTCGTCGCCGCGCTGTTGTCGTTGTACGCGGAGTAGCGCAGCTCCTTGACCTTCGTCTCGCCCTTCCAGTAGGCGGGCGTGGCGGTCAGGGTGGTGGTCTGCGGGGTGAAGGTCTTCAGCTCGTACGGGCCGGAGCCGACCGGGGTGCGGTTGGGCCAGGTCTCCGGGTTCTCGACCTTCTCCCAGATGTGCTTGGGCACGACGAACGTCGTGATGATCTTGTTCTGGTTGACGAACTGGGATTCCTTGAAGGTCAGGACGACCTTGTCCCCCTCGACGGCGACACCGTCGTACGGGATGCCGTTGCCGTTGAGCGCCGGGTGCTTCTTGAGCAGTTCGAAGGTGAAGGCGACGTCCGCGGCGGTGAGCGGCTTGCCGTCGGCCCATTTGGCCCGCTTGTCGAGGGTGAAGGTGACCTTGGTGAAGTTGGACTCCCAGGCCCAGTCCGTCGCCAGCCAGGGGTCCGCCTTGTCGGTGGGGCGGATCTGGTTCGTCATCGCCAGCGGCTCGTAGATCATGAACCGGTAGCCGAGGGTGGCGCTCGCCGAGGTCGCGAGGAACGGGTTGCTGTTGTTCGTCTGCGGCCCGTCGGGCTTTCCGAGGGTCAGCACGCCGGAGGCACCGGCGCCACCCCCCTTGTTGGCACCCGAGTTGGCGGACGAGCAGCCGGCGGCGAGCGCGACCACGGCGATGGCGGCTGAGAGCGCTCTCACAGAGTGACGGCGACGTACGGACATGGCGACTCCAGGAGGACTGCGGGTCTGGGAGAACCGGGCGTGGAAGATCCGGGCGTGGGCGGCGCGGTCTGTGCGCCGGGGGCGGTGAAGCGGGTGGCGGGTGACGGGTGGCGGGTGGTGCGCGTGGTGCTGGTGGCACGGTTACGGCGGGTGGTGCGGTGGGTGGCACGGTTACGGCGGGCGAGGGTGCGGCTGATTCGGGGATGCGGGCGGGTGACCGGCGGGCCCGGCCCCGTTACGGCGCCGAGCGGCGCACGACCAGTTCGGTGGGCAGCACGACCGGTCCGTCCGGTACGGCGGTACCGCCGAGGCGGGAGAGCAGCAGGCGGGCCGCCGCCTCACCCATCTGCCGGGTGGGCTGGTGCACGGTGGTCAGGGGCGGTTCGGTGTGTTCGGCCATCGGGATGTCGTCGAAGCCGACCACCGCGATGTCCTCGGGGACGCGGCGGCCTGCGGCTCTCAGCGCTCGCAGGACCCCGGCCGCACTGATGTCGTTGTGGGCGAAGACCGAATCGAACTCCACGCCGGATGCCAGGAGTTCCTCCACGGCGAGCCGCCCCCGGCGTTCGGTGAAGTCCCCGTCCACGACCAGTTCGGTCGGCAGGACCGAGCGGAAACCCGCGAGCCGCTCACGGACGCAGCCGAAGTGCTCCGGGCCGGTGACCACCAGCGGCCTGGTGCGCCCCGCAGCCCGCAGATGACGGGCGGCGGACGCGCCCCCCTCGTGATTGGTGGTCACGACGGAGGGGAATTCCGGGTGGTGGCCCCGGTCGTCGATCAGGACGATCGGCAGGCCGGACCGGTGCAGGACGGTGAGCTGGTCGAGCGTGTTCTCCGGCTCGACGACGACGAGTCCGTCGAAGGCGCGCGCCGACACCTGGGTGGTGAAGCGCTCGACGGACTCCGAGCCCCGGTTGCAGGTGAAGAGCAGCAGTCCGTAGTCGGCGGCCTCGACCGTGTCGACGACACCCTGGAGCACTTCGCCCATCCACGGCCAGGTGAGCGAGGGAACCAGCATGCCGACCGTGCGACTGCTGCCGCGCGCCAGACCGACGGCGCCCGAGCTGGGTACATAGCCGAGGTCTGCGATCACTTCACGAACGCGCTCGGCCGTCGAACCGTCCACTTCACCCTTGAAGTTGATGACCCGTGACACGGTCGTCTTGCTGACGCCGGCCTCGCGGGCGACATCGGCGATGGTGACGCGCAACGGGGCCTCCGGGGCACGGCAGGACAGGGAGTGGGGTGGGACTTCGGTACCGGTTCCGGAACCGGTACCGGCGTTGCGGCTGGAGTTAACCGCGCCGGAACAGGGGCGTCAATACTTCACGCCGAGATTGGTCCGTACCCATGGTCGAAGCGGCCCTTGCCAGGCTTGCGTTCACTTCTCGAACAGACCGAGCTCTTGTCGTGAACACGCAAAAGAAAGCCGTCCAGAGCCCGCCCGGCGGCGGTCCGCAGATCCGGACCCGCACCGGAGCCGCCGACCGGAAGGGACGGCGTGCCGCACACCCCGCACGGAGCGTGCGGCACGGAGAGATCGAGCATAAAATGGAATCGATGGACAAGTAACCTGAAGCTCCACCGGATGGCAGGTGTTGAGCATGTCCGACGATCCGTGCATCTACATCGGCGGCGCTCTGAAGATCGTACAGAGCAACGGGTATACCGTTTACGCCAATTTCAATCAGAACGGCAACCAGCTCAGCGGATACTGCGAGCACTCCGGCGGCCGTGTGAAAAGTTCGGGCGTCGAGGGGCGCGTAAGCGGTCAGCACGTCGATTTCACCATCACGTGGAACAACGGCAGCAAGGGGCATTACTGGGGTGACCTCACCCAGGGGCATTTCACCGGAAGCCACCAGGGGATTCTCAAGGGAACCTCGCAGGATGTGAACGTCCCCACCAGCACCGCATCATGGGAAGTGCACGACAGGGTCTTCGACCGCCTGGTCCCCGCCTAGCACAACGACGGTCCGCCGCCCCCGGTCCTCCCCCTGGCCCTCTGCCGACCGAGCCGGCGGTGTTCCCCGGGGGCCGTCGGCGCCAGGACGTCGCCCCTCCTGTACGCCGGACATCTTTCCGGCGGCGCGTCCGTCCGGGGCGTCCTCCCGAGGCCGAGGAATTTCCACGGGCCGCAGCGCAGAAGAGGCCCGGTCCCACCCGTCCGCTTCTGCATGCCTTCGCACAGCAAGACGGAGTTGATCACTATGCCCGAGGTCATCGGCGCAATCAGGGAGAAGTGGCTCGCACTCGGAGGCGACGGCGGAATTCTGCGACAGGCCCTGGATGACGAGCGGCCCACCTTCGACGGTCTGGGCCGGGCCCAGGAATTCCAGGCGGGGACCGTCAGCTGGCACCCCCTGACCGGGGCGTTCGCGGTCTGGGGGCTCATCCGTGAAACGTGGTTCGGCATGGGGCGGGAGCAGTACGGCTACCCGGTCACGGACGAGTCGGGGTGCCCCGACGGGCGTGGACGCTTCAACCACTTCCGCGCCGTGCACACACCCGGCAACCCCGAAGCCTCCATCTACTGGACCCCCGAAACCGGCGCCCACCCCGTCTACGGCGACATCCGCCGCAAATGGAGCGAACTCGGCTGGGAGAACTCACCACTGAAATACCCCCTCGCCCCCGAAACCGACTGCCCGACCGGAGGCGGCCGACGCCAGGCCTTCGAAGCCGGAACCGCCGTATGGCACCCCGCCCACGGCACCTTCACCACCCACGGCCTCATCGCCGCGACATGGACGAACACCGGAAGCGAACAATTCGGCTACCCCATCACCGACGAAACCGGATGCCCCGACGGACGCGGCCGCTACAACCACTTCCGCGCCATGCACACACCCGGCAACCCCGAAGCCTCCATCTACTGGACCCCCGAAACCGGCGCCCACCCCGTCTACGGGGCCATCCGGGACCGCTGGGCCCGGCGCGGGTGGGAGACGAGTTCGGTCGGATACCCGGTCGAGGCCGAGCACGACCGGGCGGGGCTGCCCGGGCGGGAGCAGAGTTTCGAGCGCGGCCGCGTCTCGTGGTCGCCCGCGACCGGGGCTTTCTTCGATCCGCTTGCGCTCAGCGCCCCCATCAGGACAGGCGGACTCGCCGCGCTCGGCGGCTGGGTCGCGGTCACGGTCAACGGCGACGGCTCGACGCGCTGGCAGGGACACGCCCACAACAGCGGGGCGGACGGGTACGACTTCGGCATGTCCGCCGTGCTGCGGGCGTCCTCCGGGCGAGCGCTGGCATTCGCTCACTCAGGCCGTGTGGGAGGCACCTTCACCTCGGGAGACCGCGATCACGACTGGGACCGGACGGCCCCTCCCCATCCCATCGTGTCGGCCAACCTCGCCGCGTTCAGCGACGGGCAGCTGGAAACCCACCTGAACTACACGAGCGACATCGGCAGCGGTCTCGAAAACGCCGTCGAGTGGCTCGTCAAATGGGGTGTGGGCACCGCTCTCGGACCGGTCGGCGCCGTGGTGTTCGTCGGGCTGGAGGTGGGGTCGCTCATCGCCACCGGGTCCCTGGTGCCGGGAGCACGCCTGGCAGGAGGCATCCTCTGGATGGCCGGCCCGGCGAACACCCTTCTCGCCATCGCCGCCGAGGGCGTCGCCTCGCTCGGCAGCCGCACGCGTGAACTCACTCAGGAGGAGTACGACTGGGCCGACGGCCAGGTGTTCAGCGGTTCCCTCCCGGCGAGGGACCGGATCGTCCTGACCGACACCATCGGCGGCGGGGACCGGGCCTTCGCCTTCCCCCGGTACGACGGAAAGGTGACGCTCAACATGGGTGCCGGCGCGTTCGACGACCCCCGCAGGCAGCCCGGCGGGGCGTACGGCCAGACCTTCGTCCACGAACTCGTCCACGCCTGGCAGATCCGCCACATGCCGATGGAACTGAGCCTGCTGGCCGATGCGTTCGCGTCCAAGGTGTGCGAGGCCACCGGCGGCAACCCCTATACGTACGGGCCCGCAGGACCGGCCTACGGCGAGCTGAATCTGGAACAGCAGGCCCAGGTGGTCAGCGACTGGTTCGCCGGCCGGGCGCCGGCCGGGACGAATCAGACCGGGACAGCCCGTGACGTCAACAGCCCGTACTTCAGGTACATCAACGAGAACATCCGCACCGGCGCCGTGTGAGCCGGTGGGCCCGGCAGACCGCGACGGCCGTGTGCCCGGCGGCCACCGGGCACACGGCCGTCGCCCGGGACCGCTGAACGGACGAGGGAGGCAGCCATGCCGCGGACGAACCCCTACCTCGGGCCGGAGAACGCCTTCGGGCCGCCGATCGAAGCCCGGGGGTGGCAGGCGGGCTACGACGCCGGGGTCAGCTCCCCGGACGCGGTGCCGGAGGCTCCGCCGACACGGAACCCCGGTTTCATGGACGCGTGGCGCACGGGCGCCGCCGACGGCCACGCCGACGGCGGGACCGAGGGCTGGCGATGGCGGCTGGGCCCCGGCCCCGCCACCCGCCCCCCAGGCGCAGAGGCGCGGAGCAGCGGCGAGACCGGTCCGGGCGCCTCGGACTTCGGCATCGCCCTGAAAAGTGTGGGAGCACCGCCTCTGAGGCTGATCCTGAGGGACAGAGCGCCCGGGACTGCCGACGTGTGGACCGTCCAACTGGCGGGCCGGGCTCTGCGCCAGGTACTCACCGGCGCCGGGAGCCAGGAGCAGCCGGGGGGCGGGGGGCCGCTCTACCTGCCGGTCTGCCTCGGACCCGCCCACGGGCTGTCGGGGGATCCCTTGCACGAGGCGGGCTACTGGCACGGTTCGGTGTCGGGCTCCTTCGCCGCAGCCGGCCAGGAGGCCGCCGAGCACGCGATGGTGCGGGTCCCGCACTTCCCGGGGCTGGTGCGCTACCGCCCCGTCGACGACCACAACTTCTGGGACTGGCTCCCGCTGGAGCAGGGCGACCTCACCCTGCTGTGAGGTGCGGCCGCCCACGCGTCCGCCCGTGCCAGGGTGACGCGTGGGCGGCCGGGACCCTAGTCGGTCGGCTCGACGCCCGCCCGCAGCAGGCCGTAGGTGTACGCGTCCTCCAGTGCCTGCCAGGAGGCGGCGATGACGTTCTCGGCCACGCCGACCGTCGCCCAGTCGCCGGTTCCGTCACCCGTGGTGATCAGCACCCGGGTGGTGGACTCGGTGCCGGTGCGGCCCTCCAGGATGCGGACCTTGTAGTCGACCAGTTCGAACTTGGCGAGCTGCGGGTAGATCCGCTCCAGGCCGACGCGCAGCGCCCGGTCCAGGGCGTTGACCGGGCCGTTGCCCTCCGCCGTGGTGACGATCCGCTCCCCCTTCGCCCAGAGCTTCACGGTCGCCTCGTTGGCGTGGGTCCCGTCGGGGCGGTCCTCGACGATGGCCCGCCAGGACTCCGTGCGGAAGTAGCGTCGGGGCCTGCCCTCGACCTCGGCGCGCAGCAGCAGTTCGAAGGACGCGTCGGCCGCCTCGTAGGTGTAACCCTTGAGCTCGCGCTCCTTGACGCGCTCGACGACCCGTCCGACGAGGGCGCGGTCGTCCCCCAGGTCGATGCCGAGCTCCTTGCCCTTGAGCTCGATGGAGGCGCGGCCCGCCATGTCGGACACGAGCATCCGCATGGTGTTGCCGACGCGTTCGGGGTCGATGTGCTGGTAGAGGTCCGGGTCGACCTTGATCGCGGAGGCGTGCAGTCCGGCCTTGTGGGCGAAGGCTGAGACGCCCACGTAGGGCTGGTGGGTGGAGGGCGTGAGGTTGACGACCTCGGCGATGGCGTGGGAGATGCGGGTCATCTCGGCGAGCGCGCCCTCGGGCAGGACGCTCTTGCCGTACTTGAGTTCCAGCGCGGCGACGACCGGGAAGAGGTTGGCGTTGCCGACCCGTTCGCCGTATCCGTTGGCGGTGCACTGCACATGGGTGGCGCCCGCGTCCACGGCGGCCAGGGTGTTGGCGACGGCGCAGCCCGTGTCGTCCTGGGCGTGGATGCCGAGCCGGGCGCCGGTGTCGGCGAGGACGGTGGAGACGACGGCCTGGACCTGGGCGGGGAGCATCCCGCCGTTGGTGTCGCAGAGGATGACCACGTCGGCGCCCGCCTCGTGGGCGGTGCGCACGACCGACTTGGCGTACTCGGCGTCGGCGCGGTAGCCGTCGAAGAAGTGCTCGCAGTCGACGAAGACCCGCCGGCCCTGCTCCCGGAGGTGGGCGACGGTGTCGCGGACCATCTCCAGGTTCTCGTCCAGGGTGGTGCGCAGGGCCAGCTCCACGTGACGGTCGTGGGACTTGGCCACCAGCGTGATCACCGGGGCACCCGAGTCCAGGAGCGCCTGGACCTGCGGGTCCTCCGCGGCCTTGCCGCCGGCCCTGCGGGTGGCACCGAACGCGACGAGCTGGGCGTGCTCGAAGTCGATCTCCTGCCGGGCACGGGCGAAGAACTCGGTGTCGCGGGGGTTGGCGCCGGGCCAGCCCCCCTCGATGAAGCCCACGCCGAAGTCGTCCAGATGCCGGGCAATGGTCAGCTTGTCCGCGACCGTCAGGTTGATGCCTTCACGCTGCGCACCGTCGCGCAGGGTGGTGTCGAAGACATGGAAGGTGTCGTCGGGGGCCGTGGCCTTGGTGGTCATGCTGATCTGACTCCTGTCGGGTGAGCGGATCCGGACGAATCGGCTCCACTTGCCCCCATCATCTCGCGTGCCTCGCCCCGGCCGTGGTGTGGGCCGGAAAACGAAAAAACCCCTCGCGGGTGCGAGAGGTCTGCGCGCGGGTCTGGGGCACGATGTCCGTTCCGTACGTGGTGGTACGGGACGGTCACTGCGGACCGGCGCGCCTGCTGCCGATAATCATGGCGAACGAGGACACGCACGCAGTCTGGCACAGCGACGCTCCCGGGTCCCGGCCCGTCTCAGGATGCGGGCGTGAATTTCACCGGGCGGCCGGACGGCCCGGGAGGCATGAGCGTCTCGTCCGCATATCCGCGCATCTGCTCCAGGACCTGGTCCCGTCCGGTGCCGGGGATGCCGACCGTGACATGGACGCTGAACCCGTCCATGAGGGCCCGCAGCCGGACCGCGGCCCTGCCGGTGTCCACGGCACGGAACTCACCGCGCGCGATGCCCTCGTCCAGCAGTTCCACGAGGTCGCGGTGCCAGGCGTCCTCGATGGCCGCCTGCCGGGTCCGGGCGTCGTCGTCGGCGTCCTGCGAGCGGTTCCAGACCTCCAGCCAGAGCGTCCAGTGC
>NZ_DATMVN010000036.1:0-7410 GCF_035563135.1 Streptomyces sp.
CTCGACGCCTCCGTGCGGGCCGGCGTGCTGAACCTGCTCGCCGACCTCCAGGACGAGCTGGGCCTCGGTTACCTGTTCGTCTGCCACGACCGCGCGGTCGTACGGCACTTCGCAGACCGGGTGGTCGAGATGCGGGACGGACGCCTCGTCCGCTCCTGACGACTGGGATGGCGCCCAGGGAGCGGACGGCGGCCATTCGTCCTCCAGGGCGTCGGCGCTCCGTTGCGCCGCGCTCCCCTCCTTCGTGGGCACGGTCAGCCGGCCGACGGAAGTGGCATCACCCGCACCAGCGGTGCCGCAGGGCGGCCTCCACGGCCGAACGGCGCCCCACGCAGGCCACGAGGTGCGGGAAGGTCAGGTGCCGCTGCGTCCCACCGACTCGCGATCGTGCCACGGCAGGTACGCAGCACAACTGAAGCAGCGAGGTCGGAGCGTGAGATGAACGAGGTGCGGAGTACCGGACGGAGAGACGGCATCCCGCCATGCGGGCCAACTGGTATTGACTATCGTTTTCATATAGCCTTTGGTGCCCGACAAGAAATGGTGGTCCCCATGGCAGTCCCCAAGCGGAAGATGTCCCGCAGCAACACCCGTCACCGCCGCGCCCAGTGGAAGGCGACGACGCCTCAGCTCGTGCCGGTCACGGTCGACGGCTCCGTCCACCAGGTGCCGCAGCGACTGGTGAAGGCGTACGAGCGCGGCCTCCTGCACCCCGAGGGCTGATCCTTCATGGCGCAGGACCTGCTGCCCGTCACTGTGCTCTCCGGATTTCTGGGAGCCGGCAAGACCACACTGCTCAACCACGTCCTCGGCAACCGCGAGGGCCTGCGGGTCGCGGTGATCGTCAACGACATGAGCGAGATCAACATCGATGCGGCACTGGTGCGCGGAGGTGAGGCGGCGCTCTCACGCACCGAGGAACGCCTGGTCGAGATGACCAACGGATGCATCTGCTGCACCCTGCGCGACGACTTGCTCGAGGAGGTGGACCGCCTCGCCCGTGAAAGGCGCTACGACTACCTCCTGATCGAGTCCAGCGGCATCTCGGAACCGATGCCGGTGGCGGCCACCTTCTCCTTCCCACGCGACGACGGGGCGACCCTGGGCGACCTCGCCCGGCTCGACACGATGGTCACCGTTGTCGACGCGGTCAACTTCCTACCGGAACTGACCGGGGGCGACGGGCTCGCCGAGCGCGGACTCGACCAGTACGAGGACGACGAGCGCACGGTCAGCGACCTGCTCATGGACCAGATCGAGTTCGCCGACGTCATCGTGCTCAACAAGCTGGACCTCGTGGACGAGCACGGGCAGGAGCAGCTCAGCGCCGCGCTCAACCGCCTCAACCCTGCGGCCCGGATCGTGCCCGTCAGCCGTGGGCGCGTGGAACTGTCCGAGGTACTCGGAACCGGCCTCTTCGACCTGGAACGGGCCCAGCAGGCTCCCGGGTGGGTGCGGGAATTGAACGGGGACCACGTGCCGGAGACCGAGGAGTACGGCATCTCCAGCATGGTCTTCCGCTCGGACCTCCCCTTCCATCCCGACCGCCTGTGGACGTTCGTCACCGACGGGCTCGACAGCGGCCGGTACGGACAGGTTCTGCGCTCCAAGGGCTTCTTCTGGCTCTCCAGCCGACCGAATGTGACCGGCCTCTGGTCGCAGGCGGGCTCCGTGGCACGCTTCGAGCCGTCCGGCGCACGTGGAGCCGGGACCACACAGGGCCAGGAACTCGTCTTCATCGGTACGGATCTGCGCGCGGAGCTCCTCCACGAAGCCCTGTCCGCATGCCTGATGTCCCAGGGTGAGGCGCGGCCCGCGACTGATTCCTTCCCCGAGTGGGACACGTACGGGATCGACGACGCGTGCGAGCACGAGCGCCCGGAACCCGGGGCAGCTCACCTCTGATCTCCGGGCCGGACGGTGGTCGCAGCCACGGCATCGTCCGGTCCGGTCCGTACCGTGTACGAGTGGGCCCCGCCGGCCACGGCATCGGTCGTCGGGGCCCATTTTGTGCGTGCCTCCAGGGCTCCCCTCCACCAGGGGGCCGTCACCCGAGCAGCGGGTCGGGAACCGCGGCCCACGTATCCCTGCCCTGCGCCAGTTCATGTCCGGTCAGCAAAGCTTCGTGGAGGGCCAGTCGGATGGCCTGCTCATCGAGGTCCACTCCGGTGAAGACGATCTCGTTGCGCCGTTCCCCGTAACAGTCGTGCCAGAACCACGAGGCGAGGGTGCGCCTCTGCGGTGTCACGGCCTGCCAGGCGCGCGCGTCTCCCGGCTCCAGCCACCGGCCCGCCTCCCGCAGTTCCAGGTGCGCGCCGGCGGAACGCCAGGTGACCACGGCATCGGGACGGCTGGAAAGCCACAGGTGACCTCGGCTGCGCACGACTCCCCTCATGACAGTGGTGAGGGCATCAGCCAGACGTTGCGGGTGGACGGGGCGGCGGGCGCGCCACCGCACGGACCGAACAGCGGGCGTGAGGTGGGCGGTTCCCCTCCGGAAGCCGGGGATCACCACGGGATCCAAGCGCGCCAGCCACTGTTCGCCGAAGTCGGCCGGCAGCGGATGCACGATCCGTCGCTCGTCGGCGGACGGGTCAAGGAGCGGAGCGGCACCGTTGATCTGCTCGGCCAGGGAGGCCACACCCGATGCGTACCGGTTGTCGGCGGCTTCTTCTCCCGCGGGCACATGGAGCACGTCGGCAGACTCGACCTGCCGTGCAGCCGCCTCGGCCTGCGTGAGCGGAGCCGTGCGGCCCCAGCCGTTCCACAGGCGAACAGCCTGGTGTACGCAACCGATGTCGGCCATGAACGGCACCGGGTCGACGGCCACCAGGACCGGCGCCGCCGCGTAGTGGTCCCCGAGGGAGGTCGCACCGCTTCGGGTGCGCCACAACTCCACGAGGAAGGGCAGAATGTCGAGGTTTTCCGGGAGAGCGAGAATCACATGGCCGCTCCCTGCGGTCCGGCGGAGCGACAACAGGTCCTGCCGGAGGATCACGGCCGGGCTTCCGGTGGCAGCCTTGGGGGCGATCGACTCGATACGAGGATCACGTCCGGAAAGGAAGCGCTGGACCGAGGGACGCTCCTCGTGCCGTCCGTGGACCGACACCGCCAGGACGACTGCGTCCGTCGACAGCCTCAAGAGCCTGTCGACGGCTTCTCCTCGTACGGCCGGGGTGTTGCCGGTGACAACACTGAGCAGCCCCTTGGACACGTGGGTTCCCTTCAAGTGAGGTGGAGCGACGGCGGACCGATGACTCTTCGAAGGGCTGTGCGATCCGGACAGGCATGCCCCTTCTCAGCCCGCACCGTCCGACGCACAACCGGGGCAGGTGCCCGTCGCGGCGACAGCGTGCCGCACGTCCTCGAACCCGTGACGAGGCCCGAGCTGCGCGACCCAGTCCTCCAGCCCCTGGCAGAAGAACGCAGCGCCGGCTCCGCAGACACGGCACGTCAAGTGGTGCTCGTGGACCGGCGGAAGATACCGGTACGCCTTGGCCCCGCTGCGCGCGTAGACCGCTTCGAGCCGCCCCTCCGCGTCTGCGGCGGACAGTGCCCGGTACACCGTGGTGAGGCCGATTCGGATTCCCCGCTGCTTCATCGTCGCGTGGAGGCCCTGAGCACTCAGGAACCCTCCGTCGTCCCGGAGGGCGGCCAGCACTTCAGGCCGCCGGTCCGCTGCGTGGCGACGCCTGGGCCGCTCGGGGACGGCAGCCGACGAGACGGTGTCCATCGTCGTCTCCTTACGTGCGGGTAGGTGCAGCCGCTGGTCACGTCAGCACTCCGGAGCCGGCTCACGCACGGGCCCGCCCCGAAAGGGGGGTCGGCGCCGGGGAGGAGGAGCCCGGCACCGGCCCACGGAGAAGATCCGGGGCTCCCGATGGACAGCCTGACGCTCCTTCCGGCCAGGTGGCCCACCCCCGCCGACGGTGGATCTCCGGCATCCGCCGCCGGCGGGGCGGTCGCCGCAGCGGCGATCCACCACCTCACACTAGCCGAGATGGTAATCATTTCCAATTAGTTTGACGAGTCATCGGCGGAGCCGGCAGAGGACCCGGACGAGCAGCACCGGCCTCCCCCCGTGTTGTCCTGCGAGGCATCCGCGACCCCTACGGCGCCCCACCGGCCGCGGCAGTCCTCGGGTCCAGGGGACGGCGACGGGCGGCATCGCGGCCCGCCGGCCGCACCACCACCCGACGTCGAGAGCGAGGTGTCACCAGGAGGACTTGGTCACCCCGGGAAGGAATCCGGCGTGCGCCTGTTCACGCATCCGGACCCGGGACAGCCCGAACTTCCGCAGGTGACCGCGCGGACGGCCGTCCACGCTGTCCCGGTTGCGCACCCGGGTGGCACTCGCGTCGCGCGGCTGGCGGCGCAGTTCCCCGACAGCGGCGAGCCGCTCGGCCTCCGGAGTGCCGGGCCTGCGGATGATTTCCTTCAACTCCGCACGCCGGGCGGCGTACCGCTCGACGGTCGCCTTGCGCTTCTCGTTCCGGGCGATCTTGCTCTGCTTGGCCATCAGATCTTCACTCCCCGCGCGCGGATCCGGGCGACCGCCGCCTCGATGCCGATGGTGTCGATCACTTTGATCGCCCGGGCGCTCAGCACCAGGCGCACATGGCGTCCCTCACCGGGCAGCCAGTAGCGCTTGCGCTGGATGTTCGGGTCGAACCGGCGCGTCGTACGCCGGTGCGAGTGGGAGATCTTGTTGCCGAAGCCCGGCTGTGCACCGGTCAGTTGGCAGTGGGCGGACATGAAGTTACCTGCCTCTCATCGCGTGGGTCCCATATTGAACATGGAAACCATTGCCATATAGTAGCGGCATGGCTCGCAACGAAGTACGTCCGATCATCAAGCTCCGCTCCACCGCGGGAACGGGTTACACCTACGTCACCCGCAAGAACCGGCGGAACAACCCCGACCGGCTGGTGCTGCGGAAGTTCGATCCCCTCGTCCGTCGTCATGTCGACTTCCGCGAAGAGCGCTGACACCGCGACACCCCCGCTCGACACCCCTGGCCCCGACCACGAGGACACCGCCATGAAGCCCGGAATCCACCCCACCTACCGCCCCGTCGTCTTCCGCGACAAGGCCGCCGACTACGCCTTCCTGACCCGCTCCACCCTGACCAGCGACCGGACCGTCGAATGGGAGGACGGCAACAGCTACCCGGTCGTCGATGTGGAGATCTCCTCGGCGAGCCATCCCTTCTACACCGGGACCGCCCGCGTCCTGGACACCGCAGGACGCGTCGAACGCTTCGAGCGACGCTACGGCCGCAGTGAGGGCCGGTGATGGCAGGCGACCACAAGTTGCCCGTGGTTCTCGTCAGCGGCCTGCACGCGGACGCACGCCGCGAGGTGGTGGAAGGACTGTTGAGGGAGATACCTCACAGCGTCGCCCTGCACCACGACCTCGCGACGGCCGAGAAGGGCACGGTGTTGCGGACCGTGCGTGACTCCTCCGGGGTGCTCTCCAGCGGCGAGGCCCCCTTGGTGAACGACTGTGCCTGCTGCGCCCTGCGCGAGGACCTGGTGCCGGAGCTGGAGCGCCTGGCGGCCGACGGTGTGACCCGGATGGCCGTCGTCGAGCTGTGGGACTCCGTCGAGCCCAGGGCGATGGCAGAGGTCGTCGCCGCTCACGGTGAGGGCGCTGTCGAGGTGACCGGTGTGATCACCGCCGTCGATCCCGCCCTCGTGCTGCCGTACCTCGTCAACGGTGACGATCTCGCCGAGGTGGGTCTGGCAGCCGCGGCCACCGATCAGCGCACCGTCGGTGACACCTGGGCGCGGCAGCTGGAGTACGCGTCGGCGGTCGCCCTCGTCAACGACGACCAGGCGGACGACGAGGACCGGGCGTTGATCGGCCAGCTGCACCCGACGGCTCCTCAGGCGGCGGCCGGCTCCCAGGCGCTGACGAGGCTGGCCCTCGCGGGGTTCGACGTGGAAGCGGCCGGCGCCGGCCAGCATCCGGCCTGCGCGCTGCTGCCCCAGGAAGCCGAGGAGGCCGGCGTCAGCACTCTCGTGTGGCGCAGGCACCGGCCGTTCCATCCCGAGCGCCTGTACGACGCCTTGGAGGACCTGAGCTGCGCGGCTGCTCGCAGCCGGGGCCGGTTCTGGCTCGCCGACCGCCCCGACACTCTCCTGTCCTGGGACGCGGCGGGCGGCGCGCTCTGCGTCGAGAACAACGGCCCCTGGCTCGCGTCCCTGCCGGATGCCGCCTGGGACATGATTGCACCGGTCCGACGGGCGGCCGCCGCGCTGGACTGGCACCCCGAGCACGGCGACTGCTGCCAGCACCTTGTCTTCATCTCCCCCGGCCTCGACCGGGACGGGCTGACCGCCCTGCTCGATTCCTGCCTGCTGACCGATGGCGAGTACGAAGCAGGCCGCACGGCGTGGAAGGACCTGCCGCACGCCTTCGACGCACTTCTCGACCCGGTCCACTGACCGCCTCGCGCGCCCGCACACCCACCCATAAGGAAAGACCCATGGCCCGACGCCAGGAACCCCGTAAGCCCGCCAAGGACCGCCCGAACCCGCTCGACGCGGCGAAGATCACCTATATCGACTACAAGGACACCGATCTGCTGCGGAAGTTCATCTCCGACCGGGGCAAGATCCGCAGCCGCCGGGTTACCCGGATCAGCGCCCAGCAGCAGCGACAGGTGGCCGCAGCGATCAAGAACGCTCGCGAGATGGCACTGCTGCCGTACTCCGGCTCCGGCAAGTGATCTGCGAACCGGGGGTGGCCGTGACGAAGGGGGATGCCCGAAGGCTCTGAGTGCTGAACCGAAGCCCCGGTGGCGCGCCCGGAGGTGCCCGCGCCCAGACTGGCTCACGCTGCGGGATACGCCGGACCCGTCCGGCGGCGATCAGCGGACTCGCGGCCCCTGTGACCAGCCCCGCCCACAGCACGACGTCCCGTCGGGAGTACCGGTCGGCCAGTACTCCCGACGGGCACCGCTGCGGGAAATCCCGCGGTGCGGGCCGCGAGCACCAGGCCGGACTCGGTGGCCGAAAGCGTGCAGCCGAGCACCGCGGACCCGAGCACGAATGGCAGGGCCCAGGTGGCCAGGCCCGATGCCGTGGCGCCCGGCCTGAGCCGCACGAAGGAGGATGCCGAGCAGAATCGGCCGCTGCTTCCCGGAAGGAACCTCAGACTCTGTGGCCGGTGCGGGTGAGGCCGACACGTCGTGACGCTCCTGTCGTTCATAGGGCTGGTCGGTTGTTCCGCGGGCAGAACCGGGCCGTCCGCGGGGCGGACGCGCCGAGCCGGTACCGGCGCCGGGCGCGGCACGCACTGTTGGCCGTCGGCAGCTCTCGCAGTAGTCGGCTGCTCCTCGCCGCCGGGGGAATTCTCTGATGGCGGTCAGTCCGTCTCCTGGGCGTGCGGGGCCGTCGCGGGCGG
>NZ_DATMVN010000037.1:0-2023 GCF_035563135.1 Streptomyces sp.
CCGGTCGCGCAACGCTGCCTTCGCGAGGGCCGGCGCACCGGGATCCATCACGTCGCCACCCTAACGAGCACCGCCTCCGGCGTCGTAGCCTCAAGCAGCCCGGCATGGCACACGCGTCCTCGGGTCGAGGTCACCAGGTAAGGATGTCGAGCACCCGAAGATCGGTGAGCTGGGACAGTCGGCGCACGGCCTCACGGTCGTCTTTCGCGAACCTGCTTCTCATCGCCGCGATGGAGTCACGGTTGAGCAGTAGATCGTCTCTGATAGCAGCCCAGTACAGGCGGCTGTATCCCCGGGCGGGGTAGCGACGTGCCGCCTGCCGGGCCAGGCTGCGGTACTCGCGCTCGAGATGGCTGTCGAGGAGGGGGACGAGCGCGGGCCGCTTGAGGTGTAGAACTTTGCTGATCTTGGCCATGTTCACATTGCGCGGAGCTTCGCTGCGGAAATGCTGGTAGAGCGCATCGGCCCGGTCGTACAGGCCTCCCTCCTGCTCGGGGTCTGCGTCGCCAAGGTCAGCGTCGGCCTCCACTTGGGTCCACGGCGCGGTCTGTCCCCGCTCGACGAACCAATCCCGCTCACGGTCGCTGATGCGGGAGGCGATCTTTCTGGTTCGCCGCACCTCGTCACGCGAGAGGGTGAACGGTTCATCCTGTCCGGCGAGGTCGTAGCGGATCAAGGTAGAGGAGTACCGACTGGCGTAGGCCGCCAACCTCTCAAACGGATCAGGGACCCTCTTGCCCGCGATGGTGATGCTCATTGTCTCGCTTCCACCGGGGTGAAGAGACTCGCCCGGCGTGCTGCGGAGCGTCACGGCCACCCCTGAGTGGTCGGACAACCTGCTCGTCCCTTCGCGTGCGCCTTCCCAGCCGACCCAGTCCTCTCCCTCGATGACTTCGCCGGCAGGGGCTGCAGCACAGATGTGATCGATCAGGGGGTGCCGCAGAAGGCCCTGCGGCAGGTGCTCACCGTCCGTCAAGCAGGTCAGACCTGCCTGCATCAGACAGTCGCGGAGGAGCTGCCGACCTGCCTGCGTCCCGTAATAGTGCTGGGCGCCGAGTGACTGATTGAGGTCTCCGGCGACAATGAACAGAGAGTCGGGGTTCCGATCGCGCAGCGCCCGCCACTCCGCCCCCTGAAGGGCCGTTACTCGCATGAACTCAGACCAGTTCGGCGCGGGGGCAGCATCAGCCGGCGTCGGTCCCGGATCCGTGTGCCACGGCAGCACGGTGCCATAGACGACGATCGCGCCTGCCAGCTCCGCCGCGGCAGTTCGGACCGGATCGTTCGTCGCTAGCTGACGGGCGGGAAGCCTGCTCCAAATGGTTACCCAACGACCTCCCGCAGCGGCCGTCGGCCGCTGATCGCTGGATACGGCAACGTAGGGAGCCGGCAGAGCAAGGGCATCGTTGGTCTCTGTAAGCACGAGGACGTCGCAATCAGCCGCGAGCAACCGCTCGAGGCGGGCGGCATTTTTCTCCTCACCGGCGGCGTACTCGACGTTCCATGTTCCGACCCGTACGGACCGACTCTCCACGCGAGCTCCCACTGGTTGGCTGCCTTCGTGATCGAATGGTCGCTCAATGTGGCGTTGGTGCCCGGAACCGCCAGGCGCCCGGCGCGTCTTCGCACCGTGACAGCTGACGTCCCTTGAAGCCGCCTTCGATGCGATCGCTGTCTACCGGGCCACCAGGTATGGGGGCACCCACGGAGGCGCGCCGCCTCACAGCCCCGGCAGCACCTTGCCCGGGTTCATCAGTCCGGCCGGGTCGAGCAGCCGCTTGATCCCGCGCATCAGCTCCAGCTCGCCGGCGTCCTTGTAGTCGGCGATCACCTCTCGCTTGGACTGACCGAGGCCGTGCTCGGCGCTGATGCTGCCGTCGAGCCGGCGGACCGAGTCGTAGACGATCCGGGCCAGCTCGTCGGCGCGGGCGCGGAAGGCGTCGTCGTCGCCCCCCTCGGGCTTGCTCAGGTTGTAGTGCAGGTTGCCGTCGCCGACGTGCCCGTAGGTGACCAGGCGGATGCC
>NZ_DATMVN010000038.1:0-5988 GCF_035563135.1 Streptomyces sp.
TCCGGCTGCCGCCGGTGGCGACGAGGGACACGAGCGGCAGCCGCCGCTCACCGGCCAGCGCGTACGCGGCTTACAGACGGTCTCCGGTGCTCGCCCCCAGCGAGCCGCCCAGGAAGCCGAACTCGAACGAGACCAGGACGCACTCCCGGCCGCCGACGACGGCGGTCCCGTGGAGGACGGACTCCTCCTCACCGGTCCGTGCCGTGGCCCGCGCCCTGGACTCGGCGTAACCGCTCCAGCCGAGCGGCCCGTCCCCGGGGGCGGGCCGCCCGGCCGGACGGTGTTCCGTGAAGCTGCCGGTGACGGAGGCGATCGCCTCCCGCGCCGACATGCGGTCGCGCGGGGTGTCAGACACCGAGCGACCTCTTCATGATCTTGCCCAGTTCGTTGCGGGGCAGTGCGTCCAGGTAACGGACGACGCGCGGGCGCTTGTGCGGAGCCAGCAGACCCGCCACATGGTCCGACAGCTCCGGCTCGCCGGGGGGAGATCCGGGGTCGGTCGGCACCACCCAGGCGACGATCCGCTCGCCGAGGTCCGCGTCGGGCTCACCGGTGACCGCGGCCTCACGCACGCCGGGATGCTCCAGCAGGGCGTTCTCGATCTCACCCGCGCCGATCTTGTAACCGCCGCTCTTGATGAGATCGGTGGCCTTGCGCCCGACGATCCGCACATAGCCGTCGGGGTCGATCGTGGCCATGTCGCCCGTGCGGAAGAAGCCGTCCTCGGTGAAGGCGGCGGCCGTGGCGTCCGGCCGGTTCAGATAGCCCGTGAAGAGGTTCGGGCCGCGCACCTGGATCTCGCCGATGGACGTGGTGTCCTGGAGCACGGTGCCGTCCTCCTCGACGAGCCTGAGCTCCACGCCCGGCAGCGGCGGGCCGACCGTCCCGGCACGCGGCGCGCCGTCGGCCCGTACGCCCGTGTTCATCAGGGTCTCCGTCATCCCGTACCGCTCGATGACCCCGCGGCCGGTGGCCGCGGCGATCCGCTCGTGGTCGTGGACCGGCAGCGCCGCCGAACCGGAGACCAGCAGCCGGGCTCCGGCCAGGGCCTCCCTGAGGCCCCCGGGACCGGCCGGACCGTCCAGTGCGCCGGCCAGCCGGTGGTACATCGTGGGCACGCCGAACAGCATCGTCCCCCCGGACAGCAGCTCCCGGGCCACCCCCTCGGCCGAGAACCGGCCGAGGTGACGCACGGAGCCGCCCCGGCGCAGCGGGCCGAGGACACCCAGGATCAGCCCGTGCACATGGAACAGCGGCAGGGCGTGGACGAGGACGTCGTCGCCGGTCCACCGCCAGGCGTCCTCCAGCGCGTCCAGCGTCGCGGTGATCGCCCGGCGGGGCAGGACGGCCCCCTTGGGCGGGCCCGTCGTGCCGGAGGTGTAGACGACCAGGGCGGGGGATTCCTCGGAGGGCTCGGGGAAGCCGGCGGCCGGGGCGGGCCCCGCCGCGGCCGGGTCGACGTCGAGCCGGGGCAGGCCGCCGAGCGCGGACGGCAGACCGTCGCCCGCCCCGGCCAGTACGACCGAGGGGGCGCTGTCGGCGACGATGTGGGCGAGTTCCCGTTCGCCGGTCTTCGGATTGAGCGGTACGGCGGGCACCCCCGCCCGGAGGGCCGCCACGACGGCGACCACCGTCTCCGGGGTGGACGTGGCCCAGACGGCGACGCGCCCCGCCCCCGCGATCCGGGTGGCGAGGGCGGCGGAGGCATTAGCCAACTGGGCATAGGTCAGGACGTGTTCGCCGAACCGGACGGCCTCGGGGGAGTCCGTCCGGCCGGACGCTCCGCGCAGCGCGGGCAGAAGAGAGGTCACGCGGTGCAGCCTAGGGGGTGCCTGCGGAGGCTGTCCGGCTCAAGGGCCGGCCATCGCGACGGAGGCGGAGACCGCCCGGCTCCTGTGCCGGCCGGCGCGGCACAGGGTTCGGGCCGGCCGCAGCCCTCGCGGGCGCAGGCACGGGCCCGGCTCAGCCCTCGCGGCGGATGGTCCGCATCCGGCCGTACGCGTACACGGCGCCCGCCAGCGCCAGGTCGGACAGCAGCATGAAGCCGATCGAGTACGAGTCCTTCGCGCTGTAGATCGCGCCCATGACCAGCGGCGGCACGAACCCGCCGAGCCCGCCCATCGCGCCGACGATGCCGGTCACGCTGCCCACCTTGGCCTGCGGTGTCACCTGCGAGACCAGGGCGAAGACGCTTCCGCTCGCGGTGCCGAGGCCCGCCGCCATGCACAGCAGCGCGACCGTGCCCAGCGGGTCCAGCGGCGGGTCGAAGGCCTGGACGATGGCCATCAGCGCCACCAGCAGCAGGGCCCCGGCCGTGACCACGGCGGGGTGCATCCGGTCCGAGAGCCAGCCTCCGACCGGCCGGAAGACCACCGTGACCAGCGCGAACCCCGCCGCCTTGGTGCCCGCCTCGGTCGGTGACATCTCGTACCACGTCTTCAGATACGTCGGCAGGTAGACGCCGAACGCGACGATGCCCCCGAAGCCGATCGCGTACAGCGCGGACAGCTCCCAGGTCACCCGCAGCCGGCCCGCCGAGCCCAGCCGGTGGGCCAGGGAGTCCGCCGGGACCTTGCGCTGGGGGTGGTCGGTGATGAGGACCGCCGCGAGCAGCGAGTAGACCAGGAGCGCACCGGCGACGATCCAGAACGGCAGGTTCTCGCTGTGCTCGGCGATCCGGGGCGTGAAGTAACCGGACAGCGCGACGCCGCCCATGCCCATCCCGAACACCCCGAGCGCGAGCCCCCGTTCCGCGGGCGGGAACCACGAGTTGACCAGCGGGATCCCGATCGCGAACGTCGTACCGCCCAGCCCGAGCAGGAAGCCGACGGCCAGCATCGCCCCGTAGGAGTCCCTCGCCGGGACGAGCAGCAGCACCGGGACGATCGTCAGGGCCGAGACGGCGGGAAACATCAGCCTGGCGCCGTACTTGTCGGTCAGCGCGCCCGCCGGGATCCGCCCGAGCGAGCCGACCAGGACGGGAACCGCGACCAGCAGGGACTGCTGGAAGGAGCTCAGGCCGAGGCGCTCCTTGAACTCGCCCGACAACGGGGAGATCAGGTTCCACGCCCAGAAGGTGAGCGTGAACCCGATCGTGGCCATGATCAGGTTCCGGTAGGCGGCAGCGGATTGTTTCCGGTCCTGGGCGGGGGCCTGCTCGGAGGTTGTGTCCACACCGCAAGTCAAGAGCGCGGCAGCGGGCGGGGCACGGCGGGCTGAGCCATCCGGGTAAGGGCGCCGCACGGCAGACGCCCCATGGGTGAAGGGCCTCTCCCGGGCTCCGGGGAGGGGCCGCCCACCCGCCGTTTCCCGCCCCGGGCTGCGACAATCGGCGGTATGGACCGGCTGGACAGAGAGATCCTCGGCATTCTCCAGGAGGACGCCCGGATCTCGTACCGCGATCTGGGTGTGCGCGTGGGGCTCAGCGCCAACGCGGCGGGTGACCGTGTGCGCCGGATGCGCCGCGACGGGGTCATCCGTGGCTTCACGGTGATCATCGACCCGGCCGCCGACACCCGTTCGGGCCTCGTCGTCTTCATCGACGTGTCGCTGCGCCTCGACACGACGAACGAGCAGTTCGAACGCTCGGTGCTCACCCTGCCCGGCATCACCGAGGTGGTGCATGTGACGGGCGGTCACGACTACCTCGTACGCGCCACGGCGGCCGACCCCGGCTCCCTGGACACGCTGCTGCGCCGGCTGAAGAAGGAGGCGGGCGTCGCCCACTCCAACACCCGCATCGCGCTCAGAGCGGCGCCTGCCAGGTGACCGTCGGTGACCGGGTGCCGTCCTCGGCGCGCCCGTCGTCCGCGACCACGAGCCGCACCGCCGCACGTCCGTCGGGCAGCCGCGCCGCCGCGTCCACCTCCACCTCGACGGCCGACACCCCGGTCCGCCGGTGCACGGCGGCCAGGGCCCCGCGCAGCACATCGAGCAGTTCACCGTCCACCGGCTCCGTCACCAGGGCGTCCACCGCCCCGGTGAACTGGACGGACGGCTGGAAGCCGAGCACCGCCGCCGCGCCGCCCGTCTCGCGCAGGACCCGGCCCCGGAAGGTCGCGGGGGCCTCGGCCGGCGGCTGCTGGAGCGCGAAGATCGCGGTCCTGACCTCCTGGATGGTGGAGTCCAGCTCGTCGACCGCCCTGGCGAGCAGTTCGGCGGTCCCGGTGTCGCCGGCCAGGTCCTTGCGGCGGGTCGACTCCAGCATCATCTCCGTCGCGAACAGCCGCTGTACGACGAGGTCGTGCAGGTCGCGGGCGATGCGGTCGCGGTCCTCGTAGACCGCCAGCTGCTCCCGGTCGTGCTGGGCGTCGGCCATCACCAGCGCCAGCGCGGCCTGGGAGGCGAACTGGGAGGCGAGCAGCCGGTCCATCGCCGTGTACGGGGCCGCGCCGCGCCGCCGGGGGAGGGCGAGGGTGCCGATGAGCCTGCCCCCGCTCTGCAGGGGCAGCATCATGCTGGGGCCGAAGCGGGACCGGACCGGGGTCGTCATCCGCTCGTCCGTCGCGGAGTCCTCGATGAAGACCTCCTCGCCGCCCAGCAGCTGGACGAGGACGGGGGAGCCCGGTTCGATGGCGGTACCGACGAGACCGGCCGGATCGTCGAGGGTGGAGGCGGCGACGATCTCCATCCCGCCGCCCGGTGTCGGCTGGAGGATCACCCCGGCCGCCGCACCGGCCAGTACCCTGGCCCGCTCGGCGACGGTCGTCAGGGCGTCCGTCGTGCCCGCGCCGGCCAGCAGCGCCCGGGTGACGGCGGCCGCCCCCTCGATCCAGTGCTCACGCTGCCTCGCCGCCTCGTACAGATGGGCGCCGCCGATCGCGGCGGCCGCCTGGGAGGCGAGCAGCCGCAGCAGCGCCAGCTCGGTGTCGGTGAAGTGCCCCGGTTCCTGGGCGGTGAGACAGAGGCTGCCGAGCACCTCGGTGTGCACCCGGACGGGCGCCCCGAGGAAGGAACGCACCAGGAGACACGCGGGCGGCGCGGCGCGGGGGCGCGGGCCCGCCGCCAGATCGTCGACGCGTACGGCCTGCGTGTCGTGCACGAGGGCTCCGAGGGCTCCCGTGCGCCCGTCGAGGAGCGGGCCCGCGGCGCGGCGTTCGCCCTCGGTCATGCCGGTGGTGAACAGGTCCGTGACATGGCCCTCCTCCCCGTGGAGGAGGGCCAGGGCGCCGTGGCTTGCCCCGGCCAGCGCCGTGGCGGTGTCCACGATGTGCTGGAGGGTGGCCCGCAGGTCGAGCCCCGTACCGGCCACCGGGAGCCCTTCGGCTCTCAGCGGGCGATCGGGGCGAGGACCAGCGGCTCGACCGTGCCGTCCAGCATCGCGCCGAGCCCCAGCACCGAGCACACGTCGGGGCGCTCACCGATCCGCACCGGGACGCCCGTCGCGTCGCGCAGCATCTGGTCGAGCCCCGGCAGCAGGGCGCTGCCGCCGACCATCATGATCCCGGTCTCCGCGATGTCGGCCACCAGGTCGGGCGGGCAGTCGCGCAGCACCTTGCCCAGCCCGTCGAGCACCGCGGTGAGCGGGGTGTGGATCGCCAGGCGTACGGCGGCGGTGTCGACCTGCACCGAACGGGCCAGGCCGGTGGCCACGTCCCGGCCGTGGATCTCCGTCACCGCCGGGCCGTTGAGCGTGAGGCCGTTGCCCCGGAGCGCCAGTTGCAGGGGGCGCACGGACTGGCTGGGCAGCATCAGCGCGTGGTGCTGGCGCAGGTGCTGGATGACCGCGTTGTCGATGGCCTCGCCGCCGATCGGAATGCGTACGGCCGTCACGATCGAGCCGAGCGAGAGCACGGCGATCTGGGTGGTGGCCGCGCCGCACACCATGATCATGGTGGCGGTCGGCTGCTCGACCGGCAGCCCGCAGCCGACGGCCGCGGCGATCAGCGTGTCGACCAGCTGCACCCGCCGGGCGCCGAGCCCGACGAGGGTCTCGACGGCCGCCCGCTGGGCCAGCGGATCGGCGTCGTGCGGGACGCAGGCGGCCGC
>NZ_DATMVN010000039.1:0-2423 GCF_035563135.1 Streptomyces sp.
ACTTCGCAACATTCCGTAAACATCGCGGGAGCGCGCCATTAACGAGAGGGCCGTATACAAAGAGGGCGTTTATCGGAAGGCGTTCTTCCTGCTGCCCTGATTCGTGTTTTCCGGATCTCTGCCGATGCGGGAAGCGGGGAAACGGAAAAGCCGCGGCGCCCGGTGGGGCGCCGCGGCTTTTCCGCGGAATTGATTCCGGCTCGAAGCGGCCGGGATCAGACGGTCTCCGGAAGCTCCTCGAGCCCTTCGGCGACCAGCTTCGCCAGACGGTCCAGGGCGGCCTCGGCGTTGTCCGCCCCGGACGCGAGCACGATCTCCTCGCCACCCTGGGCGCCCAGGCCGAGCACCGCGAGCATGGAGGCGGCGTTCACCGGGTCGCCGTCCGCCTTGGCGATCGTCACGGGGACGCCGGAGGCCGTGGCGGCACGGACGAAGATGGAAGCGGGGCGGGCGTGCAGGCCCTCGGCCCAACCGACGTTGACGCGGCGCTCAGCCATGGTTCTGCCCTTCACGTATCAATGGGTTGTCTAGACCAGTCTCTCATGCGGTGCGTACTGCTGTGCCCGGCACCGCCGCCCACCACGCACCGCCCGCAGGCTTCCTCAGCGTGCCCCTGCCGCCGACCCGCCGCGACCGGTGCGCCGAGCCGTAGGCTTTGCCCATGGAGCCCACTCCGGAGCAGAGTCCGCATCACGCGTACCCCGACCACTGGGAGGCGGACGTGGTGCTCCGCGACGGTGGCACCGCGCGCATCAGGCCCATCACCACGGACGACGCCGAGCGGCTGGTCAGCTTCTACGAGCAGGTGTCCGACGAGTCGAAGTACTACCGCTTCTTCGCGCCCTATCCGCGCCTGTCCGCCCGGGACGTGCACCGCTTCACCCATCACGACTACGTCGACCGGGTGGGGCTCGCCGTCACGATCGGCGGTGAGTTCATCGCGACCGTCCGCTTCGACCGGATCGACGAACAGGGCCGGCCCGCCTCCGCGCCCGCGGACGAGGCCGAGGTCGCCTTCCTCGTCCAGGACGCGCACCAGGGCCGTGGCGTGGCCTCGGCCCTTCTCGAGCACATCGCGGCGGTGGCCAGGGAGCGGGGCATCCGCCGCTTCGCCGCCGAGGTGCTGCCCGCCAACAACAAGATGATCAAGGTGTTCCGGGACGCCGGGTTCACCCAGCAGCGCAGCTTCGAGGACGGTTCCGTCCACCTCACCCTCGACCTGGAACCCACGGCCGAGTCCCTCGCCGTCCAGCGCGCCCGTGAGCAGCGTGCCGAAGCGCGCTCCGTGCAGCGCCTGCTGGCCCCGGGGTCCGTCGCGGTCATCGGTGCCGGCCGCGCGCCCGGCGGCGTGGGCCGGACGGTGCTGCGCAATCTCCTCGGCTCGGGCTTCACCGGACGCACGTACGCGGTGAACACGTCTTTCGCGGCCGGCCTGGACGCCGTCGACGGGGTGCCCGCGCACCGCTCCGTGGGCGGAATCGGTGAACAGGTCGATCTCGCGGTCGTCGCCGTTCCCGCCGACCGGGTGCCCGAGGTCGTCGCCGACTGTGGGGAGCACGGGGTCCAGGGCCTCGTCGTCCTGTCCGCCGGCTACGCCGAGCGCGGGGCCGAGGGCCGGGAGCGGCAGCGGGAACTGGTGCGGCAGGCGCGCTCGTACGGCATGCGGATCATCGGGCCGAACGCCTTCGGCATCATCAACACCTCCGACGCGGTCCGTCTCAACGCCTCCCTCGCCCCGGAGTCGCCCGGGAGCGGGCGCATCGGGCTCTTCACCCAGTCCGGTGCCATCGGCATCGCCCTCCTGTCCGGTCTGCACCGCAGGGGCGCCGGGCTGTCGGCCTTCATCTCCGCGGGCAACCGCGCCGATGTCTCCGGCAACGACTCCCTGCAGTACTGGTTCGAGGACCAGGGCACCGACGTCGCCCTGCTGTACCTCGAATCACTCGGCAACCCCCGCAAGTTCACCCGGCTCGCCCGCCGCACGGCCGCCGTGAAGCCCGTGGTCGTGGTGAAGGGCGCCCGGCACAGCGGGACCAATCCGCCGGGCCACGCCGTACCGGTCAGCCGTATCCCCGACGCGACGGTCTCCGCGCTGATGCGGCAGGCGGGCGTGATCCGGGTCGACACGGTGACGGAGATGGTCGACGTCGGCCTGCTCCTCGCCGGTCAGCCGCTGCCGGACGGCCCCCGGGTCGCGATCCTGGGCAACTCGGAGTCGCTCGGCCTCCTCACCTACGACGCCTGCCTGGCGGAAGGGCTGCGTCCGCGCCCGCCCCGCGACCTCACCACGGAGGCGAGCCCGCAGGACTTCCGGGACGCGCTGGCCGAGGCGCTCGCCGACCGGACGTGCGACGCCGTGATCGTGACCGCGATCCCCTGGGTGGGGGAGAACGGCGAGGCGGAGACCGGTGACGGCGAGGTGC
>NZ_DATMVN010000040.1:0-2147 GCF_035563135.1 Streptomyces sp.
GATGCCCTCACCGCCGCGGTGGCGGGCCGGTTGCCGGCGCTGCGAGCCGGCCGCGTCGAGATCTGAGCCGTCCCGGCTGCGAACACCTTTCGTCCCGCACACCGCTCGTAATCACCGAACAACGGAGTTCACGATGAAGGACAGTGCTGTCACCGTGGAGCAGACGCGTTCCGCGGAGCGCACCACGGGTGACCTGACCCGGGCCGCCGTCTCGGGCTGGCTGGGCACGGCCATGGAGTTCATGGATTTCCAGCTCTACTCGCTGGCCGCAGCGATCGTGTTCAACAAGATCTTCTTTCCCGATGTCAGTCCCGCCATCGGCCTCATCGCCGCGATGGCCACCTACGGCGTGGGCTACGTGGCCCGGCTCGCCGGTGCCGTCTACTTCGGCCGGATGGGGGACCGGATCGGCCGCAAGAGGGTCCTCTACCTCACCGTCCTGCTGATGGGCGCCTCCACCACCCTGATCGGCGCCCTGCCCACCTACGCCACCATCGGCATCCTCGCACCGATCCTGCTCGTCGTGCTCCGGCTGGTGCAGGGCTTCGGGGCCGGCGCCGAGATCGCCGGGGCGACCGTACTGCTCGTCGAGTACGCCCCTGTCCGCCGACGCGGTCTCATCGCCTCGCTGGTCTCGCTCGGCACCAACTCGGGAACGCTCGCCGCCTCGGGGCTGTGGGCGATCCTGCTCGCCGTGCTCACCGAGGAGCAGTTGCTGTCCTGGGGCTGGCGCCTGCCCTTCCTCCTCAGCTTCGGGCTGATGTTCTTCGCCTTCTGGCTGCGCCGAGGACTCAAGGAGAGCCCGGTCTTCGAGGAGCGTCCCGATGTGGTGGACGGCGTGGCACTGGCCCGCGACGAGGTGGAGGCCGTCATCGCCGACACCGACCGGCAGCACGGCGACGTCCTGGCGGCCGGCATCCGGCAACGCAAGGGCAGGGCCTTCTTCATCGCGCTGGGACTGCGCTTCGGCCAGGCGGGCAACTCGGGGCTGATCCAGACCTTCCTGGTCGGCTACATCGCCACCCAGCTCTCCGTCGGCCGGTCCGTCCCGACGGACGCGATCGTGTACGGCTCCCTGCTGGGCTTCGTCACCGTGCCGGTCGTCGGACTGCTCGGGGACCGCTTCGGACGGCGCGTGATCTACCTGACGCTCACCCTGCTGACCGTCGTCGTCTCCTTCCCGGTGATGTTCCTGATCAGTTCCGGCTCGGCTCCCGCGGTGATGATCGGCATGGTGCTCGGTCTGAACATCGGAGTCCTCGGACTGTTCTCGCTGGAAAGCGTGACGATGGCCGAACTCTTCGGCTCACGCACCCGGTTCACCCAGCTCGCGCTCGCCAAGGAGATCGGCGGCATCCTCGCCACCGCGATCGGCCCCGTACTGGCGGCCACACTCACGGCCCTGACCGGCAGCTGGTGGCCCATCGCGGCGATGCTCGTCGCCTACTCGCTCATCACATTCGTCAGCGCGTTTCTCGCGCCGGAGACCCGCGGACGCGACCTGGTCCGCCTGGAGGACGCCATATGACCGCCGTTGCGGGAGAAGACCGTACGAGTGCGGCAGCCGGTGCGGAAGCCCGTACGCGTGCTGCGGGCGCGGGCGAAGCGCGCATGCGGGCCGTCGTCGTGCACGGGCCGGGAGACCTGCGGGTCGACGAGCGGATCCGGCCCGTGCCCGGTGCGGGCGAGGTGCTCCTGGCCATGGAGTGGGGCGGGATCTGCGGCTCCGACATCGCGTACTGGAGGAAGGGAGCCTCCGGTACGGCCGAACTCGTCCATCCGCTGGTGCTCGGGCACGAGGTCGCGGGCAGGATCGCCGCGCTCGGCCCCGGTGTCACGGGTCTGAGCGCAGGCAGGCCGGTGACCGTCCACCCCGCCCAGCTCCTCGGCGACGGGGTGCTGCCGGAACGGATCGCCGGACGCACCAACCTCTACCCACGCGTCCGCTACTTCGGATCAGCGGCCTTCACCCCGCACACCGACGGCGGGTTCAGCGAGTACCGTACGGTCCGCGCGGAGCAGATCCGGCCACTGCCGCCCGGAGTGAGCACCGAACAGGGCGCCCTGGCCGAGCCGCTGGCTGTCGCCCTGCACGCGGTCGGCCGGGTCCCCGACCTGCGCGGCCGGACCGTCCTGGTCAACGGGGC
>NZ_DATMVN010000041.1:0-6172 GCF_035563135.1 Streptomyces sp.
CGCCGCCTTGACGCTGCCCGCGAGGGCGGCGAGCAGCCCCGCCTCGTGGGCCAGCCGGACGAACTGAGCGCAGACGTCGGGCGGTACGTGGTCGAACAGCCGTGTCCCGTCCTTGACGGCCGTGTCGAGCATGGCCGCGTCGGAGCCGGAACGGCGGGCGATGTCGGGCAGCGCGAGCGGGTTGACGCAGCCGATCCGATGGGCGTCGGCGTACCCCGAGGCGACGACGAAGGCGTCCGGCCGGTAGTCCTTCACCGACCGGACGACCCCCCGCATGACGTCGACGGCCTGTTCCGGCGTCGTGCATCCGTAGAGACCGACCTTGATGTACGTGGCTCCGGAGACAACCGCCCCGAGGGCGGCCTGGGCCACCGTGCCGGGCTTGTACGGCACGTCTCCGACGGTGGCGGAGACGGGCTTGTCCGCAGGGACCGCGGCGCGGATGTCCCTGATGACCCAGGGGAAGTTCGCGCCGAGCGAGCCCTCGTCGGGCTTCTTGACGTCGACGATGTCGAGGTGTTCGGCCGCCTTCGCGCAGTCGAGGGCTTCCTGGACGCCGTCCGGAGAGATGAGGAGCAGCAACGTGGCTTCCTTTCACCGTATGGGTGCCTGCCGGCGGGCAGGAGCACGAAGTTCTTCGGATCACGTGCGGTCCGCTCATCCTTGCTGTGGCACATGGCCGTCGGCAGGGCGTGCGAAGTACCGCACGGGTCATTGCCACAGCGTGCGCACGCCCCTTCCGGTGCGCCGTCCACGCCGGTCCGGGACACCCGGGAGCACCTGCACCCACGGGGCGGGGGAGCGCCCTGCCCGAGCATCGCGGGGCTCTCTTCGCTGCCGGTCACGGCGTTGTCAGTGGGTGCCAGTAGGTTCAGTCGTGTTCCGCCGGTCCGGCGGGAACAACCCCTCAGCTGTGCATTGGAGATGGCGCGTTGTCGGATTGGGAGAGGTCGAGCACGGCGCGGGTGATACCGCCCGCGCGGCCGCGCAAGCTCGCCAAGGTTCCGTTCGTCGAGCTGGCCGACGGACGCCTGCAGGGCGTGGTGTCCAGCGGCTCGGACATCGGGCGGGTCTACGTGTCGTCCGTCGCGGCCGGGAGTTACGCGTTCGCCTGCAGCACCAACAACAACCGGCCCTGCGGCGGTGCGCGCGGGTCGTTCTGCAACCACATCGGCGCCCTGATCAACGAGGCGGTCCTGCAGTACGGCGCCGAGCGCGTCGTCCGTTATCTGAAGGCCGAGGTCCCGGAGGGAGATGTGGACGGGGCCGTACTGGCTTCCGCGATGAGGAGCACCCGCCCGCCGATGGACGGGACCAAGGCCGCCGCCTCCGTCTTCAGCCGGTTCCTGCGCCACCTCGCCTACCTCGAACACGCACCGGTCACGACGCCGTTGCCCGAAATGCAGTTCTTCCCGCCGACCCGGGCGGTGGCGTGATGCGGGCCGACCTCCTCACCGGACCCGTCGAAGGACTGGACGAGGCCCTGGCGGCCGTGGACGCCTTCGACCACGCCCTCGTCGCCGGTCTCCTCCGTGCCCAGCCCGCCGGGGCCGCCGGCCCCACGCGGCTCGCCGACGCCGTGACGGGGACGCCACTGGCAGCCAGGGCCGCCGAGGCTGCCGCGAAGGCGGCGGCCGGAGCTGTGGGTGAGGACCACTTCGTGGCCCTGGCCGCCGCGCGGACCGCGCTGCTCGGCTCCGTCCACGACGCGCTGCTGGCCCGGGCCGAGGAGGCGGCCGGCCGTTCGCGCGGTGCGCCGGCCGTATCCCCGGCCGGCGGGGAGCCGGCGGCGAATCTGCTGACAGCCGCCCGTGCCTGGCTCTGTGACCTGGCGCGCTGCGGATGGCAGGGACTCGACCACGAGGTGGTGTCCGGGGCGTCGGAGGTCGTCTCCGCGATGCTTCCCGAGCCGGCCCTGCGCCGCCTCGCGACCCTCCTCGACGGCTTCGCCGCCGAACTCGCCGCGTCCTGCCCCGGCGCGTCGGCAGAGCGCTTCCCGGTACGCCGCTGGGCCGACCTGTGGTCGCGCGGAATGCTGCTGACGGTGCCCGGCGCGGCCGCCGCACCCGTCACCGGGACCGCCGACGGACGCCTGCTGCCCCTCGGGATCGACGTGACCGAGCACGCGACCGCCGCCCAGGCGCAGGTGCACGCGGTGTTCGAGCCCGCGGACGGCTCCGGGCCCCGTCTCGTGCGTGCCGGTGTGGCGGTGCCGAAGCCCGACACGGTCGTCGGAGCCGGGATCTGGCAGTTGCTGCGTCCCCACATGTCGCTCCTCGCGGCTGCGGGCGAGGGCCGCTCGATGGAGCTCACGGGTATGCCGGTCACCGCCGGAGGCGACCTGGTCTGGAGCGACGAGCACGCCCGTCCCGGTGAGCCGGCCGAGGCGTTCGCCACGGCCCGCGTGGCACTGCCCACCGCGACCGCCCCGGTGACCACACCCCTGGACCGGCATCCGGCAGGCATCGCCGTACCCGTCTTCCTGGAGGGCTACACCGCTCGCACGGATGACGACGGTGTACTGACCTTCACCGTCGCGGGGTCCGACCTGGTCGTCGACACCGACCGCATCCCCGCCGCCGGGCCGCTCACCCCCGAGGCCGTCGCCAGGTCCGGCGCGTGCATCGCGCTGATCCGCTGGGACGCCGGGGCGTTCGGCGTGCAGCCGCTCGCCGTGGAGACCACGGTGCGGAAGAAGGTGACGGCGGTGCACGCGGGGGCGTGGGCCGGAGGGACGGCCGACAAGGCCGGGGTCAGGGCGGAGAAGGCCGCCACCGACGCCGCGAAGGTGCTGGGCGAGCGAGCGGGAAGGCTGCTGCGCACATGACCGGACAGCGCAATTCCGAGGCGGTCGGCGAGAGCGCGCACGACAACCGCCGCCAGGTCGTGTACTGGCGTCTCCTCGCCCGGCTCTTCGACCACGAGGAGCAGGCGGCCCTGGAGGCGGCGAGCCTCGCCGTCGTGGAGGACATCGGACTGCCGGCCACCCTGCTGGACCCGCAGGCGTCGGTCGACTCCGTGGTGCAGCGCCACCCCGAGCTGGCCGCCGAGTTCGACGGCCTGATGGTGCCGGAGGCGGAGGCGGAGGCGGAGGACGGTGAAGCGGGAGAAGGGACAGCTGACGACGTCCGCGACCGGGCCGCCGAGGTGCGGCGCGCCGCGCTCGTCTCGAAGGTGCTGCTGAACGTCTTCCACTCCCCTCCCGGCACCGTCACCGCCGGCCAGCTGTCCCGGTGGCAGTCCGACGCGGGCTGGCTGGAGCGTGCGCTCGGCTGCGGGCCCGGGGAGCTGCGCGGTGGCCGCGCCGGAAGGAGGGGCGTCAGCCCGACCGGTACGGGCGGCGGCGGCAGGACCCCGGACCTGAGCCGGCTCATCCCGGAGATCGGCCCCGAGCTCGGCTCCATCGAGGCGGGCCTCGTGAAGCGGATGCGGCTGCGCGAGGTGCTCGCCGACCCGCAGCTCGCCGGGCAGCTCACGCCGAGCATGTCACTGATCGAACAGCTGCTGCGCGACAAGGACAATCTCTCCGGTGTCGCCCTGGCCAACGCCAAGGCCCTCATCCGCCGCTTCGTCGACGAGGTCGCCGAGGTGCTGCGTACACAGGTGGAGAAGTCGACCGTCGGCGCCCTGGACCGTTCGGTCCCGCCCAAGCGGGTGTTCCGCAACCTGGACCTCGACCGCACGATCTGGAAGAACCTCACCAACTGGAGTCCTGAGGAGGAACGCCTCTACGTCGACCGCCTCTTCTACCGCCACACCGTGCGCAGGACGACGCCCCAGCGGCTGATCGTGGTCGTCGACCAGTCGGGGTCGATGGTGGACTCGATGGTCAACTGCACCATCCTGGCCTCCATCTTCGCGGGCCTGCCCAAGGTGGACGTCCACCTCATCGCCTACGACACCCAGGCCCTCGACCTCACCCCGTGGGTGCACGACCCGTTCGAGACCCTGCTGCGCACCAACCTCGGGGGCGGCACCGACGGCACGGCCGCCATGGCACTGGCCCAGCCGAAGATCGCCGAACCGCGCAACACGGTCGTGGTGTGGATCTCCGACTTCTACGAATGGCAGACCGAGCCGCTCTTCGAGAGCATGGCCGCCATCCACCGCTCCGGGGCCAGGTTCATCCCCGTCGGCTCCGTGACCAGCTCCGGCCGCGCCAGCGTCAACCCGTGGTTCCGCGAGCGCTTCAAGGACCAGGGGACACCGGTTCTCTCCGGCCACATCCGCAAGCTCGTCCACGAGCTCAAGACCTTCCTCACCTAGGGCCTTCGCGCCCGGTGCAGTTGAACCCGTACTTCTGGAAAGGCCTACACATGTCCGACCTGTTGCGCGCCCCCGCCGAGATCAAGTACGCCGAGGAGCTGGACTGGCTGGAGTCGGTCGACGACGGCCCCAAGCCGTTCTCCTGGCGCCTGTCGCCGAAGATGGTCCGCCTGTTCATCCTGGGTTCCGAGCGCTCCGACGGCCTCGACCGGGAGATCTCCCAGAAGTGGTACGGCGACCGCAGCTTCGTCGAACGCTCCATCGTCACGCTGGCCTCCGACCGGGGGCTGCTGCTCATCGGTGACCCGGGCACGGGCAAGAGCTGGCTGGCCGAGCTCCTGTCCGCTGCCATCTCCCGTAACTCCACCCTCGTGGTGCAGGGCACCGCCGGCACCACCGAGGACCACATCAAGTACTCCTGGAACGTCTCCATGGTGATCTCCAAGGGACAGTCGCGGGAGTCGATGATCCCCTCACCGATCATGACCGCGATGGAGACGGGGGCGATCGGCCGTTTCGAGGAGCTCACCCGCTCCACCAGCGATGTCCAGGACGCGCTGATCTCGATCCTGTCGGAGAAGTACATCTCGGTACCGGAGATGGACAGCGACAACATCGTCTTCGCCAAGCCGGGCTTCTCCGTCATCGCCACCGCCAACAGCCGGGACCGCGGTGTCAACGACCTCTCCTCCGCACTCAAGCGCCGCTTCAACTTCGTGCGCATCCCGGTGGTGACGAACAAGAAGAGCGAGGCGGAGATCGTCCGCTTCCGCACCGAGGAGCTGCTGCGCCGCCATCAGATCGAGCTGGACGTGCCGCCGACACTGCTGGACGTGCTGCTGCAGAGCTTCGCCGACCTGCGGGCCTCCGCCGCCGCGGCCGGCAGCGACGACGAGAAGCTGGAGTCCGCGCTGTCGAGCGCGGAGCAGATCGGCGTACTGGAGGACGCGATCCTGCACAGCAATTTCTTCGGCGAGAGCGCGCTGACCGCCCGCACCCTCGCCTCCTCGCTCGTCGGATCGCTCGCACGGCGCGAACCGGAGGACCTGGCCATCCTCAACAAGTACCTGCACGGCGTCGTCGAGCCGCGCAGCAAGGAGGAGGGCGGCTCCTGGCCGGAGTTCCTGGAGGGCGGCCGCGACGCGATCGCCACCCTCTCGTGAGCGCCCTGGACGAGGGGACGCCCTTCGCAGCGCTGAGGGGGCAACTCCAGGAAGCCGCAGCGGAGTTCGCCGACGGGCCGGACGCGCTGCAAGGGATGCTCCTCGGCATCGTCGACGACGTCGACCGCGCCGTGCGTGAGCCCTTGGAGATCTTCCCCGTCTGCCACCACTCGCCCGCGTCGGCGGTCGCGATGGCACGGCGCCTGCGGGAGAAGCAGCCCAAGGTGGTCTATCTGGAGCTGTGCGAGGACATGGCTCCCCTTCTGCCGGAGCTGCGCAACTGCCGGCTGCCGGTGGCCGTCCAGGCGTTCGCGAGCGAGGCCAAGGGCTTCCCCGCGGAATGGGCACCCCTGTCGGTCGTCGCCCCGATCACGGAGGCGTCGGCCGAATACCAGGCCATCGCCTACGCCCTGGACACCCCGGGCGTCGAGCTGGTCCTCGTCGACCGCTCCTCGGACCACGTCTTCCAGTGGCAGGCCGGCGCGCCGGAGCCCGCGGGCCCCGACGCGCCGCCCGCCGAGGAGGAGGCGGCGCTGCACGGCGACGCCGTGGGGGTGGAGATCGGCGACCTGCGGCCCCGCTTCGCGGAACTGGAGGAGCACCTCCTGCACCACGGCCGCGTGCGGCACTGGTCGGAGTGGTGGCACCAGTACGTCGAACTGCCGCTCGGCGACAGCGACCACGACACCTACCGCCAGGTCATGCTCCTGATCGGCAGCCTCTTCCGCAGGCTGGCCCCCGGG
>NZ_DATMVN010000042.1:0-21015 GCF_035563135.1 Streptomyces sp.
GGCCGGACACCGCAGCCGCGCCGCCGCGGCCGGTGCGGGACTCGCCCTCCTGGCCGGCTCCGCCTGCACCCGCTTCGGGGTCTTCGCCGCGGGCATCGCCTCGGCGGAGGACCCCGCCCACACCGTCGGCCCCCAGCGCGAGGCCGTGGAACGACGCACCACACCCAGCCAGTGAAAGGACTCACGGTGAACAACCCGGACGTACAGAAGCAGGACCACCAGGAGAGCGACGTCGTCGTCGAGATGACCGGGTGCCCGGCACAGGACGCGCGGACCGTGTTCGACGTACTGCGCCGCTCCTTCGCCTCCGACCGCACGGAGGGCGACACCCCCGAGGACGCCTCGACGACCCGCCCGACCGTATGGACGGCGACCGTCGACGTCTCCGAGATGCGCGAGGGCGCTCAGCCGGCACAGCTCTCCGGGCCGGTGACCGTGGAGGCACAGGGCGGCTACTGGGCGGTCGACCGGCTCCGCCGGCGCCTGGCGGACAGCTTCACGGTCAAGGTCGTGGGGACGGCCTCCGGGGACCAGGAACAGGAGGTCCGGCTCCGGCTGGAGAGCCGCGACGCGACCTGAGCGACTCCGCGCGAACCGAGCCCCGGAAGGCATACGTACATGGACACCACCCCCGCCAACGACGACACCGGCGCCGGAGGGCTGCGGCCCGCCGACGACCGTTCCACCTTCACCCTGCACGTCAACGGCGTCGCGCGGACGCTGACGCTCGACCACCGCACCACCGTGCTGGACACCCTGCGGGAGCATCTCGGACTCACCGGCGCCAAGAAGGGCTGCGATCACGGCCAGTGCGGAGCCTGCACCGTGCTCGTCGACGGGCGGCGCGCGAACAGCTGCCTCCTGCTGGCCGTCGCCCAGGAGGACGCCCACATCACCACCGTCGAAGGCCTGGCCGAGGGCGAACGGCTGCACCCGCTGCAGTCGGCCTTCCTGGAGCGCGACGCCCTCCAGTGCGGCTACTGCACCCCGGGGCAGATCTGCTCGGCGGCCGGCATGCTCGAGGAGGCCGCGGACGGCTTCCCCTCCCACGCCACCCCGCGTGCGGCACTCGCCGCTCCCGGAGGGCCGGCCACGCTCGACGCGGCCGAGATCCGCGAGCGGATGAGCGGGAACCTCTGCCGGTGCGGCGCCTATCCGCACATCGTCGAAGCGATCGAGGACGTGGCCCGATGAAGCCCTTCGCCTATCTGCGTCCCGCCTCCGTGGCCGAAGCGGTCCGCGCCGGCGCCGGGCAGCCAGGGGCACGGTTCCTCGGCGGCGGCACCAACCTCGTCGACCTGATGAAACTCGGGGTGGAGGCACCGGGACTGCTCATCGACGTCAGCCGGCTGCCGCTGGACCAGGTGACAGGGACGGACGACGGCGGTCTCCGGATCGGCGCGACCGTACGCAACAGCGACCTCGCCGCCCACCCCGGCGTACGGAGGGACTTTCCCGCTCTGTCGCAGGCGCTGCTGGCCGGTGCGTCCGGGCAGCTCCGCAACACCGCCACCACCGGCGGGAATCTGCTCCAGCGCACCCGCTGCCCGTACTTCCAGGACATCTCCAAGCCCTGCAACAAACGGACTCCCGGCTCGGGCTGCCCGGCCAGGGAGGGAGTGCACCGCGATCTCGCGGTACTGGGCCACTCGCAGGACTGCGTCGCCACCCATCCCTCCGACATGGCGGTCGCCCTCGCGGCTCTCGACGCCACCGTCCAGCTGCACGGACCCGAGGGGGAGCGGGCCGTGCCCGTGACCGGCTTCCACCGGCTGCCCGGCGACAATCCCGACCAGGACACGGTGATCAGGCCGGGCGAGCTGATCACCGAGGTCGTGCTGCCGCCGCCTCCCCCCGGTGCCGTCTCCCTGTACCGCAAGGCCCGGGACCGCGCCTCGTACGCCTTCGCCCTGGCCTCCGTCGCCGCCGTGCTGAGCGTGCGCGACGGCCGTGTGGAGCGGGTGTCGCTCGCCTTCGGCGGGCTCGCCCACCGGCCGTGGCGCGCACGGGCGGCCGAGGACGTACTGCGCGGAGCTCCCGCGACCGAGGACACCTTCGTCCGCGCGGTGGGCGCCGAACTCGAAGCGGCCAGACCCCTGCGGGACAACGGTTTCAAGGTGGACCTGGCCCGCCGGCTCGCTGTCGGCGCCCTCGCCGAACTCACCACCCAGGCCGCGCCCGCCTGATCCGGCGGCCCCGCACACACCCACGAACCGAGGTCTACCGTCATGAGCGACTCCCCCCGGGCGCTGGGCGCGCCCGTCGTCCGCCGGGAGGGCCGGGACAAGGTCACCGGCACCGCCCGTTACGCCGCGGAACAGACCCTGCCGGGCTGTCTCCACGGCTGGATCGTCCCCGCCGCCGTCGCGAGCGGGCGCGTCACCGCGGTCCGTACCGCCGACGCGCTCGCGGTGCCCGGGGTGCACACCGTCCTCACCCACGACAACGCGCCGCGACTGGAGGAGCCCGACGACCCCATCCTCGCCGTGCTCCAGAACGACCGGGTCCCCCACCGGGGCTGGCCCGTCGCCCTCGTCCTGGCCGGGAGCCCGGAAGCCGCGCGGGCCGGGGCGGAGGCCGTCCACGTCGAGTACGCCACCACCGCGCACGATGTCGTGCTCACCGGGGACCACCCGGGCCTCTACACCCCCGAGGAGGCGAACGGAGGCTTCCCGGCCCTGCGTGAACGCGGCGACGCCCTGCGCGCGTTCGAGGCCGCACCCGTGCGGATCGACGCGACCTACACCCTGCGGGGGCTCCACAACCACCCCATGGAACCGCACGCCTCCACCGCCCGGTGGGCCGACGGACATCTGACCGTCCACGACTCCAGCCAGGGGTCGACCGCCGTGCGCGACAGCCTCGCCACGGCCCTCGGGCTCGACCGGGACCGCGTCACCGTCGTCTCCGAACACGTCGGTGGCGGCTTCGGCTCCAAGGGCACCCCACGCCCTCAGGCCGTCCTCGCCGCGATGGCCGCACGGCACACCGGGCTCCCCGTCCAGCTCGCCCTGCCCCGGCGGTACATGGCGGCGGTCATCGGGCACCGCGCACCCACCCTGCAACGGGTGCGCCTGGGCGCGGACCGGGACGGCGTACTCTCGTCCGTCTCCCACGAGGTCGTCACCCACACCTCGCGGATCAAGGAGTTCGTCGAGCAGGCCGCCGTCCCCGCCCGCACCATGTACGCCTCACCCCACAGCCGCACCGGGCACCGCGTGGCAGCGCTCGACGTGCCCAGCCCCTCCTGGATGCGCGCACCGGGGGAGGCATCGGGCATGTACGCGCTGGAGTCGGCCATGGACGAGCTGGCCTGCGCCCTGGGGATCGATCCGATCGAGCTGAGGCTGCGCAACGAACCGCAGACCGAACCCGACAGCGGACTCCCCTTCAGCAGCCGCAACCTCAGGGCCTGTCTGGACGAGGGAGCCCGGCGCTTCGGCTGGCACGGCCGGGACCCGCAGCCCGCCGCCCGCCAGGAGGGGCCGTGGCTGCTCGGCACCGGGGTCGCGTCGGCGATGTATCCCGTACTCGTCTCGAAGTCGGCGGCCCGCGCGCAGGCGGCTCCCGACGGCTCCTACCGCATCGGGGTCAACGCCACGGACATCGGAACCGGGGCGCGCACCGTCCTGGCGCAGATCGCGGCCTCGGTCCTGGACACGCCCCCGGAGAACGTGACGATCGACATCGGCAGCAGCGATCTGCCCACCGCGCCCGTCGCGGGCGGCTCCTCGGGCACGGCCTCCTGGGGCTCCGCGGTGCACAAGGCAGCCACCGCCCTGGTGCGCCGGCTCACCGAGCACACCGGGCCCCTCCCGCCGGAGGGCATCACCGTCACCGCGGACACCGGCGAGGAGACGGCACAGGAGCCCCCGTACGCACGGCACGCCTTCGGCGCCCACTTCGCCGAAGCGGCGGTCGACTCCCTGACCGGCGAGGTGCGGGTACGCAGGCTGCTCGGCGTCTACGCGGCCGGACACATCCTCAACCCCCGTACGGCACGGTCCCAGTTCATCGGCGGCATGGTCATGGGCCTCGGCATGGCCCTCACCGAGGGCAGCACCATGGATCCCGCCTTCGGTGACTTCACCGAGCGGGACCTCGCCTCCTACCACGTGCCGTCCTGCGCGGACGTCCCGGACATCCAGGCGCACTGGATCGACGAGGCGGACCCCCATCTCAACCCCATGGGCAGCAAGGGCATCGGCGAGATCGGCATCGTGGGAACCGCGGCTGCGATCGGGAACGCCGTACGGCACGCCACCGGCGCCCGGCTGCGCGAACTCCCTCTCACTCCCGACAAACTGCTGCCCTACCTGCCGTGACCCCGGCCGCCCGGCTCTTCGGTTGCGCAACCGGCCCCCTCGGGTCACCCTGATGAGTGACCCAGAAGTGATTACTGCTCACGCTTCGTGTTCGGGGGTCGTTGGTCCAAACGGGGTGAAGCACGTGAGCCTCGCGGTGAGGAGCCTCGACGATGACCGTTCCACTCGACCGGCACTATCTGGTCGAACTGCAGGTGTCGGCAGAGCGCATTTCCCAGCTGCGGCGCATAGTCGCCGCACACCTTCGCCACTGGAGCCTCGACCTGCACGTCCGGCCGGTGTGCCGGGCCGCGGAGGAGCTCCTGACGAACGTCCAGCGGCACGTCGGCGACGACGCCCGGTGCGTCGTCGAGCTCCGCTGGACGGGCCGGCACCTGACGGTGTCCGTGGCCGACGCCGATTCCCGGATGCCCCGGCTGCTCGACGGCGGTGGCGGCGGCCTCAGCCGCGTCATGGCCCTGAGCGACAGCTGGGGCACCTGCCGGACCGCTGACGGCAAGGTCGTGTGGTTCACGCGTTACGCCGAGACGCCGAGCACCATCGGACTGCGTCCGCATACGCCCCGCCCCGGCGGCAGTACGTTCCTCGGCAGCCCGGCGGCCGAACTCGTGTGACGGACGGACCGGCGCCGGCCCGGCCGGCGCGGACGGTGTGCCACGGGCACGCATGATCCGCGCCGGCCGGGTACGTGTGCGTGAGGGGCCGCGTTGCGCGCTGCGGCGTGGCGCGGCACGGTCGAAGAACAACGCAAGGAGGCACTGCCATGCCCATCGCGACGGTCAATCCCGCGAACGGCGAGACGCTCAGGACATTCGACGCGCTGGACGAGCAGGAGACCGAGCACAGGCTCGCCGCCGCACACCGCGCGTTCCGCAGCTACCGCACCACGGATTTCGCCGAACGCGCCCGTCTGCTGAACCGGGCCGCCGATCTCCTCGACGAGGACCAGCGGGACATCGCCCGCACCATGACCACCGAGATGGGCAAGCCGGTCAAGGCCGCCCGCGCCGAGGCCGCCAAGTGCGCCAAGGCGATGCGCTGGTACGCGGCCAACGCCGAACGCCTGCTCGCCGACGAACACCCCGACGACACCGACGTCAAGGACTCCGGCGCCTCCCACGCCCGGGTGCACTACCGGCCTCTGGGCGTCGTGCTCGCCGTCATGCCGTGGAACTTCCCGCTGTGGCAGGTCATGCGCTTCGCCGCGCCCGCGCTCATGGCGGGCAACACCGGTCTGCTCAAGCACGCCTCGAACGTACCGCAGACCGCTCTGTACATCGAGGACCTGTTCACCAGGGCGGGGTTCCCCGCCGGCTGCTTCCAGACCCTCCTCATCGGCTCGGGCGCCGTCGAGGCGCTCCTGCGCGATCCGCGGGTCGCCGCGGCGACGCTCACCGGCAGCGAACCGGCCGGCCGCGCGGTCGCCTCCGTCGCGGGCGACGAGGTGAAGAAGACGGTGCTGGAACTCGGCGGCAGCGACCCCTACCTCGTCCTGCCCTCGGCGGACGTCGAGAAGGCCGCCGAGACCGCGGTGACCGCCCGCGTCCAGAACAACGGCCAGTCCTGCATCGCCGCCAAGCGCTTCATCGTCCACGCGGACGTGTACGACGCGTTCGCCGAGCGGTTCACCGCGGGGATGCGCGCCCTGACCGTCGGCGACCCGCTGGAGGAGTCCACCGACGTGGGGCCGCTCTCCAGTGAACAGGGCCGCACCGACCTGGAGGAGCTCGTCGAGGACGCCCTGGGCAAGGGTGCCACGGCACTGTGCGGGGGAGGACGGCCCGAGGGACTGGACCGGGGCTGGTTTTACGAGCCGACCGTGCTCACCGGGATCACCCCGGACATGCGCATCCACCGCGAGGAGACCTTCGGCCCCGTGGCGACGCTCTACCGGGTGGCGGACCTGGACGAGGCGGTGGATCTGGCCAACGACACCCCGTTCGGACTCAGCTCCAACGTCTGGACGCGTGACCAGGGGGAGATGGACCGCTGCGTGCGCGACCTGGAGGCCGGCGGGGTCTTCTTCAACGGCATGACGGCCTCCCACCCCGCGCTGCCGTTCGGCGGGGTCAAGCGCTCCGGCTACGGGCGGGAGCTGGCAGGACACGGCATCCGCGAGTTCTGCAACGCCACCACGGTCTGGTACGGACCCGGCCCGGACGCCCGCTAGTCACGCCCCTGGGAGACGCTTCATGACCGACGCCCGAACCCCCTCCGGGGCTTGCGCCCTGTCCGGCACCGAGCTCGCCGCACTCGACGCACACTGGCGCGCCGCCAACTACCTGGCGGTCGGCCAGATCTACCTGATGGCCAACCCCTTGCTGGAGGAGCCGCTGGCCCCCGAGCACATCAAGCCGCGGCTGCTGGGCCACTGGGGCACCTCGCCCGGACTGAATCTGGTCCACACCCACCTCAACCGGATCGTCAAGGCACGCAACCGGCCGGCGCTCTGCGTCTGGGGCCCGGGACACGGCGGCCCCGCAGTCCTCGCCAACTCCTGGCTGGAGGGCAGCTATTCGGAGACCTACCCCGATGTCAGCCGCGACCGCGCCGGGATGGGAGCCCTGTTCAAGCAGTTCTCCTTCCCCGGCGGGGTGCCCAGCCACGTGGCCCCGGAGACCCCGGGCTCCATCCATGAGGGCGGTGAGCTGGGGTACGCGCTCACCCACGCCTACGGTGCGGCGTTCGACCATCCGGACCTCCTGGTCGCCTGTGTCATCGGGGACGGGGAGGCGGAGACGGGTCCGCTGGCCGCGTCCTGGCACTCCGGCAAATTCCTCGACCCGGTGCACGACGGGGCCGTCCTGCCGGTCCTCCACCTCAACGGCTACAAGATCGCGAACCCGACGGTGCTCGCCCGGCTGCCCGAGGACGAACTCGACGCGCTCCTGCGCGGCTACGGCCATGACCCCCTCTACGTCGAAGGGGACGAGCCGGCCGCGGTCCACCGGGCGCTGGCCGCCGCCCTGGACCTGGCCGTGGACCGTATCGATGAGTACCAGCGCGCGGCCCGCGCCGAGGGCGTGTCCACGCGCCCTCGCTGGCCGATGATCGTACTGCGTACCCCCAAGGGCTGGACCGGGCCCGAGGACGTGGACGGCCTCCCCGTCGAGAACACCTGGCGCGCCCACCAGGTCCCGCTGCCCGGGGTCCGGGACAACCCCGACCACCTGCGCCTGCTCGAGGAGTGGATGCGCTCCTACCGGCCCCAGGAACTCTTCGACTCCGAGGGCCGGCCCACCGCCCAGGTGCTGGACTGCGTCCCCGAAGGCGCCGCCCGGCTCGGCTCGACGCCGTACGCCAACGGCGGGCTGCTCCTGCGGGATCTGCCGCTGCCTCCTCTGGAGGACCACGCGGTGCGGGTCGACGCGCCGGGGACCGCCATGCACGAGCCCACCCGGGTCCTGGGCGGACTGCTCAGGGACGTCATGACGGCCACAGCCGGCCGCAGGAACTTCCGGGTGGTGGGTCCCGACGAGACCGAGTCCAACCGCCTGGGTGCGCTCTACGGGGCCACCGGCAAGGCGTGGCAGGCGGAGATCCTCCCGACCGACGAGCATCTGGCCCGCGACGGCCGGGTGATGGAAGTCCTCTCGGAGCACCTGTGCCAGGGCTGGCTGGAGGGGTATCTCCTCACGGGGCGGCACGGCTTGTTCTCCTCGTACGAGGCGTTCGCCCATATCGTCGACTCGATGGTCAACCAGCACATCAAGTGGCTGCGCACCTCGCGCCGGCTGCACTGGCGCGCGCCCATCGCCTCGCTGAACTACCTGCTCACCTCGCACGTCTGGCGTCAGGACCACAACGGCTTCTCCCACCAGGACCCCGGCTTCGTCGACCACATCCTCAACAAGAGCCCCGAGGTCGTCCGGGTCTATCTGCCGCCGGACGCCAACACCCTGCTGTCCACCGCCGACCACGTGCTGCGCAGCCGCGACTACGTCAACGTGATCGTCGCCGGAAAGCAGCCGGGCTTCGACTGGCTCACCCTCGACGAGGCCCGCGCGCACTGCGCCCGGGGCGCCGGGGTGTGGGAATGGGCCGGTACCGAGGACGGCAGCCGCGAGCCCGACGTCGTGCTGGCCTGCGCCGGAGACGTACCCACGCTGGAGACGATGGCCGCCGCCGGGCTCCTGCGGCGTCACCTCCCGGAGCTCGCCGTGCGCGTGGTGAACGTGGTGGACATGACCCGGCTGCTGCCGCACGAGGAGCACCCGCACGGGATGCCGGACGCGGAGTACGACTCCCTCTTCACCCGGGACAAGCCGGTGATCTTCGCGTACCACGGCTATCCCTGGCTGGTGCACCGCCTCGCGTACCGGCGCGCGGGCCACGCCCATCTGCATGTCCGCGGCTACAAGGAGGAGGGGACCACCACCACGCCGTTCGACATGGTGGTCCGCAACGACCTGGACCGCTACCGGCTGGTCATGGACGTGGTGGACCGGGTCCCCGGCCTGGGTGTCCGTGCCGTCGCCGTCCGGCAGGCGATGGCGGACGCGCGCACCCGCCACCACGACTGGATCCGGGAACACGGCACGGACCTGCCCGAGGTGGCCGACTGGACCTGGGAGGGCTGAACACCGGGCCGGAGTCCGTGGGGGAACGATCAGCTCATGACGGCGCTGAGGACCGGCGGGACGGCACCGACCGGAGGGGCACGCGTTCAGAAACGCAGAACCGCTGCGATCCGTCCGTGGCCGGCGAGGGAGTCGTCGGCCACGAACACCACTTCGCCGCCGTTGTCCAGGACCGTCTCGATGAGCTCGTCCACGATGTCGTCGCGGATCCCCTCGTCCCCCGGCGCCACGTCCGCCGGGTCCACGGCCTCCAGGTGGTTGCCGGTGACCCGGACCGTCCGCTGGAAGTGCTCCTCCACCGCGATGAGGGCCACACGGCTCTCCCGGGCGGCCGTCCAGACCTCGTCGAGGCCGCCCGTGAAGGTTTTGGCTCCGCGGGCGGCGTCGAGCCTGTCCCGGACGGCCGCGTCCCTTTGTGCGCGCCAGTCGTCCAGCGCTGCCTCCAGCTCCTTGGCCAGTTCGGGCGCGGTCGTTTCCGCCGTCGTTCCCTTCGGGACCTTGCAGGCGGCCGACCTGGCGCAATCCCCGACGTCCTCGAGCAAGGAGAGGGCCTGCGGCAGACCGACCAGGAAGAGCGGCCGGGGGTCGGCGCTCAGTACGTCCCGCAGCCGGCCGTCGACCGTGCGGAAGAAGCTGCGGGTGTCCTCGCTGGAGTAGAGGCTCGGAGCGTCGCCGCTCCGGGCCTGGCGCTCCGGGTCGAAGTTCTCGTGCGGAGGGCGCAGGGGGAAGCCGTGCCCGTCCTCAGGGCGGAGCGCCTCGTCCGTCCCTGACCAGAGTGCCGCGTGTTCGGCGGAAACGCCGAGCACCCAGAACAGGTGTGCCCCCGCCTTGGCCGCGACGAGGTTGCGCGTGAGGTAGGAGTCGCTCAATACGACGCGCTCGGGGGCCGTGCGGGGCAACTGCCAGATCTGGTACCCGTCCATGTCGGCCAGGATGACCAGTGAATCCAGGGCGCGTCGCTGGTCGAGGTCGGCGAGCGCGCGGTCCAACTGCGTCTTCACGGCCTTCTGCGCCTCGCGGGTCACCCGGGGGTCGGCGTCCAGTCGGTTGCCGGCCTCGGCCACCAGGTTCCGCAGCCGTACGGCGTCCTGGGCGTTGTCGGGCGCCCCGCGGTGGGTCGGCATCGTCAGGGACAGGGCCGGATAGGGCCTCGTCGCGCGAAGTTCCTGCAGCAGGCCGGGCGTCAGGGCGTCCGTATCCATCGTTCCCTCCCGGAGGGCTCGGGGTCCGCGGTGCTGGAGCCGCCCCTTGCACGGAGCGGGTCGTTCAACGAGTCAATTCATACCGTTCGATCCTGATGCGGGCGAATTATTGCCTTGTGCTTCCGGAGGTACATCTGGCTCTTCGGTCTCGCTCTCCTGGGACCGCTGCCGGGCCCACCGGATGCGGCCCGGCAGCGCGCCGGCCAGGGCCTGCCGTGCTTCGGCTTCCGTGAGGAGGCCGTCGCGCGCTGCGCGCAGGTCGTGGCCGCGCCGGTCCCTACCAGATGGCCTCGACCCACTCGGGGTGGTCGATGAACGGGTTCCGGTTGTGCTGGTAGCGGTCGAATATGACCTCGTTGCGGTTCTGCTCGAAGCTGTCCGGCGGGTCCTCCTGGCTCCACTGCTTCAGTACGGAGAGCCGCCCGATGTTCGGGGCGGACCCGTTGCTCACGCGGTCGTTCGGCTCCAGGTCGGCGAAGGCGTCGTCGCCCTCGTACCGCACGGCCATGTAGAGGATCATCCGGGCGACGTCGCCCTTGACCGCGTCGCGCGGTTCGAAGGAGTCGCCGTCGGTGTAGTTGCCGGGCGCCCCCGAGACCGCACTGCCGCCGTTGTCGAAGTCCTTGTTGCCCCGTATGGAGTTGACCTGGACGTCCTCGGGGCGCAGATGGTGGATGTCGGTCCCGGGTCCTGTCGCGGTGCCGAAGTCGCCGTGGGACTTGGCCCAGACGTGCTCCCGGTTCCAGTCGCCGACAGCGCCCCCGTTCTCGCTCTTGGACTGGGAGCGTCCGGTGTAGAGGAGGATCACGCGGGAGGAGTCGGCCGGGTCCTGGTCGGTCGTCTTGAGCGCGTCCCAGACCTGGCTGTAGGAGAGGGTGGTCTGGTCGCTGATGATCGTGTGCAGTGAGCTCTTGAGCGCTGTACCCGTCTTGCCCAGGGCGTCCTGGTAGTAGGTGTCGTCGAGGGCGGCGGCCCGGACCGTGGTGGGGGTGGCGGCGGGCGCGGTGGACGCGACACCGGTGAGAACGGCGATCGAGGCGGCTGTCGCGAATAGTGGACGCGCGTAGAAACGGCGACGACTGGACATGTGAGGTGTCCTCTCCGGGGTGGTGGAACGGTGTCGTGGCGGCCGGACGTTGTCTGCTGGTCCGAGAGGCTCCCACACGCACGGTGCCAGTCGTGTGAACGTTGCGTATTCATCATGCGCAGGTCAAGTGACAGCCTCGTCCGAGGTCTGCGGGGCATCGGATGCGCGGATGCCGGCCCGGCGCGAGAATTGCCGCAAGGACGAGGAGGCGGTATGAGCGAAGAGTCCGAATCCGTAACCGTATCCGTGCCGGAAGTGCGGGGGGTGACTCCCGACCGTCTGCTGCACACCGGCGGCAACGACCAGCCCACCGCGGAGGATCTGGTGCTCGCCTCCGGGCGGGATCTGACCCCCGAGAGCCTGAAGTGGGCCGAGCGCAGGCTGTCCGAGGAAGGCCGGTCGGCCATGGACAAGCGGCTTCCGTAGGACCTGCGGGACACCTCCGGGGCGGGGAGCGTGCGGGCGCTCCCCGCCACTCGGCTAGCCTGAACGGAATATGAACCGTTTGACGACGTCACAGGGTGAATTCGACCTCGCCCGCTTTCCCGAGAACCCGCGTGATCCGTTCCGTGCGTGGGACGCCGCCGACGAGTACCTGCTGCGGCGGCTGGAGGGAGCGGAAGGGAGCGAGCCGGTCCGTCCGGCCGGCACCGTGGCGGTGGTCGGCGACCGCTGGGGCGCCCTCGCCACGGTGCTGGCCGGGCACAGCCCCGTCCAGATCACCGATTCGTACCTCACCCGGCGGGCCACCCGGGCCAATCTGGCGCGTAACGGCGCCGCCCCGGATTCGGTGCGCATGCTGTCGGTGCGCGACACCCCGCCCGAGCGTGTGGACCTGCTGCTCGTGCGGGTGCCCAAGAGCCTGGCGCTCCTGGAGGACCAGCTCCACAGGCTCGCGCCCGCTGTGCACGCCGGGACCGTCGTCATCGGAACCGGCATGGTGAAGGAGATCCACACCTCCACGCTCAAGCTCTTCGAGCGGATCATCGGGCCCACCCGGACATCCCTCGCGGTGAAGAAGGCGCGGCTCATCTTCTGCACCCCGGACCCGGCCCTGCCCAGGACCCCCAGCCCCTGGCCGTACCGCTACGAGCTGCCCGGCGACGTCGGCGTGATCTCGGGCCGCACCGTCACCAATCACGCCGGGATCTTCTGTGCCGAGCGCCTGGACATCGGCACCCGGTTCTTCCTGAAGCACCTCCCCGAGCGGACCGGACCCGACCGCGTCGTCGACCTCGGCTGCGGGAACGGCGTCCTGGGTACGTCGGCGGCACTCGCCAACCCCGACGCCACCGTCACCTTCATCGACGAGTCGTACCAGGCCGTCGCCTCCGCGGAAGAGACCTTCCGCGACAACGCGGGGCCGGACGCCGAGGCCGGCTTCCTGGTCGCCGACGGGATGGCGGACACACCCCCCGCGAGTGTGGACCTGGTCCTCAGCAATCCGCCGTTCCACTCCCACCAGGCGGTCACCGACGCCACCGCCCGGAACATGTTCCACGGAGCACGTGCCGCCCTGCGCCAGGGCGGGGAGTTGTGGGTCGTCGGCAACCGGCACCTGGGCTATCACACCCAGCTGCGCCGGATCTTCGGCAACTGCGTCACCGTCGCTGGCGACCCGAAGTTCGTGGTCCTGCGGGCCGTCAAACGCTGAACCGCCCCGGCGGAGACCGTGCCGGCCCAGCCACGAAGGACCCCCGGGCGCCCGCACGGCCGCTGCGGGAACCGGAGCGCCGAGAGCGCCTCGCCGGGCCTCGGGCGTTCCCTCCACGGGGTCCATCACGCCGATCGACGAGCAGAGGGAGAGCGCCCGCCCCGTCGGCCCCGGCCGCCGGCCGTCCCCGCCACGGCTCTCACCGCCCACTTCGAACAGGTCGCCTACGACTTCCTGCCGCGTACGCCCACGAGCTGTACGGCAGAGCCGTCCCGCCGCCCGCGCACCACGGGTACCGCCCCGCCCCGCGTCCCCGCCCGCCTCCGGCGGCGCCCGCCCCCCGGCCACATCGTGAAGGCGGTGGCACGGTCCGGCCCCGGCAGCCGCCCCGCCCCGTACAAACTCCGCAGCCAGGCAGCCATACTGGACGGGCCGGGGAGGGCGCGGCAGCGGTAGTGAGCAGCCGAGCAGACGGGGGCGACAACAGGCGATGGCGGACACCAGGCTGATCCAGAGCCGGTACCGGCTGCTCGATCTGATCGGGCGGGGCGGCATGGGCGAGGTGTGGCGGGCGCGCGACGAATCGCTGGGCCGGCAGGTCGCCGTCAAGTGCCTGAAACCGATGGGTCCGCAGCACGATGAGGCCTTCACCCGCATACTGCGCGAGCGCTTCCGGCGCGAGGCGCGGGTGGCCGCGGCGCTCCAGCACCGCGGCGTCACCGTCGTCCACGACTTCGGCGAGTCGGACGGTGTCCTCTACCTCGTGATGGAGCTCCTGGAAGGACGCAACCTCAGCCAGCTCCTGGAGGACAACAGGCAGCACCCGCTGCCGGTGGCCGACGTCGTCGACATCGCCGAACAGGTCGCCGACGCCCTCGGCTACACCCACCAGCAGGGCATCGTGCACCGTGACCTCAAGCCCGCGAACATCATGCGTCTCGACGACGGTGCCGTGAAGATCTGCGACTTCGGAATCGCCAGGCTCGGCCACGACGTCGGCTTCACCTCCCGTCTCACCGGCACCGGCATCGCCATGGGCACCCCGCACTACATGTCGCCCGAGCAGATCAGCGGCGGGGAGGTCGACCACCGCAGCGACCTCTACTCCCTGGGGTGTGTGCTGTACGAGATCGCCACGGGCGTGCCGCCCTTCGACATGGACGATGCCTGGGCCGTGCTCGTCGGACACCGCGACACCGCCCCCGAGCCACCGCGCGCCCACCGCGCCGAACTCCCGAGGTTCTTCGACGAGGTCGTCCTGGAACTTCTGGCCAAGGCTCCCGGTGAGCGGCCGGCCGACGCCGGTGACCTGCGACAGCGCATCACGCTGGGCCGCACCGGCGAGCAGCCGGAGGCCGGACGGGTCCGGCTCGCACCGCCCGTGCCGGTCCAGCCCACCGCCGGCAGGACACCGCAACTCCCCGCCTGGACCCGCAACATGACCACCGGCCACAAGGCGACCGGCGCGGCGCGCGCCGGGACTGCCGCCCTCGACCACGCGGCCGCGCTGACCGGCGCGTGGACCACCGCGACCGGTCAGGCTCCCACCGGCGGCTTCCCTCCCGCAGGACCGGGCCGCCCCACCCCGTCGCCCGAACTGCTCGCCACCCTGGCCGGCCGGCACAGCGCCGCGCTCAACCTCGGGCGCCTGGGCCACTGGGAGGAAGCGGGCGACGTACACCGCGCGGTCGCCGCCGAACGCGCACACGTGCTCGGCCCCGACCACCCCGACACTCTCGCCAGCAGGTACGAGGTCGGATTCACCCTCAGCCGCACCGGACGCGCCGCTGACGCCCTGCGGGAGTTCGGCCGGGTCGCCGAAGGCCGCGAACGCGCCCTGGGCCCCGACCACCCCGAAACCCTCGCGGCCCGGCAGGAGACGGCGTACGTCCTCGGCCAGCTCGGCCGCCACTTCGAGGCCCACCACGCCTACGCCGCGGTACTCGCCTCGCGGGAGCGCTCCATGGGGCCGGACCACCCCGACACGCTGCGCTGCCGCCACAACCTCGCCTTCAACCTCAGCAGACTGGGCCGCCTGGAGGACTCGTACCGCATGGCCCGCGAGGTGGCCGACGCCCGCGGCCGCCTGCTCGGCGCGACACACCCGGACACCCTGGTCACCCTGTATGAAGTGGCGTACACCCTCGGCCGGCTGGGCCGCTGGACCGAAGCCCTGCAGACCTACCGCGAGGTGGCGCAGGCCCGCGCAGCCGTGCTCGGCGCGGACCACCCCGACACGCTCTGTGCGCGCTACGAGGTGGGCATCAGCCTCGGCCGGCTGGGCCGCAGCGCCGAGGCCCTGGAGCTCTACCGCGCCCTGGCCGAGGACCGCGCCCGGGTGAGCGGTCCCGCAGACCCCGAGACGCTGCGCGCCCGGCACGGCCTCGGCGTCAACCTGGGACGGATGGCGCGCTGGCAGGAGGCGCTCGCCGAGTCGCGCGAGGTCTGCGCGATCCGGGAACGCACCCTGGGGCCCGACCATCCCGACACGCTCGTCAGCCGCCGGGAGGTGGCCGTCGGGCTGGGCTGGCTCGGCCGCTGGGCCGACGCGCTCACCCACTACCGCACGGTCGCCGAGATCCGCGAACGGGTCCTCGGGCCCGGCCACCCCGACACACTCGCGAGCCGTAACGACGAGGCGCACTGTCTGGAACAGCTCGGCCGGGGCACGGAGGCGGTGGACCTCTACCGGCGGGCCGCCGACCTGCGCCGGCAGCGCGGGGCGCCGCCGCACTGACCGCCGGGCCGAAGCCGCGGGAGGCCACAGGCCGCCGGGCCGGGCCGCCCCGTACGTGGTGGAGACCGCGCGGCAGCGCGATCTCCGCTCCGTGGCGCAGCAGTTCCCGATCGACCCACCGCGCCGGGGTCCAGAAACGGATCCTCCGGATCACTGCCGTACGGGTACGTGCGGTGTCCGGCCGTGTCGGACGCCGCGGAGCCGGCGTCCGGCAGCGCCGCACGCCACGCGGACGCCGCGGAGCCGAAGCCCGCGAGTGCCTCTGCCGCGCCCCCGCCGCACGGCAGTCGCCCCGGGTCGGACTGTGGTTCCCCGCCGTGTGGCCGGCACACAGGGGCGGCGGCTCGCTGAGACGGCCCAGACGCCGCGTGAGGGTGGTGAAGGGCGGCGGCGAAGGGCGCGGAGACGGTTCTCCGGTGGCCGTCGCGCTTCCTCCTCCACGGTCCCGCGCCTCTGTCCAGGGGCGATCATCACGTGCTACGAAGAGGCCATGCCAGCAGACGCGACGTCCTCAACCGGCACACCCGCGCACGCCGCCTACGACGCGGTCATCATCGGCGGCGGGCACAACGGACTGGTCGCCGCCGCCTTCCTCGCCCGGGCAGGGCGGTCCGTACTTGTCCTGGAACGGCTCGGCGGCACCGGGGGAGCGGCCGTGTCGACCCGCCCCTTCCACGGGGTCGACGCCCGCCTCTCCCGTTACTCCTACCTCGTCTCCCTCCTCCCGCAGAAGATCGTCCGTGAGCTCGGCCTCGACTTCGCCGTACGCAAGCGCGCCGTCTCCTCGTACACGCCCGTCATGCGCGGCGGCCGGCTCACCGGGCTGCTCGTCGGCGGTGACGGCACCCGGGAGTCCTTCGCCGCGCTCACCGGCGACGGCCGGGAGCACGAGGCCTGGCAGCGCTTCCACGGGATGACGGGACGGGTGGCCGAGCGTGTCTTCCCGACCCTCACCGAACCCCTGCCGACACGTGACGACCTGCGGGCCCGCGTCGACGACGCGGACGCCTGGCGCATGCTGTTCGAGGAGCCCATCGGCGTGGCCGTCGAGGAGAACTTCGCCGACGACCTCGTACGCGGAGTCGTACTCACCGACGCGCTGATCGGCACCTTCGCCGACGCCCACGATCCGTCCCTGCTCCAGAACCGCTGCTTCCTCTACCACGTGATCGGCAATTCCACCGGGGACTGGGACGTCCCGGTCGGCGGGATGGGCGCGCTCACCGATGCCCTGGCCGGTGCGGCACGCGCGGCGGGCGCCGAGATCCGCGTGCTGCACGAGGTGACCCGCATCGAGACCGACGGCGCCCGCGCCGAGATCACGGTCCGCTCGCCCGACGGAGAACGCGCCGTCGGCGCGCGCCAGGTCCTGGTCAACGCCTCACCGCAGGCGCTGGCCGAACTCCTCGGCGAGGAGCCGCCGGCCCCTGCCGAGGGCGCCCAGCTGAAGGTGAACATGCTGCTCACCCGGCTGCCGAGGCTGCGTGACCACGCCGTCGACCCGCGCCGGGCCTTCGCCGGAACCTTTCACATCGCCGAGGGCTACGAGCAGCTCGCCACCGCCTACCGGGAGGCGGCGGCCGGACGTCTGCCCGCCGCCCCGCCCTCCGAGATCTACTGCCACTCCCTGACCGACCCGACGGTCCTCGGCCCGGGCCTCGCGGCGAGGGGCTACCAGACACTCACCCTGTTCGGTCTGCACACCCCCGCCCGGCTCTTCGCGGCGGACAACGAAGCAGCGCGCGCCGCCCTGCTCGGAGCCACCCTGGCCGAACTCGACGCCCATCTCGAGGAGCCGATCACCGACTGCCTGGCCCTCGACGCCGACGGCCGGCCGTGCATCGAGGCGAAGACCCCCATCGACCTGCAACAGGACCTGGGGCTTCCCGGCGGTCACATCTTCCACCGGGACCTCGCCTTCCCCTACGCCACCGAGGAGACGGGCCGCTGGGGCGTGGAGACCGCCCACCCCAACGTCCTGCTGTGCGGGGCGGGTGCGGTGCGCGGGGGCGGCGTCAGCGGGGTGCCAGGCCACAACGCAGCCATGGCGGCGCTGGGCCGGTGACCCCCGCCCCTTCACCGGCCGGCGTCCCCGCGACACCCGGCCCCGCCCCGGAGCGGCTTCGACGGCGCCGGACGGGCCTCCTCGAGAAAGCGGGTCCGACGCTTCGCGCAGCCGTGGCAGGCCGAAGTCCCTACCGGGGGGTCGCTTGAATCCGGAGGCCGCGCGGTCTCAGTCCTCCGCCTGCGGCGGGGCGGACCTCCCGGTGGCCGGGCAGATGCTTCAGGCTCCTGCGGGCGGTGATGGTCGCCAGGGTGAGGGCGGCCTCGGACATGGCGAAGGCGTCACCGATGCACTTGCGGGCGCCGGCGGCGAAGGGCACGAAGGCGTGGCGGGGCGGTGGAGCCCTCTGCACCACGCCTCTGGAGGTGCACCGCCGAACGGGACGCGAAAGCGGCGACCCAGCGCATCCGGACACCGTTCGGGAGACGCTCCGAACACACCGGTGGGCCCAGGGCCCACCGGTGCACGCCGGAGGGGGAGCGGAGTGCATGGGCCGGGTCCCGCGCACACCGGCCGCCGGCCGGGCCCGCTCAGTCCGCGGAGACGGTCCACCCCGTCGCCTCGAAGCGTCCTGCGCCACCAGGTGTGTTGCCGTCGAAGAGAGTACGGCTGCCGTCCGTGACCCGGACATCGTCCACGTAGGCACCACGGCCGACGTACGACTGGTCGGTGGTGTACCGCCAGCGGAGCCGCAGCTCCGTGCCCCGCCATGCCTTCAGGTCCGCCTCCAGCCGGTGCCAGACACGCCCCGACCAGCCGGAGGCCGTGCCGTCCGGGTGCGGCCGGGAAGCCCGGGGCCGGTCGCCCTGCGCCGGTACGGTGCTGAAGGGCACGGGCTTCCATGTCGCCCCGGAGTCCGACGAGGCCTCGAGACGGAGGCTGTCCGAAGCGGGCTCGGTGTCCCACCAGAGGGCGCAGCTCAGCGACGGGCGCGAGGAAACCGGGCGCAGCGCGGGCAGCGCGAGCGTCGCGGTGGCCGCATTCGCCATGCCGGAGAACCAGGCGGTGCGGCCCCGGGCCGGGCGGACGGGCACCGCTCGCGCCATGCGGTTGGCCGTTGCGGCCCGTGGGGCGCTGCCCGAACGCCATGTGCGCACCGGGTGGACGGAGTTGCCCAGAACGATGAGGAACGAGTCCGTCGTCGGATCGAGGACCAGGCTCGTACCGGTGAAGCCCGTGTGCCCCGCCGTGCGCGGAGTGGCCATCGCTCCCATGTACCAGTGCTGGTAGAGCTCGAAGCCCAGTCCGTGCTCATCACCGGGGAAGGCGGTGTTGAAGTCGGTGAACAGCAGTTCCACCGACTCCTCGGACAGGACCCGGGACCTGCCGTAGGTTCCTCCGTTGAGCAGTGTGCGGGCCAGCACGGCCAGGTCCCAGGCGCAGGAGAAGACGCCCGCATGGCCTGCCACCCCGCCCAGGCTGTAGGCGTTCTCGTCATGGACCTCGCCCCAGACCAGCCCGCGGTCCAGTCCCGACCACGGCAGCCGGGCGTCCTCGGTGGCCGCGATCTTCGGTTTCCATGACGCGGGCGGGTTGTACCGGGTGCGGTGCATCCCGAGCGGAGCGGTGATCTCCTCACGGAGCAGGACGTCCTGAGTGCGACCGGTGATCCTCTCCAGGATCAGCTGCAGCGAGATCAGATTGAGGTCCGAGTAGAGGTACTTCGTGCCAGGAGTCGAGGCGGGAACCTCGTCCCACAGCAGGCGCAGCTTTCCCTCACGGGTCGGCTCCCTGTACAGCGGGATCCAGGCCCGGAAACCCGAGGTGTGCGTGAGCAACTGGCGGACCGTGATGTCCTGCTTGCCCCCGCCGGCGAAGTCGGGGAGGTAGGAGGCGGCCGGCGCCTCGAGTTCCAGCGCGCCCCGCTCGATCTGCTGCACGGCGAGGATCGAGGTGAAGAGCTTGGACACCGAGGCCAGGTCGAAGACCGTGTCCTCAGCCATCGCGATCTGCTGTTCCCGGGGGAACTCCACCCCCGTGTCGGTCGTCTCGTCGTACGCGGCATAGCGCACCGCATGGCCGATCGGCCGGTGCAGGGCCACGGTGCCGCCCCGGCCGGCGAGCAGGACCGCACCCGCGTACCAGGGATGCGTGGGGGAATCGGAGAGATAGCTCTCCGCGTCCGCGACGAGTCGGTCGAGCTGGTCCGGCAGCAGTCCGGCGCGCGCGGCCGATCCACGGCGCAGTGTGGGTCCGCCCTGCCCTGATCCCATGCCCGTCCCGGTTCCCGGCGCCGCGCCCGGAGCTCCGCCGCTCGGCGGCCCCGGACTCCGCTCGACGCCTGCCGCCGCTCCCGCGAGCGGAATCGGAGCGAGGGCGAAGGCCCCGCCCAGGGCCAGTATCCCGCCACCCAGCCTCCGGCGGCTCATTCCCCGCCCCGACACGTGTCCGGCCATTCGGTGTCCCTTTCCTTCACGTCGAAGACATCCGCGCGAAAGTAACTTTCGAAATTCTGTACCGTGATGAAACTTCCTGCCGGAGCAGAGGTTACTGTCACCGTCGGCGTGTGTGAGGTCCTGCGCAGGACAAAGAAATTGACGTCCAGTCAGTTAGTGGGTCCTGCTGGCCCATGCCATCGGAACGCCGGCGAAGCCTGCCGCTGGACGGCAGCGGTTCTGCCATGAGGCGTGCCAGTGGGCGGAGACGTCCTCGGAATCCACCAGGGGCCGCCCGAGGTGGCGGTCCGGTGCGAACCCGGCCTCCAGGCCGAGGCCCGGCTCGCTGTCCTTGTCCCGGGCAGGGAGGGCCTCGACCGAGCTGCCGAACAGCACGTCGGACTCCCCTCCGGGACATCGGCGCAACAGGGCACCGCAACGCGCCCCTGAGTGGATGACGTACATTTCCTGCGGCAGAAGCACCGGCGTGGTCGCGGCGGACGGCACGGCCCGTGACCCCTCGGACCGGTGGGGGAGGGGCCGCACCGACGGTCCTCGTGTTCCGCCTGCGGCGTCCGTCCGCCCCGGCGCGTCCAGCCGTGGTCACGGGGCCGCCCGACACGGGTCTCCACAGCTCTTGACCCCCGGCGACCGGCCGCCCAGGATCACGCCATGACAGGTGTACGCAGCAGCACAGTGGACGGCGTCGTGACGCGCAGCGCACGGCGCACCCCCGGACGCACCGCCGTACGGTACGCCGAACGGTCCTGGACCTACGCCGCCCTGGACGAGGCGGTCAGCACGGCGGCCGCTGTGCTGACCGCCTCACACGGCCTGCGCCCCGGGGACCGGGTGGCTTCCTACGCCCACAATTCCGATGTCTACCTGATCGCCTATCTGGCCTGCGCCCGGGCCGGACTGATCCATGTGCCGGTCAACCAGAACCTCACCGGTGAGGACATGGCCTACATCCTCCGTCAGTCCGGCAGC
>NZ_DATMVN010000043.1:0-4739 GCF_035563135.1 Streptomyces sp.
CCCCCCTGTCCGCCCGGTTTCGCCCCCGCCGGAGCCGGGCTGCGGAAATGGCTCGGCACCGCCACGTGGAACGAGTGCCGCCGGAAGCATTGACATGTCCAGGACTCACCATCACTCTGAGTGCCAGTCCGCGATGCAACCGGTTGCACTGCACCGACCGCGTTCCGGCAGCACGGACCACATGACGGAGGAGTGAGGTTCCCCGCCTCTCACTCCCCCACCGGCTCCTCGGAGGAAAGGACTGCCGTGTCCCTCACAGCACGAAGCCCCACGCCCGTCTCCCTGGCTCCGGCGACCGGATTCGCCCCCTCCGCCGACGCGCGGACCTGTTCCGCTCCTTGACGCACGGCCCTGTGTGCAACCGGTTGCAGACCGCGTGCGCGGGGCCTCCACGGTCTCGCGGTCCCCCGTATGCACCGGATGCCGGCAGGGGTACGTTCGGGGCAGGCGGGCGAAGGCGCAGGAGCGGCAAGGGGAAACAACCGTGGCGATGACCATCCGTGATGTCGCGCAGGCCGCGGGGGTTCACGTCTCCACCGTCTCGCGGGCCTTCTCGGCCTCCCATCTCGTGAAGCGGGAGACCCGGGACCGGGTCCTGGCCGTCGCCGCACAGCTGGGCTACCAGCCCAACGAGACGGCACGGGCGCTGACCACCGGCCGCACCCGGAATCTCGGGCTGATCGTCTCCGACATCGCCAACCCCTTCTACCCGCCGCTCATCAAGGCCGCTCAGGCGTACGCCCGTGTCCGCGGTTACCAGGTCTTCGTGGCGGACACCGACGAGGACGTCCATGCGGAGGAGGAGCTGATCCGGACCCTGGCCCGCCAGGTCGACGGCGTGGTCCTGGTCAGTCCCCGGCTGGCCAACGACGTCATCGCCCGGCTGGGCGGGGACCTGCCCTTCGTCCTGGTCAACCGCCAGGTGGCGGGGCTCTCCGCCGTCCTGATGGACGTGGCGCACGGTGCGGCCCTCGCGGTCGAGCACCTCGCGGGCCTGGGTCACGGGCATCTGGCCCTGGTCGGCGGCCCGCGAGGATCGTGGACCAGCGCGGAGATGCGACGGGCCGCCGGCCGTGCGGCCGCGGAGCGGGGCATCCGGCTCGACGTGCTCGGCCCCAACGCACCGACGGAGCAGGGCGGGACCGGGGTGACGGCCGCCGTACTCAGGACGGGAGCCACCGGCGTGATCGCTTACAACGACCTGGTCGCCATCGGACTCATCGAAGGGCTGGACGGGCGGGAGGTGCGGGTGCCGCGCGACATCAGCGTGATCGGCGTGGACGACACCGTGGCCGGGCGGCTGAACCGGCCCCGGCTCACCACGGTCGCGATGCCCACCGCTCCGGCCGGCAGGACGGCGGTCGACCTGCTGATCCAGGCGATCGAGGCGATCGACGCGGTCGGCGCCGGCCCCGCCACGGCACAGGCCACGCTGGCCACGTCACTGGTGGTCAGGGACTCCACCGCAGGGCCGGGTCCGACGGCCGGCTGATCGTCCGCACCATCTTGTTGACCGCTCAGGGCGGGTGTCGTACCGTCACCGTTGTTCGCATACTCGAACTGGGTTCATAATAGGGAATCTTGTTCCTGAGCCGGGTTCAGCCTTCACCACCGCACCAACCGTTGACAGGTGCCTGCGGAGGACGCCGCAGGCGGTGAAAGGAATAACCAGTGCGTACTGAGAACCAGCACGTCAGAAGAGGTGGCGGCCGTGCGGCCGCCACCTTCACAGCCGTGGTTTCACTGCTCGCCGCAGGACTCACCGCGCTCTTCGCGACCGGCTCCGCCTCGGCAGCCCCGGCTGCGGGCTCGTACAGCCTGGCGAACGCCGCCAGTGGCCTGTGTCTGGGCGTACCGGGCGCGAGCACCTCCGCCGGCACGCAGCTCACCCAGAGCGCCTGCAACGGTGCCGCCAGCCAGACCTGGAAGCTCACCGCCTCAGGCAGCGGCTACACCCTGACCGCCGCGAACAGCGCCAAGTGCGCCGGCGTACGGGGAGCATCCACCAGCGCCGGCAAGGCCGTGGAACAGCAGGACTGCAGCGGAACCGCCTCCCAGGTGTGGACCCTGGCCGCGGTCAGCGGCAACACCTACCGCGTCGTCAACAGCAACGGCGGCAAGTGCCTCAACGTGAAGGACAGCTCGACGGCCTCGGGCGCCGTGGTCCAGCAGAACTCCTGCGACTCGGTGAGCAGCAAGAGCTGGACCTTCACCGCCTCGGGCACCGTACCCACGGACCCGCCCACGGACCCGCCGACCGATCCTCCGACCGACCCGCCCACGGACCGGCCCTCCTGGCCGGCCGCCAACGGCAGCCAGGCCGTCTCCTCGACGATCGAGGTCTCGGGCACGTACGACGGTGGCATGAAGCGCCTGTACGGCAGCGGTGACCTGGGCAGCGGTGGCCAGGACGAGGACCAGCCCCCGATGATCAGGCTGGCGGACGGCGCCACCCTCCAAAACGTCATCCTCGGCGCTCCGGCCGCCGACGGTGTGCACTGCGCGGGCACCTGCACGATCAAGAACGTCTGGTGGGAGGACGTGGGCGAGGACGCCGCGACCTTCCGCGGCGGCTCCTCCTCGACGGTCCGCACGATCGACGGCGGCGGCGCCAGGCAGGCCGAGGACAAGGTGTTCCAGCACAACGGCGTCGGCACCCTGGTCGTCAAGAACTTCCAGGTCGAGGACTTCGGGAAGCTGGTCCGCTCCTGCGGCAACTGCTCCACGCAGAACGCCCGGCACATCCAGCTGCAGAACATCTGGGTGACGGCTCCCGCTGACTCCCTGGTCGGGATCAACACCAACTACGGCGACACCGCACGGTTCTCGGACGTCACGATCTACGACGACGGCGGCCGCGACCTCGACATCTGCACCAAGTACAGGGGCACCACGAGCGGCGAGCCCAGCCAGATCGGCACGGGGGCGGACGGCACCCACTGCATCTACTCCTCGTCCGACATCAGTTACGTCGACTGAGGCACGAGCGCGCCCGGCCGGAGCCCGTCCCCCCTCGGGGGACGGGCTCCTCGCGCATCAGCCGGCCTCGGTGACCTTGCCGTCGGACACCTCGACGCGGCGGGTCGTACGGACCGCCTCCAGCATCCGCCGGTCGTGCGTGACCAGCAGCAGTGTCCCGGTGTACGCCTCCAGCGCCGACTCCAGCTGTTCGATCGCCGGAAGATCCAGATGGTTCGTGGGCTCGTCCAGGACGAGCAGATTGACGCCCCGGCCCTGGAGGAGCGCGAGGCCGGCCCGGGTGCGCTCGCCGGGCGAGAGCGTGGTCGCGGGGCGCAGCACATGGGCGGCGCGCAGGCCGAACTTGGCGAGCAGCGTGCGCACCTCGGCGGGCTCGGTGTCCGGGACGGCGGCGCAGAACGCGTCCAGCAGGCTCTCCGTACCGTGGAACAGCTTGCGCGCCTGGTCGACCTCGCCCACCACGACGCCCGAGCCGAGCGTGGCGTGGCCCGCGTCCAGCGGGAGTCTGCCGAGCAGGGCGGCGAGCAGCGTGGACTTGCCCGCGCCGTTGGCGCCGGTGATGGCGACCCGGTCCGCCCAGTCGATCTGCAGGGTGGCCGGGCCGAAGGAGAAGCCGCCCCGGACGACGGCGGCATCACGCAGGGTGGCCACGACGGAACCGGAGCGCGGCGCGGAGGCGATCTCCATCCGCAGCTCCCACTCCTTGCGGGGTTCCTCGACGACGTCGAGGCGCTCGATCATGCGCTGCGTCTGTCTGGCCTTCGCAGCCTGCTTCTCGCTGGCCTCGCTGCGGAACTTGCGGCCGATCTTGTCGTTGTCGGTGGCCTTGCGACGGGCGTTCTTCACGCCCTTGTCCATCCAGCCGCGCTGCATCTGGGCGCGGCCCTCGAGCGCGGAGCGCTTGTCGGCGTACTCCTCGAACTCCTCGCGGGCGTGCGCCCGGGCGCGTTCGCGCTCCTCCAGGTATGCGGAGTAACCGCCGCCGTAGAGGTTGATCTCCTGCTGGGCGAGGTCGAGCTCCAGGACCTTGGTGACCGTCCGCATCAGGAACTCGCGGTCGTGGCTGACGACGACGGTGCCGGCGCGCAGCCCTGACACGAAGCGCTCCAGACGCTCCAGGCCGTCGAGGTCCAGATCGTTGGTGGGCTCGTCGAGCAGGAACACGTCGTAGCGCGACAGCAGCAGCGAGGCCAGACCGGCGCGGGCCGCCTGGCCGCCGGAGAGAGCCGTCATCGGCAGGTCGAGGCCGATGGTCAGGCCGAGGTCGGCGGCGACCTCCTCGGCGCGTTCGTCCAGGTCGGCGCCGCCGAGGGACAGCCAGCGCTCCAGCGTGTCGGAGTACGCGTCGTCCGCACCGGGTGCCCCCTCGACCAGGGCCTGGGTCGCTGCGTCCATGGCGGCCTGGGCGTCGGCCACCCCGGTGCGGCGGGCGAGGAATTCCCGTACGGACTCGCCCGCGCGGCGCTCGGGCTCCTGGGGGAGGTGTCCGACGGTGGCGGTGGGCGGGGAGAGCCGCAGCTCCCCCTCCTCAGGCCGGTCGAGCCCCGCGAGCAGGCGGAGCAGCGAGGATTTGCCCGCGCCGTTGGCTCCGACGAGACCGATCACGTCACCGGGCGCGACCACGAGGTCGAGTCCGGTGAAGAGCGTGCGGTCGCCGTGTCCGGCGGCGAGTTCCTTGGCGACGAGAGTGGCAGTCATCAGGAAGCCGATCCTAACGAACCTCCGGCCCCTCCCCTTCCGCCGGACCACGGGTGCGGTCA
>NZ_DATMVN010000044.1:0-3654 GCF_035563135.1 Streptomyces sp.
AGACCTCCACACCAGCACCTTCACACACGGTGCCGTCGTCGTCGGGGACGGACACCTCCCACCGGCACGACACCGCGGCAACCCCCGTCGCCGTGTCAGGGGCGGGCACCCACCGGATCCGGGGCTGGACAGGACGACGGCAGCCCTCGTCATGGTCCTCGACCAGGCCGGCGGCACACCGGGGCGTCCGCCCGGGCCGGCGACCCACGATCCGCGGCGTCGCCGCTCGTCGCACTCTGGAGCAGGACATGACCGAGCACTCCACGCAAGCACCTCCCGAGCCGACCACGGGTCTGCGGTGGGGCCTCAAGACCTCGTTCATCGCGTACGTGCAGCGCATGCCGGACGGCCGAGCGTGGGTGGGGGAAGGAGCCGTGCCCGTCAGCGAGAACGAATTCGTCTTCCCGCCCGTTGAGGCCGGGACCCGGCCGGCGGGCAACGGCGCCACCGATCGGTTCTGGGCCTTCGGCGGCGACATCCGTTTCACCGGCCACTTCGGCATGCTCTTCGTCCGCATCGCCTTCCCGGTTCTCACCCTGCGCGACGGCAGGGCAGAACTCACGGTCGCCGGCCAGTCCGAAGAGGAGCCGGCCGAACGGGTGCCACTGGTCACCCTCCGTCTCGAGGCAGAACCGGCTCCTGAGGGGATCGAGATGTGGAGCGGTACGGACGTGAGGCTGACCGAGGCAGGCGCGGCCCTGTTCAACGACGTCTATCAGGCCGGTGAGGCCTTCGAACCGCTCACGCTGACGCTGCCGGTCCTCGAGCGGGACGACCGCGCCTGACAGCCGCGGCTCGATCTACCGCGGCCGACGTCGTCGCGCAGGCTGGGTCGTCCGCCATGACCGCTGACGTGCGGCTGGCCCGGTCCCCGGTCGCGAGGTGCAGTGTGAGTCGCCGATCTGGACCCCTTCCCGGGCGAGATGCCCGAGCTCAGGGTGTGCATCGAGGGGGATCAACTCCAGGCAGCGGGCGAGTTCGCCCGTTGCGGTGGCGCAGCGGTGGAGTCGTCCTCGCTACGAGGAGAGGGGATCACAGGTCCGGGATCCGGGCTCTCGTGCAGTCCGCCAGGCTCGGGGGGCGTGGCCAGGAGGCCGGCGTCCCGGGCCCTTTGAACCGCCATCAACCTGTCGCGCACGCCGAGCTTGCGGTACAGGTGCTCGAGGTGTTTGTGCACCGTTCGAGGGGAGGTGTGCAGGCGACGAGCGATCGACTGAGCGGTGAGACCTGCTCCGAGCAGCGTGAGGACGGCGAACTCGCGGTCCGTCAGACGAGTGCCACGGACGCGCTCGTACTGCCACTCCGCCACGTCCCGGAGCACCGCCTGCTGCCGGACGAGCGCAGCAAGGGCCGGGCGCACCAGGTTCGCCAGTTCGGCATCGGCGTCGGCGTAGTCGTCATCGGGGCGACTGACGACGTAGGCCTGGATCCCGTCGCCCACTCGGAGGGGCAGGGCGAGTTGGTGCGTGATCCCGAAGGGACGTGCGAACGCCGACCACTCGGCCGCCATCGTCGCGGGCACCAGCTCGCGGGGCACTCGTCCCAGTATCTGCGCATCAGAGCTGCCCGTGACGAGATACCAGCGGATGAGCGGGTGTGTGGTCGCGTCGGGGAGATCACCGGACGGCGGTGCCGTCGGCAGGTAGCCGTCGGGCCAGCCGCCGACGACGTGGTCCACCCACGCGCCGTCCACCACGTTCAATGAGCAGCAGGCGGCGTCGAAGGACCTCACGAGCAGGTCAGCCACCTCACCATGCGGGAACTGTCGTTCCCCGGGCCGTCCCTGCAGGATGTCACCGACAAGGGCCAGCCAGGCTGCATGCCATGCCGTGGTGCGCGACACGCAGCCGAGCGTAATTCTGCGGTCGCTCATGGTGCAAGGTCCCGAAACCGTTCGGCTTCAGGCGCTCTCGATCGGGGGCGATCGCCGTCGCGTCTCGTCACTACGCACAACTACGTACGGTCTCGGCGCTGCGCCTTCAATAGCTTTGTCCTCCCGCACCTCACGTTCGTGCGTCGAGGGGGAGCCATGTCGGTCGGAGTCGTGCACCTGCGTGTGAGGACGATCAGCCCGGACCCTGGACACCGGGATCGTGGAGACCGACCATCGCCGCCTGGTGAGCCAGGCGACACCGAGTCGCGTCACCTGGTCCCCGGGGCTGTTCGGCAGCACCAGGGGGCGCACCCCGTGTCCGAGCCGACTGCACCGCGACGGCGGGCGGCGCAGGCCCGCAGTCGGCATGTCCGAACTGTGTTCCGGCGGCGACGCCCGCCCCCGCGGCACTCCACGCGTCAGGTGCCCCCGGTGAGCTCCGCGGCAGTCGTCGGACCGGCGCGATCCGAGCCGGACGACGAGTGACTCCGGCGGTCACCTGCCTCAGTCGCTCGGCCCGAGGGGAAGGACTCCTTACGTGGACCGTCCATCAGCTGCCCGCGTCACGCTGCTCGACGGCTTCGGGCTGGACCTGCCCGGCCGCGTACGGCGGTCGATCACCGACGACCTGCCACGGGGAGTGCAGCGTCTGGTGGCGCACTTGTGCCTGTCCTCCCGGCCGACCCGGGCGGCGACGGCCGGCCACCTGTGGCCCGAGGTCCCGGAAGACCACGCGCACGGGAGTCTGCGGTCGGCGTTGTGGCGCCTCAACAGGGCGGCGCCCGGCCTGGTCGAGGTGTCAGGGAGTGGCCTCCAACTGGCGACGGACGTCCGGGTGGACGTGCGGGACCTCAACGACTGGGTGGCGCAGGCGTTGGCACGTGCTCCAGGGCCTGAGTGCGTCGCGCTGCCGGACACCGCCCTCCTCGGCGATCTCCTGCCCGGGTGGTACGACGACTGGGTCCTCCTCGAACGTGAGCGACTGCGTCAGCTCCGCATGCAGGCGCTCGAGGCCGTCGCCACCCGGCTGAGCTCCCTCGGCCGCCACGGTGAGGCACTCCAGGCGGCGCATGCCGCGGTCCGCGCCGAACCGCTGCGAGAGAGCGCCCATCGCGTGATGGTCAGCATCTACCTGGCCGAGGGGAACGTGGCCGAGGCGGTCCGGGCCTACGAGCTCTTCCGGACCGTGCTGGAGGACGAGCTCGGCCTACCTCCGACCGAGCAGATGACCCGACTGGTCCAGCACATCCCGCGGGTCCGCCGAGCGCTGGATGTCCAGCGCTGCCCGCAGCCCAGCGAGCTCGTCGGAAGCGGTCACGTCCCGGGGACAGGACACGCGGTGGTCGCCCGCCGTCGGGGCTGACGTGCGGCACTGAGAGGAGGAACGGCCGGGCCGGCGCTTCGATGGCCTCGATCAGACCAGGTCGAGGATCCGGGAGCCGGGAGGCAGTGCGAGGGCTTCACTGCGCGCATCCCTCGACGGCGTGCTCCCAGTCCGCCACCCACCACCAGCGCAGACGGGTCGAGGACGGCGACCTGATCATGTCCGCCGGAGTCTCCGCCGGCATCGACATGGCCCTGCACCTGGCGGCCCGCCTGACCGACGAGGCCACCGCCCGCCGGGTGCAACGGGCCATCGACCAGGACCCGGCACCGCCCTGGGGCGGCATCGACCACGCCCGCATCTCGCCGCTGCCGCGCGCCATCCGCGGCGCGATCGGGCTGGCGGCGCCGGCGATCGCCGCTCGGAGCAGGCGGCTGACCCGGCCGGCCGCTGAGCT
>NZ_DATMVN010000045.1:0-2383 GCF_035563135.1 Streptomyces sp.
GGCGGCGCGGGGGAAGGCCTGGCGCCCTCATCGGTGACGACGGCGGCGCCGCCCGTGAAGTCGGCGAGCACGCGGCCGTGCTCGACGCGGCCGGGGTGGGGGTCGCTCGCGACCCGCCGGGTCAGTTCGGCGACCGCGACCGGCAGGTCGGAGGCGACCAGGACCGCGTTGCCGAAGCGGCGGCCGCGCCAGACGGCCGGATCGGCGGCCAGGGCCAGCTCGGGGAAGAGGGAGGCGGCCGTGGCGATCTGGCCGCGCAGGTGCGCGAGCGGCGGACCGTCGGCGAGGTTGGCGGCGTACTGGCCGCCGGGCTTCAGCACCCGGCGCACCTCGGCGAGGAATTCGGCGGAGGTGAGGTGCGCGGGGGTGCGGGCCCCGCCGAAGACGTCGGCGATGACGAGGTCCGCCCAGCCGTCCTGGATCTTCCCCAGTCCGGCGCGGGCGTCCACCGAGCGGACCCGTATCCGGGCCTGCGGGTCCAGCGGCAGCTCCCGGCGGACCAGTTGGACGAGCGGCGCGTCGATCTCCACGACCTGCTGGGTGGAGCGGGGCCGGGTCGCGGCGACGTACCGGGCGAGCGTGAAGGCCCCGCCGCCGAGGTGCACCGCCTGGAGGGGCCTGCCGGGCGGCGCGGCGAGGTCGATGACATGGCCGAGCCTGCGCTGGTACGCGAACGAGAGGTACGCCGGGTCGTCCAGGTCCACGTGGGACTGCGGGGCGCCGTCCAGCAGCAGCGTCCAGGCGCGCGGGCGTTCGCGGTCGGGCACGAGCTCGGCGAGGCCGCCGTCCACCGTCGCGGAGACGGGTGCCTGCTGACGCTCCGGCCGCTTCCGGTCGCCCGCGCCCCGGACCGCTCCACGACGTGCCACGCGCGCTCGTCCTCGCTCACCGGTTCGGGCCGGCACCTGGGAGGGACCGGCGACGGCGGGAACTCCGCCCACCTGCCCATTATGGCCTCAGCGGCAGTTGTCGGCCGCCTCGATGATCCGGGCCGCCTGGTCGAGGGCGGCCCGGAGCACGGCCGGGTCGGTGACAGGGGCCTCCGCCACGGGCGGCAGGAGCCAGCCCCCTCCGACGACGGGCGGCTCGGCGGGGATGCGCAGCCCCCGGCCGTCCGTCCGCGTACAGGCGCTGCCGGGCACGTCCCACGCCTCCGCCGTGCCGGGTGGCACCAGGAAGCCGAGGACGGCGCAGGCCCCGTCGTGCAGGACCGGGCCGACGGGGTCGTTCTCCGCTCCCCTGCGCAGGATGTCCACGGCCTCCAGGCCCTGACGCGCCGGGACGGTCACCAGATCGCACGGTGTGGTTTCCGGGCCCATGTGAGGCAAGGGAACCCCTCCTCTCGTCTCGACGAGACGGCGCCGCGCCCCGCCTCCGCATGGACCAACGCGCCGACGGCGTCAAGGGCTACGGCGGCACGCCGCCGCAAAGGGTGGCATTTCATGGCGGATCGGGGGCGAGATGCCCGGTTTATCAGCAAACGCTGTGTGTACGGCCCGTCACAGCAGGTACGTTCTTGCTCCGCCGGGACACCGGAAGCAGGAACCCGGCTGCTGCGCCAGAGAGGGCCCCGCCATGGTGTCGACACGGGCAGTTCCCAACCTCGTCTTCCGTCGGCTGCGCGGACAGCGCTCCGCCGGAGAGTTCGCGGCCGCGGTCCGCAGGGCCGCGCGCGAGATCGGTGAACAGGTCGCGTGCGACGCCCGGTACATCGGACGTGTGGAGTCGGGCGAGATCCGCTGCCCCAACTACGCGTACGAACGAGTGTTCCTGCACATGTTCCCCGGGGCGAGCCTCGCGGACCTGGGCTTCTCGGCCCGCGAGAGCGTGCGCGGCCGGGGGGCCCGCACGACGTCCCTGCCCCTGCCCACCACACCCCCCACGCTCGACAGCGACATCCACGAGGAGAGCGACGTGCTGCGTCGCGTGTTCATGACCAGCGGTTCCACCACGGTGGCGGCCGCGTCCCTGGGGCTCGGCGGCCGTTCCGCCGCCGCCGGCCCCCTCGCCGTACCCGCGCAACGCCGGGTGGGTGAGGCCGAGGTGAGCGCCGTGGAGAAGGCGGTGCGCCGGATCCGGCTGCTGGACGACCGGCACGGCGCGGACGGCCTGTACCGGCAGGCCTCCCAGCCGCTCCGGGCCGCCTACGCCCTGCTCGATGCGGGGACCACCACGCGGCGCAGCACGGCGGACCGGCTGCACGCCGGCGCCGGTGAGCTGGCGATCTCCGTGGGCTGGCTGGCCCACGACTCGGGGCGCTTCGACGACGCGCGCTCCCATTACGCGGAGGCGCTCGCGACGGCACGGCTGGCGGGGGACGCCGGCCTGGAGGCGCACGCGTTCTGCAACGCGTCGTTCCTGGCCCGGGACATGGGCCGGGCCC
>NZ_DATMVN010000046.1:0-5367 GCF_035563135.1 Streptomyces sp.
GGGACCGGTTCTCAGGCGTCGAGGCCGGTTCTCAGGCGTCGAGGCCGATGGCGAAGGCCGCCTCGAGGTCGTGCTGCGAGTACGTCCGGAAGGCCACGTGGGTGTCGGTGGCCTCGACGCCCTGGATCTTGCTGATCCGGCCCGGGATGACATCGGCCAGATCGTCGTGCCGGGCCACCCGGACCATGGCGATCAGGTCGTACGTACCGGTGACCGAGAAGACCTCGCTGACGCTGTCCAGCGAGGCGATGGCCTCCGCGATCTCGGGAATCCGGTCCACGCTGGTTTTGATGAGCACGATCGCGGTGATCACGGCTGGCTTTCTCCCTCAGTGGCCGTGGCTGGAGACTTCACTGTAGTACCCCGGAACCGCGCCCAGGCGTAGAGGAACCCGGCCACGAAACCCGCCACGTGCGCGAGGTACGCCACGCCCGGGCCGCCGCCCGCGCTCCGCGCCGCCAGCCACTGCAGGACGAACCAGAACACGAGTACGATCCAGGCGGGGAAACGCAGCGGCAGGAAGAAGAGGAACGGGAAGAGGCTGGTGACCCGGGCCCGGGGGAAGAGGCGGAGGAACGCGCCGAGCACCGCGGAGATCGCTCCCGACGCGCCGACCAGCGTCCGGTCGGAGTCCGCGTGCGCCACCGCGTAGGCCACCAGGGCGAAGTAGCCGCACACGAGGTAGAAGAAGGCGAATTCGGTGCGGCCCATGCGTTCCTCGGCCATCGCGCCGAACACGTACAGGAAGAGCATGTTGCCCAGCAGGTGCAGCCAGCTTCCGTGGACGAAGAGCGCGGTCAGCGGGGTCAGGGCGGCGCGTGCGGAGCCGTCCAGGAGTTCGCCCGGGATCACACCCCACCGCTCGAAGTAACCGGCCTGGGCCGCCAGGAGGGCGTCGGCTCTGCCGTGGGCGGGGCCGAACCCGGAGAGGGGACCGGCCAGGAACACCGCACAGCACAGCGCGATCAGCCCGTACGTGACCGGGGCGCCGCCCGCCGCTGCCGCCCCGAGCTCCCTGGCCCGCTGCCGCCAGCCGGCCTTCCGCCAATCGGTCACGTACAGAGCATGACGTACCCGGCGGGAACGGGACGGACCGCCTCGCCGTGCCGGCGGCCGTGTGCGAGGCCGTAGGGTTACCGCAGGACATCCGCAGTTCGACGGCGCACCGCGAGACCGGAGACCTGGGCACGCGCAGGACTCGACGAACGACGAAAGAGGACGCAACGATGACGACGGTTCCCCAGCCGACGGACGGGACCCGCTGGCGCTGCACGCTCTGCGGCAATCTCACCCGTTTCGATGTGACGCGCTCCTCGAAGGTCGTGGAGTACGTGCATCTCGACCTGGCCGGGGAGTCGAGTGTCGAGGAGCGCGAGGTGGTCAGTGAGACCATCGAGTCGGTGCGCTGTCGTTGGTGCAACGCCGTGGACCAGATCGAGCTGGTCGACAGGCCGGGCGCCGACTCCTGACGGAGCCGTGCGGACAGACATATTGGGGTGATGGATGGTGGAGCAGCCGGCAGGCGGCGCCGGGCCGGCCGACGGCGCCGCGGAGTCGCTCGACCGTCCGCTGCCCGAAGGCGTGCGCCGCAAGGTGATCGCGCTGGTCTCGGACGCGTTCGGCGGCCTGACCGTCGGTGAACTCCCCTCCCAGCTGCGGCAGTACGCCCGTTTCACCCCGACCAGGCGGGCCAAGTTCGCGGGTAACGCGATGGCGGCGGCTCTGGAGGGCGACCCGGTGTTCCGCCGGCGCATCGGCGAGCGCATCGGGCAGACCCAGCCGGAGCTGGCCGACGCGCTCACCTCCGGCGCGCCGCCCGCCGCCGCCGACCCCGTCGACGTGGCCGCCGCCGCCTATGTGCTGCGGCCGGTCGGCTGGGTCAAGCTGGTGGCGGCGGCAGGCGAGGAGGTGCAGCGGGCGCACGCCGAGCGGGCGGACGAGGAGACCAGGCGCGAGCTGGAACGGCTGCGCGAGGAGCTCGACCGCGCCCGCGGTCAGAACAGGGCCGACACCGACCGGCTGCGCTCGGAGCTGGAGGCCGCCCGCAAGGAGGCCGACTCCCTGCACCGCAAGCTGCGCAGCGCCCTCAGCGAGGTGAAGCGCGGGGAAGCGGCCCTGCGCAAGGCCGGCGCCGAGACCGACGCCGTGCGGGCCGAAGCCGCGGCCCAGGTCTCCGCCGCCGAGAGCGAGTCCCGCCGGCTCAAGGCGCGGCTGGCCGAGGCGGAGGCATCCGTCGAGGCGGGCCGCCGGGCGGCCAGGGAGGGGCGCTCGGTCGAGGACATGCGACTGCGGCTGCTCCTGGACACCGTGCTGGACGCCGCGCAGGGGCTCCGCCGTGAACTGGCCCTGCCTCCCTCGTCGCTGCGCCCCGCGGACGGCGTCGAAGCGGTGGAGCCCGGCAGGATGTCGCCGAAGGACATTGCGGCCAGGGCCCTTTCGGAGACCGACCCGGCGCTGCTCGACCAGTTGCTCGCGCTGCCGCAGGCGCATCTGATCGTCGACGGCTACAACGTCACGAAGACCGGTTATCCGCAGATGCCCCTGGAGAAGCAGCGGTTGCGCCTCCTGGGCGGTCTGTCGGTCCTCGCGGCGCAGACCGGTGCGGAGATGACCTGTGTCTTCGACGGCGCCGAGCTGGCCGCCCCGGTCCTGCTCGCACCACCGCGTGGCGTCCGTGTCCTGTTCAGCAAGGCCGGGGTGACCGCGGACGAGCTGATCAGGCAACTGGCGCGCGCCGAACCGCCGGGCAGGCCCGTCGTCGTGGTCTCCACCGACCGCGAGGTCGCCGACGGCGTCGCGAAGGCGGGGGCCCGGCCGGTCACGTCCGCCTTGCTCCTGAAGCGCCTTTCGCGCGTCTGAGGCGCCTTGTGAGGCATGGGCGACTTGCCGGGTTTCCTGGAACGTACCGTCAAGTCGCCGCTACACGCAGTTCGGTGAAAGTAAAGAAGTGTCTGGTGTGACGAGATTTTGCCCGTGAGGATTTGAACTGATCACAAGATGGTCACTAAGGTCAGGCCTCGAACCTTCGCACGGTTGATTGCCCACCCGGGGTGACGGCGAAGGAACCGCCGAGTCCGTGATGTGCACGGAGCCGGGGATTCACATCTGTCCCCCACAGCCCGGTAGGCGGCTGGAGGAAGAAGGAGCTCGCCTTCGTGGCGTCCCACCGTCGTCCCAAGCAGCCGAGCCGCGCCCGCGTGACCGTGCTCACCGCGACCGCCGCTGCGGCCGTGGCCCTGACCTCTCAGGCCGCCCACGCCGACCCCAAGCCGACCAAGAGCGAAGTCAAGGAAAAGGTCGACAAGCTCTACCACGAGGCCGAGGTCGCCACCGAGAAGGCCAACGGCGCCAAGGAGCAGCAGGACAAGCTCAAGAAGCAGGCCGACGCGCTCCAGGACAAGGTCGCCCGGGGACAGGACGAGCTCAACACCCTGCGCGGCGAACTCGGTTCGCTCGCCACCGCGCAGTACCGCTCCGGTGGTCTCGACCCGTCGGTCCAGCTGCTGCTCTCCTCGGACCCGGACAGCTTCCTCGACCAGGCTTCCGCGCTCGACCAGCTGACGGCCAAGCAGGCCGAGTCGCTGCAGAAGATCCAGGCGAAGCAGCGCACCCTCGCGCAGCAGCGCAAGGAGGCGCAGGGCAAGCTCGACGACCTCGCCGACGTCCGCGAGACGCTGAACGAGAACAAGAAGAAGTACCAGGGCAAGCTCGCCGCGGCGCAGAAGCTCCTGAACACCCTCACCGCCGCCGAGCGGGCCAAGATGGCCGAGGACGACCAGCGCGCCAGCCGCGCCGCCGGCGACCGGGTCGAACTCGGCAACGAGGTCCCCGCGTCCGCCCGGGGTGCCGCCGCTCTCGCGGCCGCCGCCACGCAGCTGGGCAAGCCGTACGTCTCCGGCGGCTCCGGACCCAACTCGTACGACTGCTCGGGTCTGACCCAGTGGGCCTACGCCCAGGCCGGCGTCCAGATCACCCGCACCACCTACACGCAGGTCAACGACGGCGTGCAGATCGGCCGCGGGGCGCTCAAGCCCGGCGACCTGGTCTTCTTCAGCAACACCTCGCACGTGGGTCTGTACGCGGGCAACAACCAGGTCCTGCACGCGCCGTACCCGGGCAAGGTCGTCCGTTACGAGGCGATGGAGTACCTGGGCTCGTTCCAGTTCGGCGTGCGCATCTGACACCCGCACGGGTGCCTCGCGGCACGCTCCGGTGACACCCCGCCCCGTCGGTGTCCCCAGGTCACCGGCGGGGCGCCGCTGTGACCGCTCCGGCCGTACGATCGGCGGGTGGCTGTTCGCATGCGGGACACGCGGCGGGTGCACACCCGCGGACGGCGCACGGCGGGTGCCGTGCTCGCCGTCCTGCTGCTCGCGCCCGCGTGCTCCGCCCCCGGGGACACCGCCGTCGACACCACCGCCCAGGAGGTCGGCGCCACCCTGGACCGCCGTGCCGCGGCCGTCATGGAGCACGACACCGAGGCGTACCTGGCCGCGCTCGACCCCCGGGCCGCGTCCTTCCGCGCCGCCCAGCGCACCGAGCTGCGCAACCTCGCCGACGTGCCGCTGGAGTCATGGGCGTACCGGGTGAAGGACGTGACCGGGCAGGGGACGGACCGGGTGACCGCCGAGGTCGAACTGCGCTACCGGATCAAGGGCTACGACAAGGCCCCCCTGTCCTCCTCCCGCACGGTGGAGCTGGTCCGCCGCGGCGGAGACCGCACCTGGTACATCGCCGCCGACCGGGCTGCCGACGGCACCCCGGGGCAGCTCTGGCAGCAGGGCGACGTCGAGGTCGTACGGGGCACGCACAGCCTGGTCCTCGGGGTCGGGCGCCGGACGGCGGAACTGCGCCGGATCGCGGCCACCGCCGACCGGGCCGTCCCGGCCGTCACGGAGTCCTGGCCGGAGCCCTGGGCCGAACGGGTCGTGGTGCTCGTCCCCGGGTCCGTGGAGGACATGGCGGAGCTCCTGGACTCACCCGCCGCGAGCTACCGGGGCATAGCGGCCGTCACCACCGGCGAGGTCGGCGGCGGAGGCCGGGCACCCGCGGACCGGGTGATCGTCAATCCGCAGGCCTACGGGATGCTCGGCGACTTCGGGCAGCGGGTCGTCCTCACCCACGAGACCACCCATGTGGCGACCCGGGCGCACACCTCCGCCGCCACTCCCGTCTGGCTCTCCGAGGGCTTCGCGGACCGGGCCGCCTACCGCCGGGAGGGCCGCACCGCCGCCGAGCTCGCACCCGAACTCGCCGAGGCGGTCCGGGGCGGCGGCCTGCCCGCGCAGCTCCCGGCCGACGAGGACTTCGGCTTCGGTGAGGACCCGGCGCGGCTCTCCCGGGCGTACGAGGGCGGCTGGCTGGCCT
>NZ_DATMVN010000047.1:0-5706 GCF_035563135.1 Streptomyces sp.
CGAGGAAGGCGATCCGCCGGTTGCCCTGGCCGATGAGGTGGCGCACGGCCGCGCGGGCCGCCGCGACGTTGTCGATGGCGATGTGGTCGTAGGGCGCCTCGTACTCGCGCTCGCCCAGCAGGACCAGCGGCGCCGTTTCGGTGCGCGCCATGAGGTCCTCGGTCTCCAGGTGGATGGGGCTGAGGATGAGACCGTCGATCACATGGGACCGGAAACCCTGGCTGACCAGGAGTTCCTTCTCCCTGAGACCGGCGGTGTGGTCGACCAGGACGGTGTAGTCGTGCCGGGCGGCCGCGTCGATGACCGCTCCGGCGAGTTCCGCGAAGTACGGGTTGCCGAATTCGGGGACGGCGAGAGCGATGATGCCCGTGCGGCCCTTGCGCAGATGGCGGGCGGTGAGGTTCGGCCGGTAGCCGAGCTCGTCGATCGCCTGCTGCACCTTGGCGCGCATGGCCGGTGTGACGTGCTGATAGTTGTTCACCACGTTCGACACGGTCTTGATGGACACGCCCGCCCGTTGCGCAACGTCCTTGAGGCTGACGCCCACGGCACTCCTCGGTTCGGCTCGGCTCGGTTCTGCTCTGTGTCCGGCCCTGTCCGGCCGGCTCGTCGTCAGGTGCTTGTGCGACTGCGCGCGAGATAGCGCTGGGCCACCACGACAACGATAAGGAAGCCGCCGCTGACGACGGACTGGTAGGAGGAGTTGAGCGAGCCGATCTGGTTGATCAGGTTCTGGATGACGGCCAGCAGCAGGACGCCCCACAGGGTTCCGCTGATGGAACCGGCGCCTCCCACGAGGAGGGTGCCTCCGATGACGACTGCGGAGATCGCGTCGAGTTCCATGCCCACGCCGACGATGGTGACGCCGGAGGACAGTCTGGCCGCGTTGAGGGCGCCGGCGAGTCCGGCGAGCAGGCCGCTGAGCGTGTAGACGAGGATCTTCGTACGGGCGACGGGGAGGCCCATCAGGGTGGCGGCGTCACTGCTGCCGCCCACGGCGAAGAGGGTCTGCCCGAACGAGGTGCGCTGCAGGACGAGGCCGCCGGCCCCGAAGAGCACGAGGGCGATGAGGACCGGGTGGCCGAAGCCCCAGACACTGCCCTGGCCGAGCTCGCCGAACGCGGAGTCCTCGGGCACCAGACGGGTGGTGGCGCCCTCGTCGGTGAGGGCGAGCAGCAGACCGCGGGCGCCCAGCAGGGTGGCGAGGGTGACGATGAAGGGTGCCATGTTCCCACGGGCGATCAGGAGCCCGTTGAGCAGGCCGATTCCGCCGCACACCAGGAGGGGGAGCAGCAGCGCGGCGAGGAAGCCGTGCTGCGAGGCCCAGGCGGCGAGGACTCCTCCGAGGGCGAAGACCGACCCGACGGACAGGTCGATGCCGCCCGTGATGATGACCATCGTCATGCCGAGCGCGACCACGGCGAGGAAGGACGCCTGGATGGTCACCCCGCGGGCGTTGTCCAGGGACGCGAACGTCGGGTAGACGAACGAGGCGGCGATCACGACGGCCAGCAGGACCGCGAGGACGCCCTGGCGTTGCAGGAGTTCGGCGGCGCGCTGCCGGCCGGTCCGTTCGGGGCGGGGCGCGGGCGCTTCCGGCGGCGCCGGGGCGGCGGTGACGGGTTCGGTTTCGTTCATCGGGACCGACGCTCCCGGGCGACGTAGACGGCGGCGATGATGATGGCCGCCTGGGCGATCTGTGCGGTGGAGTCGGGCAGGTCGTGCTTGACGAGCGTGGCGCGCAGGAGCTGCATGAGCAGGGCGCCCGCCACGGTGCCGAGCACCCGGACGGAGCCCCCGTCGAGGGGGGTGCCGCCGACCACGACGGCTGTGATGGCGGAGAGTTCCATGAGGGTGCCGAGCGAGGACGGGTCGCTCGCGGTGAGCCTGGCCGTGGCGAGGATGCCGGCGAGAGCCGCGAGCACCCCGCAGATGACGTATACGCCGATGAGGATCCGTTTGACGGGCAGCCCGGCGAGCGCGGCGGCGGAGCGGTTCCCGCCGACGGCGACGACCTGCCGGCCGAAGGTGGTGCGCTGCACCAGGAAGGCGACGGCGGCGGCCAGTACCCCGGCGATCCAGACGACCAGCGGAATGCCGAGGACGGAGCCGGTGCCGAGCGACAGCAGGTCGGGGTTGACGATCTGCTTCAGCTGGCCGTCGGCCATGACGAGGGCGAGCCCGCGGCCTCCGACGAAGAGGGCGAGGGTCGCCACGATGGGCTGCAGCCCGACGAGGGAGACGAGGGCGCCGTTGACCGCCCCGACGACGGCGCCTGCCAGGAGGGCGACCACGAGTGCGGGTACGAGCCCGTATCCGAGGTAGAGCGGGAGGAAGGCGGCGGCGAGCGCCATGGTCGAGCCGACGGACAGGTCGACGCCCTCGGTACCGATGACCAGGGCCATGCCCAGCGCGACGATGACGATGGGGGCGACCTGGACGAGCTGGGTGCGGAAGTTGTCGGCGGTCATGAAGTGGTCGGTGAACAGGGCGTTGAAGAGCAGCACCACTGCCACGGCCATGTAGACGCCGTAGGTCTGGTACCAGGCGGGATCACGCAGCCGGGCCAGGGGGCCGGCGGACTTCCGGGGGGTGTCGCCCTTCGTGGGCGGGGCGACGGCGGTCCGGGTCATCGGGGGTCCTCCTGGGTGGCCGGGGCCCTGTCCGCCGGCTCCGGTGCGTGATCGGCGAGCACTTCGAGCAGCCGGTCCTCGGCCACGTCGTCACCCGACAGCTCGCCCGCGACCGCTCCGCCGCGCAGGACGACGATCCGGTCGGCGCCTTCGATGAGCTCCTCGATGTCCGAGGAGATGAGCAGGACGGCGAGTCCTTCACGGGCGAGGTCGTCGATGAGGCTCTGGACCTCGGCCTTGGCTCCGACGTCGATGCCCCGGGTGGGCTCGTCGAGGAGCAGGACCTTGGGTTCCAGGCAGAGCCAGCGGGCCAGCAGGACCTTCTGCTGGTTGCCGCCGGAGAGTTCACCGACCTTCTGTTCGGGGCTGGACGCCTTGATCCGCAGGCGTTCCATGAAGATGTCGACGATCCGGTCCTGTTTGGCCCGTGAGACGACACCGGCCCGGGAGAGCCGGGGCATGGCCGCCAGCACGATGTTCTCGCGGACGGAGAGACCGGGGACGATGCCTTCCGCCTTGCGGTCCTCGGGCAGCAGGCTGATGCCGGCCCGGATGGCGGCGGCCGGGGTGAGCCGCTTCAGGGTGGTGCCGTCGACGGTGAGTTCGCCCGCGTCCAGGGGCAGCGCACCGGACAGCGCCTTGGCCGTCTCGCTTCGGCCGGACCCGAGGAGGCCCCCGAGGCCGAGCACCTCTCCCGCGTACAGGGACACGGATATGCCGTGGAGCTGGAGGCGGCTGGAGAGGCCGGTCGCGGTGAGTACGGGTGCGCGGGCGGCCTCGTGTCCCTCCGCGGCGAAGCTGGTGACGCCGGAGCGGCGTACGTCGGAAAGGTCACGGCCGAGCATCATCGACACGAGCTGCATCCGGTCGAGGTCGGCGAGTGCGCCGGTGTGGATGTGGCGTCCGTCGCGCAGGACGGTGACCCGGTCGCAGATCCGGTAGAGCTCGTCCATGCGGTGGCTGACGTACAGGACGGCGATGCCCTGGCCCCGCAGGCGTCCGATGACGCGGAAGAGGGTCTCGACCTCGCGCGGTTCGAGCGAGGAGGTGGGTTCGTCCATGATGACGACCTGGGCGTTGACGGACACCGCGCGTGCGAGCGCGACCATCTGCTGGGTGCCGACCCCGAGGGTGTGCAGGGGGCGCCGGGGGTCGACGCGTACGCCGAACCCGTCGAGCAGTTCGCCCGTCTCCCGGTGCATACGGGCGAAGTCGATGAGGCCGAACCGGTTCCTGGGCTCGCGGCCCAGGAAGATGTTCCGCGCCACGCTCATCAGCGGGACGAGGTTGACCTCCTGGTAGATCGTGGAGATTCCGGCGTGCTGGGCTTCGGCCGGCCGCGCGAACCGCACCGGTTCGCCGGTCATCCGCAGTTCTCCGCCGTCCGGCCGGTACACACCGGTCAGCACCTTGATGAGGGTGGACTTGCCCGCGCCGTTCTCACCGACCAGCGCGTGGGTCTCCCCCGCGCGCAGGGAGAAGGTGACGTCGTCGAGGGCTACGACGCCGGGGAACCGTTTGCTCACCGAACGGGCTTCGAGCACGGCGGAGGCCGTGCGGCCGGCCGCCTCCGGTGCCTGGGGTATCGCTTCGGGTGGTGCCATGGGGGTGCTCGGCCTTCCGCTGTCCAAGGGGTGAGGGCCCGGGAGCCGCCGTGGCCCGGGGTGGGCGTCACGGCGGCCGGAGCCGTTGGGGCCGGTGGCCGGTCAGTAGGCTCCGCCCAGCGACTCCTTGGCGTTGGTCTCGTCGTAGGAGCGGTCGGAGATGATGACGTTCTCGGGGATCTCCTCGCCGTCGTAGAACTTCTGGGCGGTCGCGAAGGCCAGCGGCCCGAAGCGCGGGTTGGACTCGATGACGGCGTTGTACTCGCCGTCGACCAGGGCCTGTACGGCATTGCGGGTGCCGTCGACCGAGACGATCTTGACGTCCTTGCCGGGCTTCTTGCCGGCCGCCTTCAGCGCGGTGACGGCGCCGAGGCCCATCTCGTCGTTCTCCGCGTAGACGGCGGTGATGTCGGGCTTGGACTGGATGAGCTGCTCCATGACCTGCTGGCCCTTGTCACGGGCGAACTCGCCGGTCTGCTGGGCGACGATCTCGATGCCGGGCGCCTCCGCCTCGATCCGGTCGACGAAGCCCTTCGTCCGGTCGGTGGTGACGTTGTTGCCGGAGGCGCCGAGGAGGATGGCCACCTTGCCCTTGCCGCCGGTCGCCTTGATCATCGCGTCGGCGGCCCGCTTGCCCTGCTCCACGAAGTCGGAGCCGAGGAAAGCCACGTAGTCCTTGCAGGCCGTGGAGTTGACCTTGCGGTCGATGGTCAGGACGGGGACCTTCTTCGCCGCCGCGGCCTTGAGCGCCGGCTCCAGGCCGTCGGAGTTCAGCGGGGCGATGATGAGGAACTGGGCGCCCTGCGACAGCATGTCCTGGATGTCGCTGATCTGCTTGGACAGCTGCGACTGCGCGTTGGTGGTGAGCAGCTTCTTGACGCCGATCCTGGCGGCCTCGTCCTTGATCGACCGGGTCTCGGCGATCCGGAACGGGTTGGCCTCCTTCTCCGACTGGGAGAAGCCGACCACCGCGTCCTTGAGGTCGATCTCGGGCGCGCCGTAGCTCTGGAGCGAACAGCCCGGACCGGAGGCGGCCGCGGGGGACTCGGCCGCCTGGGCGCCCTGGCCGCTGTCACCGCCCGCGCTGTTCGAGGTCTCCGACTTGGAGCAGCCGGAGGCGGCCAGCGTGGCGGTGGCGGCGAGCAGGCAGGCCGCGGCGAGGGTGCCGGCGGCGGTCAGGGGGCGGGCGCGCATGGCGGTCGTCGTCCTCGGGTCTCGAAGGGGTGTCGTCGGCCATCCTCGCGGGCCCGGCTTGGGACGGTCTTCGATCCGGCTTGCACGTGCCGGATCCGTTCCGCTGCGGCCCCCGCGGGTATGGCCCGGTCGTGAGCGGACACGTCTTCGTCGTGGGGGCGGACCTGCGCCGCCTCGTCTGCGACGACGTGCTGGTGCCGACCGACCGGTCGCTGCGGGTCACCCCCGGATGGCGCGAGTTGCTGCCTCCGGAGCTCCTCACCAGCGAGGACGCC
>NZ_DATMVN010000048.1:0-2502 GCF_035563135.1 Streptomyces sp.
CGCCGAAGGCCGGTACGGACGCTGAGCGCCTCCTGCGCACACAGCCGTTCCGGTCCACCACTACGACCATCACCGCGCCGCGCCCCTGAGGCGGCAGCGCCGCTGGGCAACGCGCTGCGGATCGAGAGATCCGGGCGGCAGGGAGCAGGTGAGGCGCGGTTCCCGTGGCGCCGCCCGCCGCGCGCCTAGACTTCCGTGGCTTGCCCGGAGCGACCGGAGGCCTCCACCGCGGAGGCCGGACCGCCGGGTGCCTCGACGAGACCACCAGAGCAGGAGGACGCCGTGCGGATCCTGTCCGTGGTGACGCTCGGCAGCGCCTCCGGGCGCTTCGGTGGTCCCTTCGAGACCGCCGTGCACCAAGCGCAGATCCTGGCCTCGCAGGGGCATTCCGTGCGTCTCATGTTCGGAACCGAGCGGGGCGACGAACCCGTGGTGGAACCGGCTCCGAGCCTGACCGCCGTGCCGGTACCGGTCCGCCCCCTCACCCGCCGGTGGCCGTTCTCCTCCCTGTTCTCCCGGGGACTCCTCAGCCAGGCGTGGCGACGGGCGGGTGCAGCGGACGTCGTGCACGTGGCCATGGCACGCGACCTCGTTCCAGTCGTCGCGGCCATCGCCGCACTCCTCCGCCGCCGCCGGCTCGTCCTGCAGCCGCACGGGATGCTCACGACCACCTCGTCGGGTGCCGGGCCGGCGGACGCGCCGGTCGGCCTCCTGCTCCGCAGCGCCCACCGACTGATCGCGCTCACCGACCGCGAGGCGCACGAACTCGTCATCCGCTATCGCGTCGACGCGGACAGGGTGACGGTGCTGGGCAACCCCGTCGACCCGCAGGCGGCGCTGCAGGAGCGGACCCCTGGGCACCGGCTCGAGGCGCTCTTCGTCGCCCGGTTGCACCCACGCAAGCGACCGGAGGACTTCGTGGCCGCGGCCCGCACGGCCCACGACGCCGGCTGGGCAGAGCGGTACGTCCTCCTCGGTCCGGACGGCGGCATGCTCGACCGTCTCCGGCCCGACATCGAGGCCACCGCGAACCTGGAGTACGCGGGCTCCGTTCCCGGTACGGCCGTCGCCGCACGCGTCGCGCGCACCGGGGTGTTCGTCCTGTGCTCCGACGCAGAACCGTGGGGGAACGTACTGGTGGCGGCGCTGGCCATGGGAGTTCCCTGCATCGTCACCGCCTCGTCCGCCCTCGCCGACCGCCTGGCCGCGGCGGGTGCCGCGGTGGTGGTCCCCGACCGGGACGCCGCAGCCCTCGCCGCCGCCGTCCACGATGTGCTCGGCTCCGCCGGCCTCCGGGACGACCTGGCCCGAGGTGGTCGCCGATTCGTCGCCGACCACCTGTCGCCGTCCCGTCAGGCCGAGACCCTGCTCGCGGCCTACACACGCTGACGTGCGGCCCGGCCACCTCTGCGCCGCAGGACGTGCCCGATGACCTCCAGCTCCGCGGCGAAGGCCCGGCGCAGCACCGCCACGGCCGACGCGGTCACGAGCACGCCGGCCCCCCCGGCCAGCAGCAACGTCACCAGCGCGACCCCCCAGGGGCGGGCCAGCTCGGCGACCGCGTACACCGCGCCGAAGACCACGAGCCCGACGGGCAGGTACTTCAGCGCGTAGAGCCGGAGCACCATGCCGACCAGCCCCTCGGCGACCCGCCCGGAGAAGTGCAGCATGACCACGAAGTGCGCCACGATCGCTGCCGACGCCCCGATCGCGACCCCGTCGATGCCCCAGCGCGAGCCGATGAGGCAGCCGATGACCACCTCCGCGGCGTACAGCCACTGCCGCCACGCGCCGCGGTAGACGGCGCCCGTCGCCCGGGTCAGCGAGCCGCTGATCTTGTACGACGCTCGCGGCACCAGCACAAGCGCAAACACCTGCAGCGGCAGTACGACCGCCGCCCAGCCGTCCCCGAGCAGCACCCTGACCACCTCGGGCGCGAGCACGAACAGGATCGCGCTCATCGGCACACCCACCAGGGCGACCAGCGAGCTGGCGCGCAGGAACGCCGTCCGGAGCCGGTCACCGTCGTCCTGCACCTTCGACATGGCGGGGAAGAGGACCTTGTCGACAGCGCCCCCGATCAGGTTGGCCGGCTGGGCGAGCAGCTGGTAAGCCCGGCCGTAGATGCCGAGCGCGTACGTGCCGAGCAGGTTCGCCGTGATCACGTTGTCGGCGTTGAGCGCCGTCCAGTTGCCGAGCTGCGAGAGCGAGTAGCCGCTGCCGAACATGAGGAGGGGTCGGACCTCGCGCCCCATCGCGCCGATGCCGAGCGGTCGCAGGGCAGGACGAGCCATGACGGCGTATCCCACAGCGGTGATCGCGGCGCTGGCCACGGCTCCCCACACGATGGACCACGCCCCGAAGCCCAGGGCGGCGAGCAGGACGCTCACTCCCATGGCCCCTGGGCCGGCCGCGAGGACGTCGACGACGGACATGGCCCGGAACTGCAGCCGGCGCTGCAGGAGCCCGGTCGGCACGGCCGCCAGCCCGGCCAGCGGCAGC
>NZ_DATMVN010000049.1:0-2913 GCF_035563135.1 Streptomyces sp.
GCGTCCAGTTCGATCTCGTGGCAGGCCTCGTAGCCCACCACCAGGTAGCGGCCGACCGCCGGCACCCAGTGCACCGGGGCCTCCGCCCGCAGCCGCTGGAAGAGCGGGTACGGGTCGTCGTAGAGGTCGGGGATGGTGACCCACTCGGCGGTGGGGACGGGCCGGACGTCACTGGTCTGCACGGTCATCCTCGAGAGCCCCCTTCATCGGCGTCTGTGCGGTGGAGTCAGTGTGGCCCCGATCACCAGCTCAGGTAAAGTTCATAACTCTTGCCTGTAACCGAACTAAGGGTGGGATAGGGATGGCTGACTACACGCTGCGCCAGCTGGACTACTTCGTGGCCGTGGCGGAGGCGGGATCCATCTCGGGCGCGGCCGCGAAGCTGCGGGTCACGCCGACTGCGGTCGCCTCGGCACTCACCGAGCTCGAGCGCGCCCTGCGCACGCAGCTCCTCGTGCGACGCAAGGCCCACGGCGTCAGCCTGACGCCCACGGGTGTCTTCCTGAGGAAGCGGGCAGTCATCCTCCTGCGGGACGCGGAGGAGCTGCGACTGGCAACGGCGAGTGCCGGCACCGAGTTGTCCGGCCCGCTGACGCTCGGGTGCTACGTGACCATCTCGCCCACGATCCTGCCGCTCCTGGTGCGCTGGACGGCGGAGCACCACCCGAAGGTGGAACTGGACGTCGTCGCCCGCAGTCAGGCGGAGATCACGGAGTTGCTGCTGGCGGGGGGTCTCGACCTCGCGATCGTCTATGACATGGGCCTGCCGGACGGCTTGGAGTCGGTGCTGCTGTACACGGTCCGGCCCTACATCGTGCTCCCTGCCGACCACCGGCTGGCCGACGCGGTGTCGGTGTCCCTCGCCGAGTTGGCGGACGAGCCGCTGATCCTGCTCGACCTGCCGCCGGCTGCCATGCACACGCTCCGGGTGTTCGAGCAGGCCGGAGTGGCGCCGCGCGTCGTGCAGCGCACCACCGACTTCGAACTCACCCGGTCCCTCGTCGCCCGCGGCCTCGGCTACTCCGTCATCGTGCAGCGCCCGGCCGTCGATTGCTCCTACGAGGGTCTGCCCCTTGCGGCGCTCGACATCGATCCAGCCGTTCCAGGCGTGGGTGTCCGCATGGTGTGGCCCAGGGGCGTCCGGCTCACTGATCGGGCGCAGGCGCTGGTGACCTTCGCTGCGGAGCGGGCGCGCTTCACCGACTACCGGCACCGCAACGTCAGCCCTGCCCGCCGGGCCGACCACAGCACGCCCTCGCCGTAGTGCGAGTCGAGCCCACCCGCTCGATGACACTCTGCCCACCAGTGCGACGACCGCTGGAGGGTGCAGGCAGCGAACGGCCGTGTGCGACGGCGGCGCCTGCCGAGCGAGGCGCGGCGGTTGCCGGGGTCGACCTCGTCACGACGACTTCGACGGGGCACTTGTTGAGGCGCCCGACAGCAGTTAGGGTTCTGAGCGTGCTCATCATTTGGGAGTTGATTCCCAAATAATGAACGGCTCTCTTGCTCCGTCCGTCCGTCAGCCCGTCTCCAGGAAGGCCGGCCCATGACCGACCCCACTCATCCCGCGCCCCCGGCTACGGCGTTCGGTCCGCTCGCCGGCGTGCGCGTCCTGGACATCGGCAACGTGTTCGCCGCGCCCTTCGCCGCAGCGCTGCTGGGCGACATGGGCGCCGACGTCGTCAAGGTCGAACTCCCGGGATCCGGCGACCCCGCCCGTGGCATGGCGCCCTCCGACGGTGAGGAGGGGCTGCTGTGGGCCGCGCTGGCCCGCAACAAGCGAGCCATCACCCTCGATCTGCGCCACCCCGAGGGGCAGCAGATCTTCCTCCGACTGCTGGCGACCACCGACGTGCTGGTGGAGAACTTCCGCCCCGGGACCCTGGACCGGTGGGGGCTGACCGCGGACCGCCTGCGAGAGGCCAACCCCGACCTCGTCGTGGCCCGGATCAGTGGGTACGGCCAGACCGGCCCCTACGCCGGCATGGCCGGTTTCGGGACGCCCGCGACGGCCTTCAGTGGGTACCTCTACAGCACGGGCTTCCCGGACCGCCCGCCGGTGCTGCCGCCGATGAACCTGGTCGATTACATGGCGGGGACGTTCGCCGCGTTCGGCACCGTGGCGGCGCTGTACCACCGCGACGCGAAGGGCGGCTCGGGTCAGGAGGTCGACGTCGCCCTGTACGAGTCGATGCTGCGTTTCCTCGAGGGCATGGTCACCGAGTACGACCGCCTCGGGCAGATCCGCGAGCGGACCGGTAACGAGGTGCCGGCCACCGCTCCGCTGGGGCTGTTCGCGTCCGCTGACGGGGTGTGGCTGGTGCTGTCCACCAGCACCGACCGGACCTTCGACCGGTTCGCCGAGGTCATGGGGCGCACGGACATGAGCACGGACCCGCGGTACCGCACCAACCGGCTCCGCGTGGAGAACCGTGCCGAGGTCGACGCGGTCGTCACCGAGTGGTTCGCCACGCACACCGCAGCGGAGATCCTGCGGCTCTGCGACGACAAGGGCGTGCCCGTCTCCCGGGTGAACAACATGTCCGACGTCTTCGCGGACCCCCACGTCCAGGCGCGGGACATGCTGGTCGAGGTGCAGCACCCCAAACTGGGGTCGCTGCGCCTGCCGGGGATCGTCCCCAAGCTCTCCGCCACCCCGGGCGAGGTCCGGACCACGGGTCCATCCATGGGTGACCACAACGCCGAGGTCTACGAGGAACTCGGGCTCAGCGCCACCGACCTCGACCGCCTGACCACCGAAGGTGTGATCTGACATGGCACTCACGACCGACCACAAGGCCGCCTACCTCGGCCAGCCTGGCTCGCTGCCCTTCGCGCTCCCGCCGCGCGTCGAGATCAACGAGGTCGGACCGCGTGACGGCTTCCAGCTGGAGAAGAGGACGATCGCGACCC
>NZ_DATMVN010000050.1:0-9219 GCF_035563135.1 Streptomyces sp.
GTCCATCCATGGCTCACCGGTCGACAGCCGGTTGAGCCGGCGCACGGCGGTGCTGAGGCGCTTGGTCAGCAGTGTGTGGCTGAGTGACCTGCGCTCGTCATCGGCGAGGTCCGGCCCACTGACGTGCTGCCAGCGCATCGCCTTGAGCTGCTTGAGGAACGGCCGCTCGGCCTCTTCGAGTTCCGCCGCATTCCGCATCCGCCCCACCGCCGCCATTCGCCCGCGCCCCTCGTCGTACCACCGCGCCTGCCGTCCCGTCGGACCATTGTGCGACAGGAGATCATGGGGTGTCCGGGGTCGCGCAAAGCCCCCGGCGGCGGCCAGGGGGCTTTGCGGTTGTACGACATGGTTTACGTCGCCGAGGAGTACGTTCCCTCATCGCGACCGCCGGGGAGTCGGCCGCCCCTGCTCTCGGCGATACGAAGCGCGTCACACAGGGCCTCGGTCAACCGGGACGAGAGGAAACGGAGCTCACCCGGGTGAGCCTTCGGGTCGTCGAGGAGGGCCTGGGCGTGGCCGACCAGCTGTGCTCCTATGTCCAGCTGCACGGCCTCCACGTCGTCGGCGAGACGCGAGACGTACCCGCCGCTCCCGTCGGCGGAGAGAAAACAGGGCTTGCCGTCCGTGCCGGCCCAGGGAAGGAGCCGCCGCATGCGGATGTCGTCCATCAGGCAGCGACCTTCACGCCGTGGATGCGGCGGGGTCCGGTATCGATGCCGTGGGTGGCGAGCCACAGGGCCCGGCGACGCTGACGCTGGAGCCGGAACTCGTCCGGGGCCAGGAGGTACGGGCGGACGAGCGGGGAGTCCTCGCCTCGGAGGAGAGAAACAGCGCGGGGCGCAGGGGTCTGCGGGGACGCGGCCACGGGCGCTCCCTCCCCCAGGTGCCGGTGCCGGCCTTGCGTCGGGAGCAGAAGTCCCAGCGTGAGCGCGATGAGGCGGGCGATACAGTGCGGCATGTCGACCTGCTTTCTCAGGTTGGCCATGCCCCCGGGCCGTGTCAGCGGTCGCGGGGGTCCGTCGTGTCCGACGGCGCTGCAACGCTAGAGAAGGGATGATCGCCCAGCCAGGGACATACTGTGCCACTGCGTGGCCCGGATAGGACAAGACGTCCTACCCGTCAAGGTTCAGCCGGTCCGCGAGCTCCGTGACAGCCGAACTGCGACGCCGCTCACGGCCTCTGAGATCGGCGACGAGACGGCGACTTGTGGAGTGGTAGCGCATCCACTCCGGAGCCGTGCGCTCAGCGGTGAGCAGCGCCTGAAGCGCACCGTCGTCCTTGTTCAGACCGGCGTAGGCAAGCGCCCGGTCCACGTGGAAACGCGCGCGCCACGTCGGAGGCAGCGAAGCCAGATCGGGCACTGCCCTGGCTGCTCGCAGGGCTTCCGCGCACTCTTCCATCTCCACCAGGAAGTTGACCTTGGCTACCCCCACATTGGTTGGCCCAAAGGGCGTCGCGTAGTCCAGCCGGTCGGTACCCATTCCGGCTGCCGCCGCACTCGTCAGATTCAGCAGCTCCCGAACCGTGTCCCGCTTCCCCTGGCGGACCGCAGCAGTTGCGGCGCGGAGTAGAAGTACTCCCCAGAGCGCCAGCTCTACCGGCGCTGAACGAAAGTTGGGCTCGATACGCTCGGCGGTGGCCGTAGCAATCCTTTCGGCATCGGCCAGCCGCCCCTGCTTGGTGAGCACCCAGGCAAGGCTGGAGACGCCGACAGTCGCAAGGTGGGGATCATCGCCCTTAGCAGCGGCTTCCCTTGCGCGTTCAAGGGCGGTGAAGGCCGCGTCCTCCTTGCCTAGTGCGGTCAGGGTCGTGGCGGCAACCTGGTACGCCTCCGCAAGAACGGACTGGGCAGCTGCGGCCTCGGCACTGCCGTATGTGCGAGTTGCAGCACGCGCATCATGGATCAGCTGAGGCAGCAGAGAACCAATCTCCCCCATGCGTCCCTCGCGCCGGATGACCTCAGTGGAACGCAGCGCGGCTTGTAACGCCGCGATGGTGGGCGGCTCTTCGGTGTCCGACTCCTCGCCGAGCAGGTCGGATACGGGGGAAACGGCCTGCCGGAGAGCCAGTACGGAAGGACGATCACCCTCGTCCCGCACTTCGAAGTTCGTCGGCTGTCCGACGAGGAGCGACGGCTCCACATCAAGGGCACTGGCGAGCGCGTTGAGCGTGGTCAGACGAGCGGTTTCCCGCACGCCTTGCTCAAGCTTCCTCACGATGTCGATGGAGAGACCCGCCCGTTCGGCAAGCCCCTCCTGCGTCAACTTCCGCCGCAACCGCAACCGCGCGATGCGGTCCCCGATGCTGGATTCTTCGTGGAACTGCATGACCACTCCTAGGAGCAGGATTTGCCGACCACGCTACGCCCGCCGAGCCTCGTACGGGTCAGTGCGGAGCGAAGTCACTCGGAGGTGGAAGCACGAGTCCTCGCGCGCTGGGCCACCCGCCCGCCAGCAAGTCGTCCACGATCCCAGCCCTCATCTGACGGAGCTTCGCAAGCTCGCTTTCCTCACGGCGAACTCTGTCATCACATGCTGCGAGAGACTGCACGATCGTGCGTTGCTGTTCAAGATCGACTGGAAGGTCGATCTCAAGTTCACGGAGCCGGGTCGGGTTAACGTTGACCTGTTGGACCGCAACGGTCGAAATGGCTTTCACCCGCTGTCTGATCAGCGGGTGCCGCAACCACTCCGCCAGATATTCAGGGGTGATCCGACCAAGGTCCGGGTTCAAGCGTACCAAGTAGGAAGCAAACGTCGCTCTCGGTAGTTCATTTTCCCATACCGCAGATTTTCCGACGTGCTCGATACTGTTGGTTCGATTGAACAATACGTCTCCACGACGGAGCATCAGCCTTTCCGAAACGGGGGCCGGGCTGAAACGAAGGTCTGTGACTTCCACACGCCCCTCGCGAATATTGTTCATCCGGAGAACCGGAATGCCCGTAGGCTCCTTGACCAGCGCATCGGATACGCCATAGTCGATAGATGGAACGACCTCCCGGAGTGGCACACGAACCCATGCCTCCCTAGGCTTTTCATGCCCCACGGACGCAATGAAAGAAAGCAACAAACCGGAGCGCACATCACGGATCTTCGCGATGGACGCAACGATGGAGCGCTCGAGGGGGTTCACGGAATCAAGCAGAGCAACAATCCGGCGTTGCGCAGACAAAGAAAACTTGGGGATCAGAAATCCCTGAATATCCGCTTTCGAAATCTTGAACTGTCCGCTTGTGCTGCGCATCGACGCTTCGATCTGCCTGCGGAAATAGGGGGACCGGACAACTATACCCAAGAAATCTGCGTCAAGCTTCGTCGGATCCGGTACGAGCCGATAGATCAAGTCGGGCAGCATCAATTTTCGACGCGTTTCAGGCACCACGCATCCCACCCCCACCAACCTTCGAGAACCATTTGCCCTCGCGATCAGTACATCTTGAGGCCTCACCTCCAACGCCGGGCGAGGTGCGACATCCGCAGGGAGTCGCTTTGCGCGTTCAGGCCTAAATTCTCCTGAAGTGATGGCGCCCACGCTCAGCACACCCCACTCCTCCGAACCAGGCGACTGTGACTCACAAGTCGGACTCCATCCGGCCTCAATGCGCTGCAGGAAGCAGGAAAGCGGAGCCCAGCCAGTCATTTCACTTTGCATAGCCCAGCTCCCTCAACATGCTGTTCAGGAACTCGGCAGCTTCACCACGTCGCGTTTCGATGTCTCGAAGCGATACCTCGTACTTGCCCACCCACTCATGGAACGATGCCACCAACTCACGGCGCAAACTCACCACATGGCCGCCAAGCTTCCGAACGATGTCCTCCCGCAGCACCCCCAGCACCGCGTCCCTCTCGGCGTCAGCTGTCAGCCCCCGCCGCACACGTGTGAGTCGAGGCAACTTCTCCTCACCCGGGGCCCCCGCCCGGACCTCCCCCACTAGCTCGTCCAGCAACGACCCCTGCACGTCCGCCTCTACCGCCACCGTCTCAGCTGTAACAACAACCCTCTTCGCCTTCGGCTTCTGCCCCGCCGCGATCGGCCAGAAGTCGTCCTCCAGCTCCGTGACCGCCTTACCCGCCGCCGTCCGGTCCCGCTTCAGCTTGGCCAAGACCTTCGGCGCGAGCACCGCCTTTGCCAGCTCCGGGTCGATCTCCGCGTCCTCGTCACCCGCCTCGGCCGCCGCCTTCGCCTCGGCCAGTGCGGCCTCCGCGTCCAGGGCCGCCTTCACCTGGGCGTCCAGGTCTGCCTTCACCCGGTCCGCCGCCGCCAGCTCCTCCAGGAAGTCCGGTGCGATCGCGGCGACCACCTTGTGGGCGTAGGCCTGGCGCCGTTCCGCCGCCGAGCGCTTGCGGCTGCCGCCCGTGCTCGGGTCCGGTTCGGGCGCGAGCATCGTGGTGACCATGTCGATCCAGCCGTCGATCACCCCGCCGAACCCGTTCACGGAGAGCGCGGCCAGGTCGTATTTCGCGTCGTGCCACCACCCTGCGACCGCACCCGCCAGCGCGTACCGGTCCAGCAGTCCGACTTCGAGCAGCCGTGTCCGGAAGGAGTCGATCAGGTCGGCACGCAGCCGGGCGATCTGCGCCTTGCGTTCGCCCTCCGTGCGGTCGTCGCCGTCCAGCGGCGTCAAAGCCGTGATCTGGCCGGCCTCGGACTGCCACCACTCCTCGAACGCCTTCCAGAGCACCGCCTCCCGCACACCCGCGAGCTCGGTCAGCTTCGCCGCGTCCGGCCGCTCGCCCTCCGGCAGGAAGTCCACGTACTCCGGATCGCCCTCGCGCGCCGCGAACAGGTCCAGTGCCTGCACCCCGTACGCGTCCAGCAGCGGTTTCTTCGCCTCGATCTCGGCGACGGGCACCCCACCCACCAGGTGAGCCCGTACGTCCTGCGGCTCCGGCGGCGGGGTGTTGTCGACGTACCGGCGGATGTTGAGGTTGTCCGCGTTCTCCGCCAGCTCGCTCCGGTCGACGACCCTGGCGAAGCCATCGACGTCTGCGTAGGCGTGGAACGTCGAGACGATCTTCTCCACATGCTCCGGCAGAAGCACGCTCTGCGCCCGTACCGCGTGGAACTCGCGGTCGGCGTTGATGAAGAGGACCTTGTCCCGCTGCGCCTTCGGCCGCTGCCCCGGGGCCCGCAGAACGATCACACAGGCCGGGATCCCGGTTCCGTAGAACAGATTCGGGGCCAGGCCGATGACCGCTTCGATCATTTGCGCGTCCAGCAGCTTCGTACGGATCTTCTGCTCGCCGCCGCCCCGGAACAGAACGCCATGGGGCATGACCGTGAAGACCGAACCACCGCGCCCCTGCACCATGTGCAGCATGTGCTGGAGGAACATCAGGTCGGCCTTGCCCTTCTCGGGCGACTCCCCGTACGGCATCCGCTCCTTCAGGTGCGGCACCTGGTCCTGCTTGTAGTCCATGGAGAACGGCGGGTTGCTCAGCACCAGGTCGAACTCGCCGCCCTGATGCAGCGGGTTGGTGAGGGTGTCCCCCGTCTTCAGGGAGAAGTGCTTGGTCCCATGGAAGAGCATGTTCATGGTCGCCATGACCCAGGAGCCGCTGTTGGCGTCCTGGCCGGCCAGCAGCAGGTCACCGGAGTCACCGCCGTGCTCGTCGATGTACTCCTTGGCGTGGATCAACATTCCGCCGGAGCCCACGCACGGGTCGTAGATCCGCATGCCGGCCGTCGGGCGGGCCAGCTCGACCATCATCCGGACCACCGCACGCGGGGTGTAGAACTCGCCGCCCTTGCTGCCCGCCGAGTCCGCGAAGTCCTTGATCAGGTACTCGTAGGCGGCACCGATCATGTCAGGGAACTCGAAGTCCTCACCGCGCAGCCGGATCGACCCGAAGTGCTCCACGAGCGCGGACAGCCGCTTGTCCGCGAGCTTCGCCGCCGAGGATCCCTGTCCGGCACCGCCGCCGATGCGGTTGAAGTTGACGTGGCTGAACAGGCCCCGCAGCTCGCTGTTGCCCTGCTGGGACTCCAGCTTGTCGAGCGCCGGCTGCAGATACTGCGTCGCCACATCGTCCACCGCCCCGGCCAGCCGCTCCCAGCGGGCCTCCTCCGGGACGTACAGGACACCGCGCAGCCGGTAGTTCTGGTAGGTCTCGGTCTCCTCCCGAGCTTCCTCAGGTGAGGAACCGGCAGCCAGAGCCTCCGCCTCGATCGCGTCCCGCGCGGCCTCGAACTCGTCGTTCACCCGTTTGAGGAAGAGCAGCACGAAGATGAAGTCGCGGTACTCCGCCGCATCCATCGTGCCGCGCAGGATGTCCGCCGCGGCGAAAAGATGGCGTTCCAACTGCGCGAGCGTGAGCTTGGCCACGTACGGCACTCCCTCTGCGTCCTACGGTTTCGTCGAGATCCACCGGGAAGCCTACGACGGAGAAGAGGGCAGGAAAGACCGTTCGCATCCGGTCAGTACTCGCGGACGCCGAGCCCTTCCTCCACGAAGCGATACACGTCGGTATACGGATCCCACCGGTTCTGGTCCGTACGCCCGGCGTGTGCCGCGTTCCGCTGTTCCGCGAACTTCCGGGCCTTCTCGTACCGGCCCCGGAGCTGCTCCGGCATCACACGCTTCGCCGTCTCCGGGGAGACGCTGCGGATGGTCGGACCGTAGGTCTGCGTGAAGCCGGGCTGCTGCTTGAGGCGGTCGGCGGCGCTGTCGCAGACGCCCCCGAAGGTGCTCGTGTAGTTCTGGTAGTGGAACAGCCGCCACAGCTCGAAGCAGGGATGTGAGTAGGCGATCCGTACGCCGGCCCTCTTCGCCCTGGAGAAGGCGGTGGGAATGTCCTCGTGCCGGTCACGGTCGAAGAGGCACCAGACCTGTGGCCAGTTCCAGTCGGTCTCCTCCAGACCGGCCTTCCTCGCAGCCTTCTCCGCCGAGGTCACGAAGGGGATGGCCTCCTCCACCAGCGGCAGCGGCTTGCGACGCTTCGTCGGTGCGGTGAGGTTCTTGAAGAGGATCTCGACACTCTGCCCTGGCTCCTTGGGCGTGCCGTGGTCCCGTACGTACTCGATGAAGCCGGGCTCGGTGACCTCGCCCTCCGTGAGGACGTAGACCTCGCGCGGGCGCAGCTCCGGCGGTGTCTTCTTCTTACGGCCCGGAGTGTCCCTCCCCCTGTCCCTCGCCATCAGGAACCCTCAGCCTCCCCAGCCCGTACTGCCAGAAGTTTCCGCCCGATCTGCCCCGCCGACAGTTTCGGCACACCCCCGAAGGCCCCCGCGAGGTAGGAGTCCGTGAGGTCCTCGTCCTCACCCGGTTCCACATCGCTCAGCGGGTAGATCTCCGTGGCCCCGTCCCGGTCCTTCTGGGTGAGCCAGATCTGACCCGGTTCCAGCTGCCGGCCGCCCCTGGGCGCGCTCAGCAACGAGGGGTCGTGGGAGGTGAAGACGAGCTGGGCGCCCTTGGTGTTGGCCCATGGCGCCTGGAAGAGCCGTACGACCTCCGCCGCGAAACGCGGGTGCAGGCTGGCGTCCAGTTCATCGATCAGCAGCACCGCGCCCTCGTCGAGAGCGAGCAGGAGCGGGCCGATGAGGGCGAACCAGGAGCGCGTGCCGAACGACTCGCGCTTCCAGTCGAACGGTACGGGCGTTTCACTTCCGCCCCCGTGCAGAAGCCTGACCACCGGCGACTGGCCCGGCCTCTGTTCCACCTCGGCCCCACTGATGCCGAGATCCGCGACACGCAGCAACTCCTCGATCCGCTCCCTGGACCGCTCGTCCAGCAGTCGGCGGGCGGTGAACGCCTCGCGCTGCGCGATTTCGGTCTCCGGAGTGATGTCCCAGAGGTTTCGCTTGAACCAGTTGAAAATGCGCGTGAGCTGCTGATGGTTGTCGTTGGCCGCCCGGGACAGCAGGAGCGCGTCCGGTCGAGTCATCCGAGCCAGCAGGGCACGGTCCTGGACCCGGTCGCCAGGGAAGTCGAAGACCTTCTCCCGGCCCGCGTCACGGTCGAACCACACCTGCCGACGGCCCTTGGGGTAGGCATGCAGCCACTCGGACTCCACGCGCTGCGCGCCCAGTTCGAACCCGTAGGTCCAGCGGACTCCGTCATCGAAGACGAAGTCGGCTTCGTAGAAGGAGCTTTCATCTCCGGCCTTGGGGTCCAGAGCGAACACGTCGCGCGGGATCCCCTGGTACGACGTCCACTCTCCGTACGAGCTGAGTACGGCTTCTCGCATCTTCTTCAGGGCGAAGATCACGTTGGACTTGCCCGACGCATTTGCGCCGAAGATACCCAGCAGCGGATAAACCTGGAGATGCTTTCCGTCGGAGAGCTCGACCGTGCGCGCGACGTCGGATTCCTCGCCGGCCGGTACGACGAAGGACAGTTCCTGCTCGTCACGCAGTGACCGGACATTCGCCGTGCGGAAACCCAGCAGCATGCCGTCCTCCTCTCGTCGCGCACAGGCTAACGGTGTGATCGTGTACGCGCCTACCCGGGGCTCAGACCAGCCGTCGCGCCGTCGCCCACCGCGTCAGCTCGTGCCGGTTGGAGAGCTGGAGCTTACGCAGCACGGCCGAGACATGGGACTCGACCGTCTTCACCGAGATGAAAAGCTGCTTGGCGATCTCCTTGTACGCGTATCCCCGGGCGATCAGCCGCAGCACCTCACGCTCGCGCTGCGTCAGCCGGTCCAGGTCCTCGTCGACCGGCGGGGCGTCCGTCGAGGCGAAGGCGTCCAGGACGAACCCGGCCAGCCGCGGCGAGAACACCGCGTCGCCGTCCTGGACCCGGAAGACGGAGTCGACCAGGTCGGTGCCGGTGATGGTCTTGGTGACGTAACCGCGGGCGCCGCCGCGGATGACGCCGATGACGTCCTCGGCGGCGTCCGAGACGGACAGCGCCAGGAAGCGCACCGGGTTCTCGACCGCGCCCATCATCGGGGCGCAGCGCCGCAGCACCTCGACACCGCCGCCTCCCGGGAGGTGGACGTCGAGGAGGACGACCTCGGGGCGGGTCGCGGTGATCACGGTGACCGCCTGGTCGACGTCGGCGGCCTCGCCGACGACCTCGACCCCGGTCTCCTCGGTGCGGCCGATCTCGGCCTGGACCCCGGTGCGGAACATCCGGTGGTCGTCGACGAGCACGACCCGCACGCGACGCCCGCCCGCACCGCCGCCCTCGTCCGAACCGGTCGGCTCCACGGGCTCGTTCGCCTCGGTCGCGTCACTCATGTCGTCGCCGTCCTCTCCATTTCCAGCTCGACT
>NZ_DATMVN010000051.1:0-4124 GCF_035563135.1 Streptomyces sp.
CAGCCCTGCCCGCCGGGGCCGGATCCGGCCCAGACCGGTTCCAGGGCACGGCGTACGGCGGCGCGCAGTTCCCCGGCGGCGAGCCCCACGGAGGCGTAACCGGCCTCGCAGCCGGCGCAGAAGCAGAGGGACATCAGATACTGCGCCGCGTCCCCGAGGGCGACCCCGGAGACCTTGTCGTGGGCGTGCAGATGGGCGAAGCCGTACCAGCCGCACGACTCCAGCTCGGTGCCCGCCGCCCCCGGGCGTACGGCCGCCTCCGCCGCGAGGTCCACCAGGTACGCGTGGACGGCGGGCTGCGCGATGCACGGCGCCCAGGGGTAGCGGTCGCCGTAGGCGTTGACCACGGAGGTGTCCGGATGCTCGGCGCCCAGGCGGGAGTTGTGGGCGAGTACCACCCAGGAGTGCACCTGGAGCCCGACGTCCGCCAGGGCTCCGGCCGCCTCGGCGTACGGGTCCTCCCCCGCCACCCAGGACTGCGCGTAGGGGCGCAGTCCGCGCCCCGTCCAGCGCGTGGCGTCCGGGGGGTAGAGCACCGCCGCGTGTTCGGCGGTGACGATGCGGCGGCCGGGGTGGCGCGGGGTCAGGGCCCGGGTGGAGTGGTAGGCGGAGGCGAGCGTCACCTGCTGGACGCCGAGGCCGGCGAGGCGGGAGGCGGCGTCCGGGTCCCCCACGACGTCCCAGGGGTACAGGAAGGCGGAGGCCCTCACTTCGCCTCCCCCGCGCGGTGCTTCTCCAGCAGCGCCCGGCCGTTCGCGATGACCGAGGCCAGCTCCTCGATGTGCGCGGCCGGGGGCTCGGTGAGCGGGGTGCGCACCGGGCCGACGTCCAGGCCCTCCAGCCGGACGGCCGCCTTCACCAGCGACACCGCGTAACCGCGGCCCTTGGCCCGCAGTTCGACGAGCGGCCGGTAGAAGCCGTCGAGCAGTGTGTTCACCAGGCCCTCGTCGCCCGACTCCAGCGCCCGGTAGAAGGCGAGGGCGATGTCGGGGGCGAAGGCGAAGACGGCGGAGGAGTAGAGCGTGACGCCGACACCCCGGTAGGCGGGCCCGGTGAGTTCGGCGGTGGGCAGCCCGTTGAAGTAGAGGAAGTCCTCGCCGGGCAGGCCGGTGCGCACGGCGCTGACGATGCGCTGCATCAGGTCGAGGTCGCCGTAGCCGTCCTTGAGACCGATGATCCCGGGGGTCCTGGCCAGGGCGACGACGGTCTGCGGGGTGAAGACCGCGTTGTCCCGCTGGTAGACGACCGTCTCCAGGGAGGTGGCGGCGGCGAGGGCGGTGTAGTGGGCCAGCAGCCCCTCCTGGCCGGCGACGACGAGGTAGGGCGGCATGGCGAGGAGCCCGTCCGCCCCCGCCTCCTCGGCGAGCTTCGCGTACTGGATCGCGAGCGCCGTGCCGTAGCCGGCGCCCGCGACGACGGGCACCTGCCCTGCGGTCTCCTCGACGGCCGCCTGCACGACGAGCCGGAACTCCTCCGGGGCCAGCGCGTGGAACTCGCCGGTGCCGCAGCAGGCGAAGACGGCCGCGGCACCGGCGTCGACGCCCTTGCGCACGTGCGCGCGGAAGACGTCGGGATCGACGGCGCCGTCCGGCCCGTAGGCGGTGACGGGGAAGAAGAGCGGCCCGGCGACATCGGTGAGTCGGGCGGCAAGGGGGGCTGAGGTCACGGGCGCTCCCTGAGCAGATTCAGGCGTGCACAATTATGATCGGTGTCCATATTTCTGAACGCCGCCACGCTAAGGCAGCCGCGCGGCGCCGGTCAAGACGCGCACGCCCGGCCCCGGCCGAACCGGCCGCCTCCGGGCGACACTTGACGCGGTCCGCCACAAGTTCCTAGCGTGTCCACGCATGTGAATGCCGTCCATGGTTTTGAGGTAGCGGGCGGCTGCGTGACATCTGCGTGCCCCGCGTACCTTGCTGTCCGTACGTCCGGTCCCACGCAGCACAGCATCGCAACCGTCCGCGCACACCGCGCCCGGCCCCGCGCCCGCACCGAGGAGATCCCCGTATGCCAGCTCCCCGCACCGTCCTTCTCACCGGCGCCGCCGGCGGCCTCGGCACCCTGATGCGGGGACTCCTCCCCGCGTACGGCTACGACCTCCGGCTCTTCGACGTCACCCCCATCGAGGGCGAACCCGACGCGATCACCGCCGACCTCGGTGACAGGGCCGCGCTGCGCGAAGCCGTACGGGGGGTCGACGCGGTCATCCATCTGGCGGGCATCTCCCTGGAGTCCTCCTTCGACAAGATCCTGCGCTCGAACATCGAGGGCACGTACAACCTCTACGAGGCGGCACGCGAGGAGGGTGTGAAGCGCATCGTGTTCGCCTCCTCCAACCACGCCGTCGGCTACACCCCGCGCCCGCTCGACGGGGACCCGCTGATCCCGGTCGAGACCCCCCGCCGCCCCGACACCTTCTACGGCCTGTCGAAGTCCTTCGGCGAGGACCTCGCCCAGTTCTACTGGGACAAGCACGGCGTGGAGACCGTCTCCGTGCGCATCGGCTCCTGCTTCATGGAGCCGACGTCGGTGCGGATGCTGTCCGTCTGGATGAGCCCCGGCGACGGAGCACGCCTCTTCCACGCGGCCCTCACCGCCGAGGGGGTCGGGCACACCGTGGTCTACGGCTCCTCCGACAACACCCGGCTGTGGTGGGACCTGACGACGGCCCGCTCCCTCGGCTACGACCCGCAGGACGACTCCGAGCAGTACGCGGAGAAGCTCGTCGCCGAACACGGCGAGCTGGACCCGCAGAACCCCGACCACGCCCACCTCGGCGGCCACTTCGTCACGGACCCGCCGATCTGGCCCTACTGAGCCCGGCCCCGGCCGGGGGCCGCCGCGGCCGATGAGTCTGCCCGGCGTCGGCGGTCATGGATACGGGTGGTGCGGCGCGGCCGCAGGAGCGGTCGCGGCACGCACCGGCCGACTCCGCAGGACCCGGACCGAGGACACGAGGACCCTTCGATGCGCACACTGATCAGCACCGCCTTCATCTCTCTCGACGGCGTCATGGAGGCCCCGGGCGGTGAGCCCGGCTACCGGAACTCCGGGTGGACCTTCAAGGAGGTCGCGTTCCTCCCCGAGGCGTTCGAGATCAAGGACCGGGAGCAGCAGGAGGCCACCGCGATGCTCCTGGGCCGCACCAGCTACGAGGCCTTCAGCCAGGTGTGGCCCGGCATGGAGGACTTCGCCGGCTACCGGCTGATGCCGAAGTACGTCGTCTCCACCACCCTTCACGACGACGACCTGGTGCCGGGCTGGGGCGGGACCACCGTCCTGCGCTCGCTCGACGACGTCGCGGCACTGAAGGAGACGGAGGGCGGCCCGGTCATCGTCCACGGCAGCGCCACCCTCAACCAGAACCTCTCGGACGCCGGCCTCATCGACCGCTACCACCTGCTGGTCTTCCCCCTCCTCCTCGGGGCGGGCAAGCGGCTCTTCAGCACCACGGACAAGGACACCCAGAAGCTGGAGCTCGTCGAGCACGAGACCTACGCCAACGGCCTCCAGAAGAACGTCTTCGACGTGGTCCGCCCGCGGAGCTCCGGGCCCGCGCCCCGGTGAGGACCGGCGCCCCGCCGCAAAGGACCGGGCCCGGGGCGGGCGCTGAGCCGTACGGGGCAAGGCCGCGAAGGTAAGGGAACGGCAAAGCCGGGTCGTTCGTTACCCCGTGCATGACCGCAATGACCCCCGGCTCGAACATCCCTCTCTCCGCCGCCCGCGTGGCGGTGGACGTCGCCGCCCCCGTGCGGCTCGACGTCTCGGGCCTGCTGCTCACCTCCGACGGCAAGGTGCGCTCCGACGACGACTTCATCTTCTACAACCAGCCCTCGGGCCCCGGCGTGACCTACCGCTCGGGCGGCGGGTCCGCCCCCGACGCGATCGTGGTGGACACCACGGCGGTCCCCCCGGGCGTCGAGAAGATCGTGGTCACAGCGAGCCCCGACGCCGCGGGCCAGACCTTCCAGGGCGTCGAGCCCACCGCCACCGTGCGCAACGCGGACGACGGCAGCGCGCTCGCCACCTTCACCCCGCCGCAGCTGGGCAGCGAGACGGCGCTGGTGGTCATCGAGATCTACCTGCGCAACGGCGCCTGGAAGGCCCGCGCGGTCGGCCAGGGC
>NZ_DATMVN010000052.1:0-4204 GCF_035563135.1 Streptomyces sp.
GCCGACCGGCCGGCCGGCGCGTCGCGGCATCGACGCCACGGTGTGCGACTTCGGTTGCTGAGCGCCCAGCGGCGCCCTGCGTGCCCGCCCCGGGGCGGAGGCACGTCGTCCGATGAGGCCTTCCGGAAAGGAGGTTACAAAGAGGCGGGCTGAGTAACACCGTTGCGTTGTCGATATGGTGGGGTGATGACAACGGACGGGGAGGGCTCATGGGGGCACCGGGTACCGACGAGACACTGCTGGCCAGGGCGTTCGGCGAGACGCCGCCGTCCGATGCGCTGAGCGAACAGATCCTGGACGCGGCGCGTGAGCAGTTCATGACCTTCGGGCTGCGCCGCTCGACCGTCGACGACGTGGCCAAGCGCGCCAAGGTGTCGCGGGTCACCGTCTACCGCCGTATCGGCAACAAGGACAGTCTGGTCTCCGCCTGCCTGCTGCGGGAGTACCGCAGATTCGTCGTGGACGTGGACGAGGCGGTGGCCGCGCTGCCGACCATGGAGGACCGGCTCGTCGCAGGTTTCGTGGCCGTCCTCAAGCACATTCGTGGACATCCGCTGGTGGGCGGGCTGCTGAGGCTGGAGCCGGAGATCATGCTCCCCTTCCTCACCCTGGAGAGCGGCCCCGCCTTCCTCGCGATGCGCGGATATCTCGCCGACCGGCTCCGGCATGCCCAGCGTGCCGAGGGAAGGCCGGAGACGGACCCGACGCCGGTCGCCGAACTGATGGTGCGGATCACCGTCTCCTTCCTCCTCAATCCGGTGAGCTGCTTCGAGCTGGACGACGACGAGCAGGTGCGCGCCTTCGCCCGGGGCTATCTGGTGCCGCTGCTCAGCGCCGGGTGAGCGTCCTCAGAACCGGGCGTGCAGCCTCCTGCCCAGCTCGACCGCACGGGCGACCTTCTCCCGCGGCGTCGAGAACGACGTCAGGTCCACCACCGGTGCGAACCGCCGTACGGTGACCGAGTGCGGCGCGGCGAAGGCCCGCAGCCCCTCCTCGCCGTGGATCCGCCCGTACCCCGACTCGCCGGCGCCCCCGAACGGCAGGGAGGGGATCGCGGCGAAGCCGAGCACCGAGTTCACCGACACGGCGCCGGAACCGAGGCGCTGGGCCACGGCGAGTCCGGCAGCCCGGGAGCGGGTGAACACGGCGGCGCCCAGCGAGTACGCCGACGCGTTGGCCCGCTCCACCGCCTCGTCCATGTCCCGCACCGGGTTCACCACGACCACCGGGCCGAAGGTCTCCTCCGTCACGGCCGGTGAATCCTCCGGCACACCCGACAGCACCACCGGTCCGAGCAGGCGGCCACGCAGGGCGTCGGGTCCGCCCAGTCCGGCCGTACCGCCGTCCGCCAGGGCCTGCTTCACATGGCGTTCCACCACGCCGAGCTGGGACGGCAGGGTGAGCGGACCGTAGGAGTCACCCGGCGTCAGCGCCCGCGCCCGGCTCACGACGCGTGCGCACAGGGCCTCGTGCACGGAGGCCACCGCGTACACCCGCTCCACGCCGGCGCAGGTCTGGCCGGCGTTGCCCATCGCACCCCACACGATCGCGTCGGCCGCCGCGTCCAGATCGGCGTCCGCCGCGACCAGTACCGCGTCCTTGCCCCCGCACTCGGCGAGCAGCGGTGTGAGCGTGGCCGCACAGGCCGCCGCCACCTTGCGGGCGGTGCCCGGCGAGCCCGTGAAAGCGATCTTGTCGAGGCCGGTCGGCCCCTCCGCTCCGGCCAGGGCGGCTCCGGTGGACCCCGGGCCGGTGACCGTCTGCAGCAGATCCGCGTGGTCCGGTACGGCCTCCCCGAAGCTGCGGGCGAGGAGGACCCCCGTGCCCGGTGTGAGTTCGGACGGCTTGAACACCACACCGTTGCCTGCCGCGAGGGCGTAACCGATCGAGCCCATCGGTGTGTAGAGCGGGTAGTTCCAGGGCCCGATGATGCCGATCACCCCGAGCGGGCGGTAGGCCAGCGACGCCCCCTGATGGACCGACAGCAGTCCGGACGGAACCCGCCGCCGTCCCAGCACCCGGCGGGCGTTGCGCGCCGCCCAGTCGAGATGGACGAGTGTCAGCAGCACTTCCGAGCGGGCGTCGTGCACAGGCTTCCCGGTCTCGGCGGCGATCACCTCGGCGAACTCGTCGGCACGGCGGGCCAGTTCACGCTTCCACCGCAGCAGTGCGGCGCGACGCTCCCGCCACCCGGACGCGGCCCAGCTCCGGCCGGCGTCCCCGGCCCGCGCCACCGCGGCGCGGATGTCCTTGATGCCGTGCACCGCACGGTCCGTCCCGGTCGTCATGTCTTCTCCATGGGCAGGGGTTCCAGTGGGCGGCTCCGCGCCCAGTGCGGGCCGAGGTCGTCGAGCCGGTATCCGAAGGGGTAACTGCGCGGCCGGGGTCTGGAGGGCAGCCACCGGGGCCGGGCGGGCAGCAGCCGTACCCCGCGCGACCGGGCCCGCACCAGGCGTGCGGCCGCCGCACGCGCCCACCGGGGCTGGGCCGGAAAACCCAGCGCTGCCAGTAAGGGCTCGTCCAGCAGGGCCAGCGAGAACCTGGCCGCCAGCGGGCGCAGCGGGGCCGGGTACCAGGCGGCCATGACCCGGAAGGTGGCGTTGGCGACCCGGCGGTTCGCGGGGTCGTAGGCGAACATCCGGCCCTCGTAGGAGTCGAGCAGCTCCTCGAAGCCCTCGTACGTGCCGGGGGCGCCCTCGACGCCCATCATGGCGGCCATCCGCCGTCCCGCCTCGGCCAGCGCTCCCGTCTCCTGTGCGCACAGGGGCCGCCATCCGAACCGGTCGATCCAGCGTTTGGGGCCCACGACCGTGGTCGCCAGCACATAGAGATAGTCCTCGTTCGGGATGCGGTACCTGCCGTGGATCCGGTTGAGATGGCGGGCCGCGGCCCGGGCGCTCCGAGTCGAAGCCGTCCGCCGCCATCTCGTACCCGAACAGGACGGTGTCGTCGTAGCGCTTCTGGCCGTTGCGCTCGAACTCCTGCGTGCGGTCGAGCAGCACGGAGATCCTGGGGACGCCGTAGTCGCGCAGGAAGGCGACGCTGATGCCCTGCCGGTAGTCCCACGGGAATTCGTACCGGGACATCAGCCGGAGTATCTCGGCGCAGTCACCGACGGGATCCATCCGGCGGATCTCGCGCAGTCGGCTGTAGCGGCCCATGGCCTGCACCTCCTCGGGTGGTAGGGCCCCTCGGGCCACCGGTCCGCTCATCCTGGGAGTCAAAGTTACAAACACTATTGACTTGTTTCACAAGGTGCGTCAACACTGCTGACACGGTTCGGAAGAAGACATCCCGCACGGAAGGCGCCGGGAGCCGAGCCGAAGCCGGCCCCGGCACCCCGCAGGCCGCCGCCGTGCTCGCGATCGCATACTGGAGCACCACGGACCCGTCACCGGTCCGAGCACCCGCCGACCCTGGGGAGCGCCCGCATGACCAGCGCAGGAGAGCCCGCACCGCCCCCGCCGGGCGGCGTCCTGTGGAGCCTCGCCGGCGACATCCGCGGACTGCTGATGCTGCCTGCCGCCCTCACCCTCCAGGTCGCCCACCCCGCCGTCGGCGCCGGCGTCGACGACCACTCGGTCTTCCGTACGGACCCCTGGGGGCGTGGCGAGCGGTCCCTGAGCTCGCTCCAGCTCTGGGTGTACGGGGGCGAGGCCGCCGCGGAGGAGGGACGCAGGCTCAGGAAGCTGCACCGCACGATCCAGGGAACCGACACCCGGGGCCGGCGCTACCACGCGCTCACGCCCGCCACCTACGCGTGGGTGCACGCCACCGGTTTCCCCGTCTACCGGCACGCGTCGCGCTATCTGGTCCGCCCCCTCACCGACGCCCAGGAACGCGCCCTGTACCGGGAGTGGCTCCAGGTCGGCCGGATCCTGGGCATCCACGACCGGGACATGCCGCAGACGGTCGAGGAGTTCTGGCCGTACTACCGCACGATGCTGGCCGACGAGGTGGAGGCGACCGTCGTCGTACGGGAGCTGGTCGCCGCGGATGCCTCTGTGCCGCCACCCGACCGGGGGCCCCTGGCACTGAGGCTCCTGCTGAAAGCGCTGTGGCCGGTGCTCCTCCCTCCGCTGGCGCGGTTCCGCAGCTTCATCACCGTCGGGCTGATGCCGCCGGACGCCCGCGACGCCATCGGTCTCGACTGGTCCCCGCAGCAGGAGCGCCGCCTGCGGCGTTTCGGCGCCGTGGTGCGGCG
>NZ_DATMVN010000053.1:0-8266 GCF_035563135.1 Streptomyces sp.
GCTTGGTGAGTGCGGCGACCAGGGCCGCGACGACCGCGACGAGGCCGGCGACCATGAAGGCCGAGCTCATCCCCGACACGAATGTGTCATGCGCGACGCCCGTGATCTTCGCCGCGATCTCCGGCGGGGTGCCGGGGGCGACCGGGGGCATACCGACCTTGATGGCGGCGGACGCCTGGTCCAGCTGCTCCGGGCCGACCGGCGGAAGCTCCGCCGCCTTCCAGTTGCCGTCGAGCTTCGCGTCGACCTGGGCGGCCATGACGGCGCCCAGGACGGCCGTACCGAGGCTGCCGCCGACCTGCATGGCGGCCTGCTGGAGTCCGCCCGCGACACCCGAGAGCTCCATCGGGGCGTTGCCCACGATGACCTCGGTGGCGCCGACCATGACCGGCGCGAGGCCGAAGCCGAGCAGCGCGAACCAGAGCGACATGGTCAGCGTGCCGGTACCGGTGGTCAGCTGCGACATGCCGAACATGGCGACCGCGACGGACACCATGCCGCCGACCAGCGGTACGCGAGGGCCGAACCTGGTGATCGCGGCGCCGGCGAGCGGGGAGCCGATGATCATCATTCCGGTGAGCGGCAGCAGGTGCAGACCGCTGTCGACCGGGCTCATGCCATGGACGTTCTGGAGGTAGAAGGTGACGAAGAACAGGCCGCCCATGAAGGCGAACGCCATCAGCACCATCAGGATCACACCGGCCGACAGCGGTACGGAGCGGAACATGGCCAGCGGGATCAGCGGCTCGCGGACATTCTTCTGGGAGAGCGCGAACACGAAGAACAGGACGAGGGCGGCGCCCAGGAAACCGAGCGTCCTCCAGTCGCCCCAGCCCCATTCGGAGCCCTTGATCAGCGACCAGACGAGGCAGAACATCGCCTGCGACAGCAGGACGATGCCGCCGATGTCGAAGGACTTCGGCGCGTTCTCGGCGCGGTGGTCCCTGAGGATCACGAAGCCGAAGAGGAGCGCGATCACACCGACGGGCACGTTGATGAAGAAGACGGACTGCCAGCTGACGTGCTCCACGAGCACGCCGCCGAGGATGGGCCCGCCCGCGGTCGAGGCACCGATCACCATGCCCCAGATGCCGATCGCCATGTTCAGCTTCTCGGCGGGGAAGGTGGCGCGCAGCAGTCCGAGTGCCGCCGGCATCAGCAGTGCCCCGAAGAGGCCCTGCAGCACCCGGAAGACGATCACCAGCGTCACGCTGTCGGAGAGGCCGATGGCGGCCGAGGCGGCGGCGAATCCCGCGATGCCTATGAGGAACGTCTGCCGGTGGCCGAAGCGGTCACCGAGCTTGCCGGCGGTGATCAGGGAGACCGCGAGGGCGAGCATGTAGCCGTTGGTGATCCACTGGACGTCGGCGAGCGAAGCTCCGAGGTCCTGCTGGATGGCGGGGTTGGCGATCGCGACGATCGTGCCGTCGAGCGCCACCATCATCACGCCGATGGCGACGGCGAAGAGCGTCAGCCAGGGGTGGCCGCGCAGTCCCTTCACCGGTGCGGGGACAAGAGTGTCTTCAGGCTCCCGCGGCGCCTTCTCGACAGTGGTCTGACTAGTCATGCGCAGGACATTATGTCAGCTGCTGACAGTTGACAAAGCAATTCACAAGACAGTAACTGTCACTTAGCTCACAGGTAGGCTGAGCAGGGAAAAGCAGCGAGAAGAGGTCTGGCACGTGACACGCAGGCAGACAGCCGGAGTTCCCGTACCGGGGGCCCCGGACGGGTTGCGCGAACGCAAGAAACGGCGCACCCGCGAGGCCTTGCTGCACGCCGCCCTCAGGCTCTTCACCACGCAGGGGTACGAGCGGACCACCGTCGACGAGATCGTCGACGCCGTCGAGGTCTCCCAGCGCACCTTCTTCCGCTACTTCGCGAACAAGGAGGCCGTGGTCTTCGCCGTCCAGGAGGCTGTGGACGCGCGCTTCCTCGCGGAGCTGCGTCAACGCCCCGCAGCGGAGACCCCTTTCGAGGCGATGCGCCGAGCCGCTCTGAACGCGTGGAGCACCGCCTCCGAGACCGGTGACGAGGACGTCACGGCCGAACTCAAGATGCGCGCCTACCGGGTGATCGAATCGACCCCCGCACTGCACGGCGCCCACATGCGGCGCCACCTCGGTCTGGAGCAGCAGACCGCTTCACTGATCGCGGAGCGTGAGGGCCTCGACCTGGAGGCGGATCCGCGCCCCCGGGTCGCCGTCGCCGCCTTCTCCGGGGTGATGCGGCTGACCGGACAGCTGTGGGGGCGGCGGAAGGACGCGGGCGAGGACGCCCTCCGGGAGCTGACCGAACTCCACCTGGACCAGCTCGGACCTGCACTCTCCGGCAGCTGGCGCACCGCGTAGGTCCATCCTCACGCGAACCGCGCAGGTGTGCCGCACCCCTCCTCGCGGGCGCATGGCCGAACTCACACCAGGCCGGCCGCTCCCGCCATTTCGCGTATCGCGCGGCACTCCGAAGCGCCGGAGCGTGAAGCTCTCACACACGGAGCGTCAATCCGTCGCACACGGAGCGCGAAGCACACACGGCTGATTCCCCGCAGCCGGGTGATCCGCGTCATCCCTGCCACGGCGTCGTGCGCGTGTCTTCTAGGGTGAGGCGCAGTGAATTCCTTCGACTCCTCCCCCACTCTCACCGCGTGGCGAGCGCTGCTCGCCGTCGCGGTCGTGCTCGTGATGCTGGCGACCACCGGGTGGACCGCTGTGCGCAGTCAGCACTCCGCGTCGCCGCGCGAGACCGCGCTCGCTTCCTGGGCGAAGGACCGGATAGCCGGTCGCTCCCTCCCGGACGTGAGTGCTCCGGCATACCGGCTGGCGCACTTCTTCGCGACGCTCACGGCGGGCCGGCGGGTCGCCCTGGCCGACAAGTACCCGCTGGTGGTGGGAAATCTCGACGGCGCGCCTGTCACCCTGCGCTACCGGGCCAACCGGCACGCCCTGGTGCAGGCGGAATCGGCGGAGGAGAAACGGGCGCGGGACACCCGGCTCTCGCCGGACGGGCGGCATCAGGCCGTGCTCCGGCTGGCACGCTTCCGCTCCCTGCTCTCCGGTGACCGGCAGATCCTCGCCTTCGACCCGTCGGGCCGCGGCCGGGCGGCCGAGGTCTTCGGCGACCTCGACCGGGCCGAGCGGGTCTCGGTCGTCGTGCCCGGCGTCGACACGAGCCTCCTGACGCTGGAGCGCAGCGACCTCAGGCGGAACGCGGCGCCCGTCGGCATGGCGCGGTCGCTGTACGGCGCCGAGCGCTCGGCGCGCCCCGGTGCGCGTACGGCCGTCATCGCGTGGGCCGACTACACGGCGCCCGCGGGGATCGGTATGGACGCCGCGCTGGGCGGGCTCGCGGCGCAGGGGGCGGTACGGCTGAACGCCCTCGTGAAGGGGCTGCCCGGCACGTCGGGCGTATCGCTGTTCTGCCACAGCTACGGCTCCGTGCTGTGCGGGACGGCCGCGCACGAGCTGCCGGCCAGGGTGTCCGACATCGCGGTCGCGGGCAGTCCCGGGATGCGGGCGGACACCGTCGACGCCCTGCACACCCGGGCCAGGGTGTGGGCGATGCGGGACGGTGACGACTGGATCGCGGACGTGCCGAACATGGCGGTCGGCGGGCTCGGACACGGCGCCGACCCGGTCGACCCGGCCTTCGGCGCGCGGATCGTGTCGGCGAGCGGCGCGATCGGGCACAGCGGCTATTTCGAGCCGGGCACGGAGAGCCTCAGCAACTTCGCCGCGATCGGCGTGGGTGCCTACGGCTCGGTCAGCTGCGCGACCGCCGATGGCACGTGCCACCGGGAAATTTCCGGCGGTCCAGAAGTCTGACGCGCGTAGAAACACGTCTGACGCGGGTGAGGAGCGGCGAACAGCCTGTCTGCCTGATCGCGATTCTGCCTGTACCGAAGGGGGACGTGCGCGCCTGTGCCACATACGATGAGGCACATGGGTGATGTGCTGGCCGGAATTCATGCCACCTGGGAGTTCGACACCGACTCCGTGCTCATCCGCTTCGAACGGGGGATCCGCACGCCGAGGCTCTTCCAGAGCCTGCGCGAACGCCGCGTTCCGTACGCGGCGCTGTCGTCGGTGACGCTCGCCCCGGGCAAGCGGGGCACGGTGGTCCTGCACGCGGTGCCGAGACCCGGTGCCGATCCGCTGCTGGAGGCCGCGGCCGGGCAGCTCAAGGAGGGCCACGACCCGTACCGCCTGGTGCTGCCCGCCGAACGCGGGACGCTCGCCGAGTACTACGCCGACGAGCTGCGCGCCCTGCTCGGACCGGAGGCGACCCGGCCCGCCGAGCGCTTCATGGTGACGGCCCCCGAGGCGCCGATGCACTTCAAGGCGTACGACGGCCGGGCCGGGTTCGACGGCACCCTGGTCTCCTTCCGGTGGTTCTGGACGGGGGCGTCGAGCGCCAAGTGGAAGGCGGGCGACCAGACGTTCCCCGTGGCGGAACTGGCCGGAATCGAGTGGTGCTCACCCGAGGCCTTCGAGGGATACCTCCGGCTGGTTCCCCGCGACGTGGTGGCGGACTCCGCGGCGGGCGGCCCCGCCCCGGCGCAGGTGCCCGGTGCGGGCCAGTCGTCCGTGGCGCGTGTGCAACCGGACCAGGATCCTGCCTCTGTCGTGTTCGGCATGGGTTACGGGCCGGTCCACGAGTCGCTGCCCTTCGCCGCGGCGGTCCTGGAGTCCGTGCGCAGGACCCAGTCGGTGCCCGTCCCGACAGCGGCCGTCCCGGTGGGTGGAGCGCGGCGCGACCCGGCGGACATCGCCGAGCGGATGCGCCACCTCGGGGACCTGCACCAGGCGGGGCTGGTGACGGACGCGGAGTACAGCGCGAAGAAGGCGGAGCTCCTCGCCGAGCTGTAGGGGTACGGGGGCTCGGGGTCTCGGCCCTCCTCCCCTCCCGGCAAGGGGCTCTCAGCTCCTCCCCCTCCTTCCGGCAGGAGATCCCCCGCCCCCTACCCCGGTACGGGGGCCGGGCCCCCGGTCCACCCCCCCCCCGGTATGACGCCGCCCGGCACGCCGCGCGCCTACTCTGACCCGACCATGCCTCCCTCCACCGCCGGGCCCCCGCCCGCCGACGGCCTGCTGAGCGCCGCCCGCCGCAATCTGCGCGAGCTCGCCCACGGGCTGTCCCACGCGTCCCATCCGCCCACACCGCTGTTCGCCGATTCCCCGGACCGCCGGCTGCGGCTGCTGCCGTACGCCGTGGTGATCGCCCTCGCCGCTGTCTTCATCCCCGTCACGATCGACGTGCTGACCAGCGATTACGAGGCGCCCGGCGGAGTCGCCGGTGCCCTGGCCGTCGGGCAGGCCGCCCCCCTGCTGATGCTGGCGCACAGGCCGCTGCAGGCCTGGTGGATCGTCTTCACCGCCGATGTCGTGGGCGCCCTGGCGCTGCTGGCACTGCCTGAGCAGCAGGGCACCATCTGGCCGTGGACCCCGCCGGCCATCGTCGGCTACCTCTTCGTGCTGCTGGCCCTGGGGCTGCGCGAGAGCCGGCGGACCGTGACCGGCGTGTGGCTGATGACGGGCGCGGCCGGGCTGCTGCTGCACCTGCTCGCGCCCGTGCGCAGCGACGGCGGCGCGCTCCTGCTGGCCGTACTCGGCGCGGTGGTGCTCGTGAGCGGAGCCGCGGTACGGGAGCGGAGCGACGCCCAGCGCCGGCTCGTCGAGCAGGAGACGGTCAACGAGGCCGAGCGGGCACGACGCACACTGCTGGAGGAGCGCACCCGGATCGCCCGGGAGCTCCACGACGTGGTCGCGCACCACATGTCGGTGATCACCGTGCAGGCCGACTCGGCTCCGTACCGGATCGGCGGGCTCGGCGAGGAGGCGCGGGCGGAGTTCGCGTCGATCGCGGCCGGGGCCCGGGAGTCACTGGCCGAGATGCGGCGGCTGCTGTCGGTGCTGCGCAGTGACGGCAGCCGGGGTGAACTGGCCCCGCAGCCCGGTCTCGACCGGGTGCAGCAGCTGGTGGAGGCGACGGTGCGGGCCGGGGTCCCGGCCGAGCTGTCGCTGGCGGCGGATGTGGCCGATGCGGTGGAGCGGGGCGGTGTGCCGCAGGCGGTGGACCTCTCGGCGTACCGCATCGTGCAGGAGGCGCTGGCCAATGTGGTCCGGCACGCGCCGGGTGCCCGGACCCGGGTGTCGGTCACGGTGCGCGAGGGCAGTCTGACGGTGCTGGTCGTCAACGGCAGGCCGCAGGAACCGGGTTCGCCGCTGGAGGCGTCGGGGACGGGCCACGGGCTGGTCGGCATGCGGGAGCGCGTACGGTTGACCGGCGGCACGCTCGACGCCGGCTCCCTGCCGGACGGGGGCTTCCGGGTGGCCGCGCGGCTCCCGCTGCCGCCGCCCGAGCCGCCCTCGGCATCTCTGCATCCGGAGGACCCGTGACCATCCGCGTGATCATCGTCGACGACCAGGCCATGGTGCGCGCCGGATTCGCCGCGCTGCTGGCGGCGCAGAGCGACATCGACGTGGTGGGCGAAGCCCCGGACGGGCGCAAGGGCGTCGAGGTCAGCAGGACGGTGCATCCGGATGTCGTCCTGATGGACGTCCGGATGCCGGAGATGGACGGGCTGGCCGCCGCCCGCGAGCTGTTGAGCCCACCGACGGGTGTGGTCCACCGCCCGAAGGTCCTGATGCTCACCACGTTCGACGTCGACGACTACGTCTACGAGGCGCTGCGCGCCGGGGCGTCCGGGTTCCTGCTGAAGGACGCCCCGCCGGCGGACCTGATCTCGGCGGTGCGGATCGTGGCGGCGGGGGAAGCGCTGCTCGCGCCGTCCGTGACCCGGCGTCTCATCGCGGACTTCGCGCGTCAGCGGCCGGCGGCACCGTCGGGCGGGACCGCGTTGCGGCTGAACGGCCTGACGCCCCGGGAGACGGAGGTCCTGGGGCTGATCGCCCGGGGTCTGTCGAACCAGGAGATCGCGGCGCGGCTCGTGCTGGCCGAGCAGACGGTGAAGACGCACATCGGCAGGGTGCTCGCCAAGCTCGGGCTCCGGGACCGGGCGCAGGCCGTGATCTTCGCGTACGAGTCGGGGCTGGTGACGCCCGGGGAGGCGTGACACCACGCCGGCCCCCCGGGGCGCGCCGTGGGGGTTCCCCCGTGTGCCCCGCACCGGTTCCCCGGGGAGGAGAGCAGGGCTTTCCCCCCGTACACCCCCTACCCCGGTATCACCGGGCAGTTGGCCCCGCGGGGTGACGTCCTGCCGCCCGTCGTCCTCCTACCTTCCTCCCCTGCGCACCGGACGGTGTGCACGAGCAGGACGGGGAGGGCACGATGCGCCGATTCGCGAGGACGCTGGCCGCGGTCGCACTGGCGGCCACAGTGGTGGCAGGGACGGCCGGCTGGGCGTCCGGGAACACTCAGCGGGCGGTCACCGGGCCGCCGCCCGGCAGCGCCTCGTGGCGCGCCGACGGGGTGCTGGGGCGGGAGCTGCCCGACCCGGCCCGGGTGACGCCGGCACAAGTGCAGGCGTTCTTCCTGGGGTTGAGCGGGGCCGAGCAGCGGACGCTGCTGGAGCGGCACCCGTCGGTGGTCGGCAATCTGGACGGGGCCCCGGTGGAGCTCCGCTACCGCGCCAACGCCCGCGCCCTGCGCGCCTCCCGCGATCCCCGGTACTCCGGTCTCGCCGCGCCCGGACGGCAGATCCTCGCGTTCGACCCGCGCGGGCGCGGCCAGGTCGCCGAGGTGTTCGGGGACCTGCGCTCCGCCCGTCATGTGTCCGTCGTGGTGCCCGGCTCGGACATCGACGCCGGGACCTTCGACCGGCGGGGCGACGTGTACGGCACCCCGGCGGGTATGGCGAAGTCGCTGTACGCCGAGGGGGGTCCGGACCACGCGGTGATCGCCTGGGCCGGTTACACCACCCCGGTCGGCCTCAGCCTGGACGCCGCGACCGGCACGCTGGCGGAGGCGGGGGCGGAGCGGCTGACCCGGTTCACGGCGGGGCTGGCCGCCGACGGGCTGCCCGCGCCCGTCGTGTTCTGCCACAGCTACGGCTCGGTGGTGTGCGGGCTCGCCGCCTCCGGGCTCGGCGCCACGGATCTCGTCGTGCTCGGCTCCCCCGGGATGCGCGCCGACGACGTGGCCGGTCTGCGCACCCGGGCGCGGGTTTGGGTGGCCAAGGACGACACCGACTGGATCGATGACGTGCCGTACGTGGAGGTGGCGGGTCTCGGGCACGGCGCCGATCCGGCCGGCGAGGATTTCGGGGCCCGCCGGGTGCCCGCGCGGGAAGCCGAGGGCCACACCGGCT
>NZ_DATMVN010000054.1:0-2220 GCF_035563135.1 Streptomyces sp.
CACCAGGACCGAGCCCTCGTAGGGCTGGTGGAGCGACCTTCGGAACTGAGCGTGCAAGCGTCCTGCACGTGGTGACCGGGCGAGCGAGCCGCCCCGCCCGCGCAGCGTGTCGGTAGAGGGCACCAGGTGAACGGTCCGCCAGACCCCGCCGGGCTCGGCACGAGCCCGGACGGGGCGGTCGGCGACCCTGCCGCCGGCTTCCCGAGAGCTCGTGACGAATATGCCGGCCGCCCGCCAGAGCTGCAGCTCGAGGACCAGCGGCTCGTGCGGCCTGCCCCGGCTGGACCAGCACGGTCACGGTGGCGCCGTAGGGCCGGCGTCGCGGTGTCGCTCACCCGAACGCTCGGACGCGCCGCTTGCGCCCGCCGACGTGGACGGGTGAGGTCGGCAGCGTGGACGTCTTCCGAGCGGCGGAGCTGTCTGACGATCGGCAGGAGCTCGCGGAGGCCGTGTACCTGCTCGTGGCACCCGGCGACAGCGAAATGCTCGCGCTCGCGGCCGAACGGCTGGGTCTGACTCCGGCCACCAGGGCGGCCCTCGGCGAGCCCGCGCGGTCTGCGCGGGCTGACCTGACTCCCGACTCGGTGGTCCTCACTCTGTGGAGGATCGACGCTCGGGGCCCGCGCCCCGATCCGGGAATCCGGATCAGTTGGTCGGGGGTATTGTGAAGGTGGCGGACGGCGGAGTTTCGATGACCTCGCCGACCCGGGAGGCCTTGATGTTGTGGGTGGCGGCCATGGCGCGCAGATGCGAGCGGGCGCTGCGGCCGGGGTGCACGGCGCTTGCCTCCAGCAGGGCGCCGACCTCGCGTAGCGGGCACGGTGCTGCCGGTATTACTGGCCGTTGACGGTAACGGCGCCCGACGCCGGCCGGTCCAGTCCCATGATCATGCGCATGGGTCCTGGACTTGCTGGCGCCGTTCGGGCCGAGGAACACGGTGACGGTCCCGGGCGGGATCGTGAAGCTGAGGGAGTGCACGGCGGTGGTGTCGCCGTACCGCTTGGGCAGCTCATGCGCCTCGATCATGACGGGAACCGTTCTGGGGGATGGGATGGGATCGGACCGAGCTCAGCAGCGAACGCTGAGGCAGGTGACCGTGCCCGCGGGTGGCGCGAGCGAAGGATGGTCGGACGCGGGGCGGGCAGTCACGCCTGCTGCGGCGTGCGGAGTGGCTCGCTGTCGAGGCTGACTGCCAGGGTCGCCGGTGATGCGGTGCGGCGTGGCCAAGTCCAGGCGGAGCGCAGGATGAAGGCCAGGAGCAGCAGCTCGATTCCGATGGAGAGGCCGTAGAAGAGGGCCCAGTCCCAGGACTCACCTAGCGCGTTGATCATCGAGTAGGGGATGTACAGCGATGCAACGGCGAGGTTCGTGGCGCGGTTCACCCGGGCGGGAAGCGTCATGGAGAGCATCACCATCAGGGCCGGGATCGCCACGGACGCGAGCATCATCGTCAACAACGCCGGGCTGATGTCGAGCACAAAGATGACGCCGGCGCGGAGGTCGTCGATGACGCCGGGCTTGTGAAGGTGGAAGTAGTCGACGTAGATGTACAGGAACATGAAGCTGGTCCACGCTGCTGCGAGTTTCGCCTGCACGGGGATGCTCAGATCTTCCAAGGCGCTGTGGGATCGCCGATTCTCTCGTGCGGTGTGGGATTGAGGCGTTCTCATCACAAGGCTCCTTGGCTTGATCGGGTGGGTGCTTCCACCCTCACGGCTGCCGGCGGCGGGCACATCAGCCCCGGAGCCTGATTCGACCTGGCCGTTGGCACAGCCGAGCTCCTGTACTTTCGGCTGATACGCCGAGCCCGGGGGCTGCCTAGGCTGATCAGATGGCCAGCAGCGCACTGCGCTCGTTGTGGGCCGAACCTCGACCCACGAATGCCCCGGACCGGGAGCCGCGGGACTGGGCTTTGGTCGCAGCGCTGGTCGGCTGGTCCGTGGGAGAAGTGGTGTTTCGCCAGGACCTGGCGCCCCGCCCGGTGCTGCTGCTCTACGCGCTCGCGGTCATCGGCCCGTTGCCGTGGCGGCGCACGCACCCGCTCGTCGCGGTTGCGGTCTGCTTCGGCACGTTGACGACCGTCGACGTCGTCAGAATCGTCACCGGGTCGCAAGGCGCCCCGCTGAACAGCACGGCCGCGGCGCTGCTCCTGGCCTACGCCCTGTTCCGGTGGGGCTCCGGTCGGGAAGCCGCAAGCGGCCTCGGCGTCATCCTGCTCTG
>NZ_DATMVN010000055.1:0-17333 GCF_035563135.1 Streptomyces sp.
ACCGTCGTGCATCCGGGCGAAGGCCTGCTCGATCTCGCCGAGCTGGATGGTCTCGGTGACGAAGGCGCCCAGGTCCAGACGTCCCTGCTGGTGCAGGTCGATGAGCATCGGGAAGTCACGCGAGGGCAGGCAGTCGCCGTACCAGGAGGACTTGAGCGATCCGCCGCGTCCGAACACGTCGAGGAGCGGGAGTTCGAGCTGCATCTCGGGGGTGGGGACGCCGACGAGGACGACGGTGCCGGCGAGATCGCGGGCGTAGAAGGCCTGCTTGTAGGTCTCCGGGCGGCCGACCGCCTCGATCACGACGTCGGCGCCGTTGCCGCCGGTCAGGGCGCGGATCGCCTCGACGGGGTCGCCGGAGCGGGAGTTGACGGTGTGGGTGGCGCCCATCTTCTTCGCCGTCTCCAGCTTGCGGTCGTCGATGTCGACCGCGATGATCTTCGCCGCTCCGGCGAGCCGGGCTCCGGCGATCGCCGCGTCACCGACGCCGCCGCAGCCGATGACGGCGACGGAGTCGCCGCGGCCGACCTGGCCGGTGTTGATGGCTGCGCCGATGCCCGCCATGACGCCGCAGCCGAGCAGTCCGGCGACGGCCGGGGAGACCTCGGGGTCGACCTTGGTGCACTGGCCGGCGGCGACGAGGGTCTTCTCCGCGAAGGCGCCGATGCCGAGCGCCGGGGAGAGCTCGGTGCCGTCCAGGAGGGTCATCTTCTGCTTCGCGTTGTGGGTGTCGAAGCAGTACCAGGGGCGGCCGCGCAGACAGGCACGGCACTGGCCGCACACCGCACGCCAGTTGAGGACGACGAAGTCGCCCGGCTCCACATCGGTGACGCCTTCGCCGACGGACTCCACGACACCTGCGGCCTCGTGGCCGAGCAGGAACGGGAAGTCGTCGTTGATGCCCCCCTGCTTGTAGTGCAGGTCGGTGTGGCAGACGCCGCACGCCTGGATCTTCACCACGGCCTCACCGGGGCCGGGGTCCGGCACCAGGATCGTCTCGACCCGCACCGGCTCGTTCTTCCCCGGTGCGATGACCCCTTGTACCTGCTGCGCCATGCTGTGGTCTCCCATCCTGTATTGCCCCGTCGGCCCGAAGATCGAACCCGCCCACCGTACCCGGGCGCAAGGCCGCTCAGGGGGCGAGTACATCCAGTTCGTGCAGCGCACCGACCGCGATCTCCTTGGTCAGCCGTTCGGCCCCCTCGGCGTCCCCCTCACGTACGGCTTCGGCGAGCCGGACGTGGAGCGTGACGGCGGCGGGATCGGGGTCCTCGAACATCACCTGGTGGTGGGTGCGGCCGGCGAGGACCTCCGCGACGACGTCGCCGAGGCGTGCGAACATCTCGTTGCCGGAGGCGTTGAGCACGATGCGGTGGAAGGCGATGTCGTGCCGGAGGTAGCCCTCCAGCTGCTGGCCCCGCGAGGTGGCGACCATGCCGAGGGCGCATTCGGTGAGTGCGGCGCACTGCTCGGCGGTGGCGTGCCGGGCCGCGAGACCCGCGGCGACGGGTTCGACGGCGGACCGCAGCACGGTGAGGGAGCGCAGCTGCCGGGGCCGGTCGGAGCCGGCGAGCCGCCAGCGGATGACCTGGGGGTCGTAGACGTTCCACTCCTCGGTGGGCCGCACGGTCACCCCGACCCGGCGCCGGGACTCGACCAGGTGCATGGACTCCAGGACGCGGATCACTTCGCGTACGACCGTGCGGGACACGTCGAAGCGCTGGGCGAGCTCATCGGTGCGCAGGACCAGGCCGGGCGGGCAGTCGCCCGCCGCGATCTCCAGGCCCAGGGCGTCCAGCACATGCGTATGGAGCCCCTGGGCAGATGTGGTCATGCCCACAAGCCTACGGGGCGGCCCGTCGGAACAAAAAGTACGACGTTTATGTCACAGCCACTTGAATAAGTCGTATGTAATGGGTTTCAGTAGCGCCACGGCCCGATGTCGACGGACCGATGTCGAAGAAGACAGCGAGGCACCAATGAGCACCCCCCACGTCGTCGTGGTGATGGGCGTAGCAGGGACCGGCAAGACCACGATCGGCCCTCTGCTCGCCGACGCCCTGGGCGTCCCCTACGCCGAGGGCGACGACTTCCACCCGCCGGCCAACATCGCCAAGATGTCCGCCGGCACACCCCTGGACGACGACGACCGCTGGCCCTGGCTGGACGCGATCGGGCAGTGGGCACACGGCCGGGCCGGACTCGGCGGCGTCGTCAGCAGCTCGGCTCTCAAGCGCGTCTACCGCGACCGGCTGCGGGACGGGGCCCCCGGCGCCGTCTTCCTGCACCTGACCGGCGACCGCGCTCTCATCGAGCGCCGCATGGCGGACCGCAAGGGCCACTTCATGCCGACCGCGCTGCTCGACTCCCAGTTCGCGACCCTGCAGCCGCTGCAGGAGGACGAAGCGGGCGTCGCCGTGGACGTGTCCGGCACCCCTGAGGAAATCACCGACCGGGCCGTCGCCGCGCTGCGCCGGCTCGCGAACTAAGGAACACCACCGTGACCAGTCTCAGCGTCGAGATGCTGGCAGCGGACGCCGTCGAACCCATCACTTCGGCCGGCAACGCACAGCTGGGCATCGCCGTCCTGGCGGGCATCGCCGTCATCGTCCTGCTCATCACCAAGCTCAAGATGCACGCGTTCCTCGCGTTGACCATCGGCTCGCTCGCCCTCGGGTCGTTCGCCGGGGCCAACCCGGCGAAGACGATCGAAAGCTTCACCGCGGGCCTCGGTTCCACCGTCGCGGGTGTCGGTGTCCTCATCGCCCTCGGCGCCATCCTCGGCAAGCTGCTCGCCGATTCCGGCGGCGCCGACCAGATCGTCGACACCATCCTCGCGAAGGCGAGCGGACGGGCGATGCCCTGGGCGATGGTCCTCATCGCCTCGATCATCGGCCTTCCGCTGTTCTTCGAGGTCGGGATCGTGCTGATGATCCCGGTGGTGCTGCTGGTCGCCAAGCGCGGCAACTACTCCCTGATGCGGATCGGTGTCCCCGCGCTGGCCGGTCTCTCCGTGATGCACGGGCTGATCCCCCCGCACCCCGGCCCGCTGGCGGCGATCGACGCCCTCGACGCCAACCTGGGCATCACGCTGGCCCTCGGTGTGCTGGTCGCCATCCCGACCGTGATCATCGCGGGTCCGGTCTTCTCCCGTTACGCCGCCCGCTGGGTGGACATCCAGGCGCCGGAGAAGATGATCCCGCAGCGCCCGTCCGAGGACCTGGACCGCCGCCCCGGCTTCGGCGCGACCCTGGCGACGATCATGCTTCCCGTCGTGCTGATGCTGGTCAAGGCGCTCGTCGACATCGTGGTGGACAACCCCGAGAACCACGTGCAGCGGGTCACCGATGTCATCGGCTCACCGCTGATCGCTCTTCTCGCCGCCGTGATCGTCGGCATGTTCACCCTGGGCCGTGCGGCCGGCTTCACCAAGGGCCGTCTCTCCGGCACCGTCGAGAAGTCGCTCGCCCCGATCGCGGGCATCCTCCTGATCGTGGGTGCCGGCGGCGGGTTCAAGCAGACCCTCATCGACGCCGGTGTCGGCCAGATGATCCTGGAGTTCTCCGAGAACTGGTCGATCCCCGCCCTGCTGCTCGGCTGGCTGATCGCCGTCGCGATCCGGCTGGCGACGGGCTCGGCTACGGTGGCCACCATCTCGGCGGCCGGTCTGGTCGCCCCCCTCGCCGCCGACCTGTCGACCTCGCACGTCGCGCTGCTCGTCCTCGCGGTGGGCGCGGGCTCGCTCTTCTTCAGCCACGTGAACGACGCGGGGTTCTGGCTGGTGAAGGAGTACTTCGGCATGGACGTCCCGCAGACGATCAAGACCTGGTCGGTGATGGAGACGATCATCTCCGTCGTCTCACTGGCCTTCATCCTGCTGTTGTCGCTGGTGTTGTAGCCGGCCGGCTGCAGGAGCACACCCGCGGCCCCCGTCATCGGGGACCGCGGGTGTTCTGCTGTGTGCGCGGGAGGCGACACGGAACGGCCGTGTCCCCCGCCCCCCTCTCCGGCGGGAAGACCGCTTCCCGTCACGGCCGGCCGGGGCCCGGCTGCGGTCACCCGCCGCCCGGCCGGCCGCGAACCGAAACCCTCACGCAGCTCGCGAGGCGCCTGCGGAGGGGGCGGGCGAGGGGGGAGTGACGCGTGCCACACTGCGGCCATGGAGACCTCCGAGCCCCTCAAGCCCTTCCTTCTCGCCTTTCCCGGACCGCTGCGCGACCGGCTGGTGGCGGCCGTCCTGTCGGGCGAGAAGGTCCTCACCTCCGGACTGCTCGCGGAGTACGAGGCGGAGGGCGAGGAACTCCCGCCCGTGGGCGAGCGGTCCGCGCTCGTCGACCCGGGCGGCCGGGAGGTCGCGGTCGTGGAACTGACGGAGGTACGGGTGCTGCCGCTGGGGTCGGTGGGGCTGCAGTACGCGGTCGACGAAGGTGAGGGCTACACGTCCGTGGCGGAGTGGCGGGCGGGGCACGAGGCGTTCTGGCACAGCGAGGAGATGCGGGAGGCCCTGGGCGACCCGTCGTTCACCGTGGACGACGGCACGATGATCGTGGCGGAGCGCTTCCGGGTGGTGGAGCGGCTGCCGTGACAGGCCCGGCGGGCGCGCGGGGTCTCCCGGGCGCGGCTGTCCGTGGCCGGCGGCCGTACGGTGTCTTCAGCCGGTCGCCTTCGCCGCCGCACGGCCCGCCGTCCGGCCCGAGAAGATGCAGCCCCCCAGGAACGTGCCCTCCAGGGAGCGGTAGCCGTGGACCCCGCCGCCGCCGAAGCCCGCCGCCTCCCCCGCCGCGTACACCCCGGGCAGCGGGCTGCCGTCCTCGGCCAGGACGCGGGAGGACAGGTCGGTCTCCAGCCCTCCGAGGGACTTGCGGGTCAGGATGTTCAGCCGTACGGCGATGAGCGGTCCCGCGGCCGGGTCGAGGATGCGGTGCGGCTTCGCCGTGCGGATCAGCCTGTCGCCCAGATAGGCGCGGGCGCCGTTGACCGCCGTGATCTGGAGGTCCTTGGTGAAGGGGTTGGCGATCTCACGGTCGCGGGCCGTTATCTCGCGGCGCAGGGCGTCCTCGTCGATGAGCGCTTCACCGGTGAGTGCGTTCATGCCCCGCACGAGCGCGCCGAGGTCCTTCTCCACCACGAAGTCCACGCCCTTGTCCATGAACGCCTTCACGGGCCCGGGGACGTCGGCCCGCGCCCTGCCGATCACCTCGCGCACCGACTTCCCCGTCAGGTCCGGGTTCTGCTCGGATCCGGAGAGTGCGAACTCCTTGCCGATGATCTTCCGGTCGAGGACGAACCAGGTGTAGCCGTGACCGGACTTCATGATGTGTTCGAGGGTGCCCAGCGTGTCGAAGCCCGGGAAGAGCGGGACCGGCAGCCGCTTGCCGCGGGCGTCCAGCCAGAGGGAGGACGGGCCGGGCAGGATCCGGATGCCGTGCTTGTCCCAGACCGGGTTCCAGTTCTCGATGCCCTCGGTGTAGTGCCACATGCGGTCGCGGTTGATGTGACGGGCGCCCGCCTTCTCGGTGATGCCCAGCATCAGTCCGTCGACGTGGGCGGGCACCCCGGAGAGCATCTTCTCCGGCGGTGTGCCCAGCCGCTCGGGCCACTGGGAGCGCACGAGGTCGTGGTTGCCCCCGATGCCCCCGGAGGTGACGATGACGGCCTGCGCCCTGAGCTCGAAGGCGCCCGTGACCTCGCGGCTGCTCGCGGCGCCCCGCTCGGCGCCGCTCTCCTCCAGGATCTCGCCGGTCACCGTGTCGACCGCTCCGGCCGAGCGCGCCAGACCGGTCACCCGGTGACGGAAGCACGCCCGGACGAGCCCCCTCGCCATGCCTGCGCGGACCCGCCGCTCGAAAGGGGCGACGACGCCGGGGCCGGTGCCCCAGGTGATGTGGAAGCGGGGGACGGAGTTGCCGTGGCCGTTCGCGTCGTAGCCGCCGCGCTCGGCCCAGCCGACGACGGGGAAGAGCCGCAGTCCCTGGGCGTGCAGCCAGGACCGCTTCTCCCCGGCCGCGAAGTCGACGTACGCCTCGGCCCACCGCCTCGGCCAGTGGTCCTCCTCCCGGTCGAAGCCCGCCGTGCCGTACCAGTCCTGGAGGGCCAGGTCGTGGCTGTCCTTGATCCGCATCCGGCGCTGCTCGGGCGAGTCGACGAGGAAGAGCCCGCCGAAGGACCAGTGCGCCTGGCCGCCGACGGACTGCTCGGGTTCCTGGTCCAGGAGGATCACCGTGCGGCCCGCGTCGACGAGCTCGGCGGTCGCCACCAGCCCCGCGAGTCCTGCCCCGATCACGATCACATCAGCGTCGTACGCCATGGGTTCCATCCTTCGGGGCGGTGCGCGGCAGCGGCGGGCGGGGCGGGCGAAGTTACTTGTGGGTCAGATCTTCGGTACCGGCCGCGCCCACGTCAACCGTCCGGTCGGCGGCGCCCTCACCGGTGCGGCGCGGCCGCCGGGCTATCGTCGGACCGTGTCGGTGCTGGTACTGCTGCTGTCCGTGGGCGCCGCCTGCTGCCTGGGCTTCGGATTCGTCCTCCAGCAGGACGCCGCCCGCCGTGCGCCTCTGAGCGATTTCCTCTCGCCCCGGCTGCTGCTCGACCTGGTGCGGGTCCCGAGCTGGCTGGCCGGACTCGGCCTGATGGTCTGCGGCATGGCCCTCGGGGCCCTGGCGCTCGGCCAGGGCGAGGTGTCCGTCGTGGAGCCGCTCCTGGCGACCAACCTCCTGTTCGCGATGGCGCTCTCGCGCCACCGCACGGGCCAGCGCCTGGGCCGGCAGGGCTGGGGAGGTCTCTGTCTGCTGGCGGGCGGCGTCACGGCGTTCCTGCTGGCCGGCGAGCCCCGTGGAGGTGAGGCGGTGACGGATCCCCTGCGGCAGTGGCTGGTGATCGGTGTGGTGGCGGGGCCCGCCGTGGTCCTGACCGCCTGTGCCAGGCACCCGCGGACCCGGGTCACCCCGGTCCTGCTCGGCCTGGCGGCGGGGCTGCTCTACGGACTGCAGGACGCCCTGACCAGGCTCAGCGGGGAGCGGCTGGCCGGCGACGGCTGGGCGGCACTGATGACCACCTGGCAGCCCTACGCCGTCCTCGCCCTGGGCGTGACCGGGCTGCTCCTGGTCCAGAGTGCCTTCGAGGCGGGGCCGCTGCGGATGTCCCTGCCCGCGCTGACCGCCGCGCAGCCGCTGGCGGGCATCGTCTGCGGGATCGGGTTCCTCGGCGACCAGGTGCGCACCGACACGGGCGCCCTGGCCTGGCAGGCCGTGGGGCTGGCGGCGATCGTGGCCGGGATCGTGCTGCTGGGGCTGCACCCGGCGATGCCGGAGGGGAAGGAGCGGCACGGGTCCACGGCCGCCGACCGGTTGATGTTGGATGGGCCCCATGACTCCGGCTGACGAGATCCTGGACATTGTCGACGAGAACGACGTGGTCGTGGGGCAGGCGCCCCGTGGTGAGGCGACCGCGCGCGGCCTGCGCCACCGCTGCGTCTTCATCGAGGCCAGGGACGCGGCGGGCCGGGTCTTCGTGCACCGCAGGACGGCCACGAAGCTGGTCTTCCCCTCGCACTACGACATGTTCGTCGGCGGGGTGGTGGGCGCGGGCGAGTCGTACGACGAGGCGGCGCTGCGGGAGGCCGAGGAGGAGCTGGGGGTCTCCGGTCTCCCCCGCCCGGTCCCGCTCTTCAAGTACCTCTACGAGTCGCCGCAGCACAGCTGGTGGTCGTACGTGTACGAGGTGCGCTGCGAGCTGCCCGTGCGGCCGCAGGCCGAGGAGGTCGACCGGCACACCTTCCTGACGGACGCGGAGCTGGAAGGGCGCCTGGACAAGTGGACATGGGTGCCGGACGGGCTGGAGGCGTACCACCGTCTGCGGGCCTTCCGGGCCGGCGACGTCACGGGGGCGTCCGCGTGAGCGATTTCGTGCGGGGGCTGCGGCTGTGGTTCGCCCCGGAGCGGATACGCGAGGAGGGCGACACTCCCGACTACCGCTTCTCCCTCGCCAACGAGCGCACCTTCCTGGCCTGGATCCGGACGGCTCTCGCGCTCATCGGCGGCGGTTTCGCCGTCGACCAGTTCCTGCCGGGGCTGGCCTGGGGCGTCCGCGCCGGTCTGGCTCTCGGGCTGCTCGCGGCCGGGGTGCTCTGCGCGCTGCGGGCGGTCGACCACTGGGTGCGGTGCGAGCGTGCGATGCGGCGTGGGGAGGATCTGCCGGCCTCCCGCTTCCCCGCGCTGATCAGCCTCGTGGTCGCCGTGGTGGCGGTCGCGATGGTGGTGGTGGTCCTCTTCGGCTGGGAGGGCCGGTGACCACCGCGGAGCGCGATCCCGGCCTCCAGCCCGAGCGGACCCGGCTGGCCTGGCGCCGCACCACCCTGGCGTGCACGGTGGTGGCACTGCTGGCGGTCCGGCAGGCACTGCACGGCGGGACGGCCCCGGCCGGGGCGCTCGCGGTGGCCCTGAGCCTGCTGGCCTGGCTGGGCTTCCTCTGCGTGGCCCACCGCCGGGTGACGGGCATGGGGGCCGCCCGGCCGGTCCCGCTGTCCCCCCGCCACGCGCTGACGGCGGCCGCGTGCACGGTCGCGCTCGCGGTGTTCGCCGCCGCCACACTGTTCTGACCGGCTGCGGGGCCTCAGTCCTCCTGGTCCACGGTGACGACGATCTTGCCCCGGGTGCGCCCCTCCTGGTTGAGCCGGTAGGCGTCCGCGGCCTGTTCCAGGGGGAAGACCCGGTCCACGTGCACGGAGACGGTGCCCTGCTCGGCGAGTGCGGCGAGGTGCGCGAGATCGGCGGCGTCGGGCCGCACGAAGGCGTAGCGCCCGCCGTAGGAGAAGACCTCGCCGTCGGCGATGGAGGCGAGGCGGCCTTAGGGTGCGAGGGTCTCGGCGGAGACGCGGAGCGCTTCCCCGCCGACGGTGTCGAACGCCGCGTCGAAGCCGTCGGGGACGAGGGCCCGGAGCCGGGCGGCCAGTCCGTCGCCGTGCTCCACGGGTTCGCCGCCCAGCCGGCGTACGTAGTCGTGGTTGTGGGGCCCGGCCGTACCGACGACCCGGCAGCCCGCGTGCCGGGCGAGCCGGACGACGGGGAACACGGCCTCCAGCCCCGCCCGGAGACAGCCTTCGCGGGCCTTCCGGTCGACGGGGTTCACGGCGGCGGCCCGCACCTTCACCAGGACCGGGTCCGGTCCGGCCTTCGGGTCGGGACGCTCGCCGTACTCCAGTACGTCGGCCGAGCCGTACCTGCTGTAGCTGATCGCCTTCATCCTCCGACGATCGGGGCGGGCCCCGGGCCCCGCAACTCAGGGCCCCGGTCCCCTCGGCTCAGGGCTCCGGCCGTGGGGAGCCCGAGATCACTGCGTGGATTCCGGAGGGACACTAGACGACATACCGACTGGTCGGCATCATGGTGCCGACCGTTCAACCGCCCCGGAGGTGCGCCCCATGAGCCCAGTCCACCCGCCAGGTCTCGATCTCGACCTGCTGCGCGGCCATCTCGACCGTGAGCGGCCGGGGCTGGTGAACGGACCGCTCGACGCCCGGGTCATCGAGGGCGGCCGCTCGAACCTCACCTACATCGTCACCGACGGCTCCGGGCAGTGGGTCGTGCGCAGACCTCCGCTGGGCCATGTGCTCGCCACCGCGCACGACATGAAGCGCGAGCACCGGGTGATCAGCGCCCTGCACTCCACGGCGGTCCCGGTGCCGAAGACGCTCCTGCTCTGCGAGGACGAATCCGTCATCGGCTCGCCCTTCTACGTCATGGAGTACGTCGAGGGGACCCCGTACCGCACCGCCGAGCAGCTCGCCCCGCTCGGCGCGGAGCGCACCCGGGCCGTCGTCCTGGGGCTCGTGGACACGCTGGTGGACCTGCACGCCGTGGATCCCGCGGCGGCCGGCCTCGGTGACTTCGGGCGCCCTGACGGCTTCCTGGACCGGCAGCTGCGGCGCTGGGGCAAGCAGCTGGACGCCTCCCGCAACCGTGAGCTCGCCGGCATCGACGAGCTGCACGCCGCGCTCGGCCGGGAACTCCCCGTCTCCCCCGCGCCCACCGTCGTGCACGGTGACTACCGGCTGGACAACGTGCTGATCGGCGAGGACGACCGGATCAAGGCGGTCCTGGACTGGGAGATGTCCACCCTCGGCGACCCGCTCACGGACCTCGGTCTGCTCGTGATGTACAGCTCCGACCTGAACCTGCCCGAGTCCCCCGTCTCCACGACCAGCGGCGCCCCGGGCCACCCCCGCCCCGCCGAGCTGATCGAGCGTTACGCCGCCCGCTCCGGCCGTGACACCTCCGCCATCTCCTGGTACACGGCCTTCGCGTGGTTCAAGCTCGCCGTGATCCTCGAGGGCATCCACTACCGCTACACCCTGGGCCAGACCGTCGGCGCCGGCTTCGACCGCATCGGCGACCTGGTCCCCGTCTTCATCTCGCACGGCCTCACCACCCTCCAGGAAGGCTGATCACCCCGTGGACTTCGCATTCGACGCCCGTACCGAAGAGCTGCGCACCAGGCTGCTCACGTTCATGGACGAGCACGTGTACCCCGCCGAGGCGGTCGCCGAGGAGCAGCGCGCGCGGCTGGCGTCCCCGTGGGACACCCCGCAGGTCGTGGAGGACCTCAAGGCCAAGGCACGCAGGCAGGGGCTGTGGAACCTCTTCCTCCCCGACGCGGAGTACGGCGCCGGGCTGACGAACCTGCAGTACGCCCCGCTGGCCGAGATCACCGGCCGCAGCCCGCACCTGGCGCCGACCGCGCTGAACTGCGCGGCCCCGGACACCGGGAACATGGAGGTGCTCTCGCAGTTCGGGTCGAAGGAGCAGAAGAAGCAGTGGCTGGAGCCGCTGCTCGCCGGGGAGATCCGCTCGGCCTTCGCGATGACGGAGCCCGAGGTGGCCTCGTCGGACGCGACGAACATCGAGACCCGGATCACGAAGGACGGCGACTCCTACGTCATCAACGGACGCAAGTGGTACATCTCCGGGGCGATGAACCCGGACTGCGCGGTCTTCATCGTGATGGGCAAGACGGACCCGGGCGGTGAGGACATCCGCCGCCAGCAGTCCATGATCCTCGTCCCGCGTGACACCCCCGGCGTGGAGGTGCGCCGCGCGATGCAGGTGTACGGCTACGAGGACCACTCACACGGCGGCCACGCCGAGGTCGTCTTCACCGACGTACGCGTGCCCGCCGCCGGTCTGGTCGGCGAGGAGGGCGGTGGCTTCGCCATCGCGCAGGCGCGGCTGGGTCCGGGCCGGATCCACCACTGCATGCGGCTGATCGGGATGGCGGAGCGTGCGATCGAGCTGATGTGCAGGCGGGCCGTGGCCCGTACGGCCTTCGGCAAGCCGCTGGCCCAGCAGGGCGTCGTGCAGAACTGGATCGCGGACGCCCGGGTGACGGTGGAGCAGCTGCGGCTGCTGGTGCTGAAGACCGCCTGGCTGATGGACACGGTGGGCAACCGGGGCGCGCACACCGAGATCCAGTCGATCAAGATCGCGACCCCGCGCGCGGTCGTCGGCATCCTCGACCAGGCGGTGCAGCTGTACGGTGCCGGCGGTGTCAGCCAGGACTTCCCGCTGGCCGAGCTGTGGGCGTCGGCGCGGACACTGCGGCTGGCGGACGGGCCGGACGAGGTGCACCAGCGGTCGCTGGCACGGCGGGAGATCAAGAAGTACCTCTGAACCCGTTGCGGGGAGGCGTCCGGCGGCCGCCTCCCCGGCGGGTCAGAAGGTGAGCTGCCAGCTGTCGATGTAGCCGGTGTCCTGCGCGGCGACGTCCCGCACCTGGAGCTTCCAGGTGCCGTTGGCGGACTCGGCGGACGCGTTGACCGTGTACGTCGCGCTCACGTTGTCCGCGGAGTCGCTGCTGCTGGAGTTCTTCAGGCGGTAGGCGGTGCCGTCGGGGGCGAGCAGGTCCACGACGAGGTCGCCGCGGTAGGTGTGCTTGATGTCGACGTCCACCTTCAGCGCGGCCGGGGCGTTGCCCGTACGGCCGGTGACCGGGACCGACGAGGTCACCGCGGCGCCGTTGTCGGGCACGGAGACATCGGCGGCGTTGCCGAAGACGGTTCCGGGCGGCGGAGTGACCGCCCCTTCGGACAGGGTCCAGACGGCGTGGGCGATCGCGTCGCTGTTGCGGTCCAGGGCCGTGTCGTTGATGTTGGCGGTGGTGTCGCACGAGGAGTGGTAGCAGCGGTCGAAGGACTGGCCCGCCGTGCCGCCCCACTTCTGGGCCTGGGCGCTGGACTTGGTGCTGCTCGCCCCGGTGAACAGGCCCCCGACGGGCACGCCCGCGCTCTTGAAGGGGGCGTGGTCGGAGCGGCCGTCGCCTTCGGTCTCGATCTCGGTGGGCACCGACAGGCCCGCGAAGTAGTCCTTGAAGGTCTGCTCGATGACCGGGTCGTCGTCGTAGACGAAGTAACCGGCGTTGGGCGAGCCGATCATGTCGAAGTTGAGGTACCCGGCGATCTTGGAACGCCCGGCCGTGCCCAGGGAGTTGACGTAGTACTTCGAGCCGACGATGCCCAGTTCCTCGGCGCCCCACCAGGCGAAGCGCAGGTGCTTGTCGGGGGCGAGCCGCGCGCGGGAGACCGCGAGGGCCGTCTCCAGGACGGCGGCCGATCCTGAGCCGTTGTCGTTGATGCCCGCGCCGGAGGCCACCGAGTCGAGGTGGGAGCCGGCCATGAGGACCTGGTCCGGGTCGCCGCCCGGCCAGTCGGCGATCAGGTTGTACCCGGTGGCGCCGCCGGAGGTGAACTGCTGGAGTGCGGTGGTGTAACCGGCCGCGTCCAGCTCGGCCTTGACGTAGTCGATGGACGCCTTGTAACCGGCCCTGCCGTGCGCCCGGTTGCCGCCGTTGGCGGTGGCGATCGACTGGAACCGGGTGAGGTGCGCCTTGACGCCGGCGAGCGGGATGTCGGGGGCGGCGGCGACGGTCACGGGCGCCGCCTGGACGGCCGGTGCGGCGGTCGCCGACAGGGCCGCGAGGGCGAGCACGGCGGCGGGCAGGAATCTGCGTCGGACAGGTCTCATCGAGGAGGCTCCGGATTCCGTTCGGGGACTGACGGAACGTGCGGGGGTTCCGAGGGCCGTGCACGGCCCTGGGCCTGGAGCGGTGGGGCTGGAAGTGCGCCCCCGATGCTCGGCCAGGTGACGGAGTACCGTCAAGGGTGGAATCCGGACAGGCGTGTTCGCTCACCGGACAGAGGGCCGAGGGCCGCGGAGCCGGCTGCCCGCGCTCAGGACGCAGCCGTTCAAGGGCTTCGGGCCCAGGAGCCGGCTACCGCGTGTGCCGGAGCGCACCGCGGCCGGCCACGCGCCGGGGGCGCTCGTTCGGGGCGTTCTGCCTGCTCAGTACGTTTCGCGCGCTGCGGCCGGGCCCCTTGGCCGGACGGACCGGAGGCCGCACACTCCCCATGGGTTCCCGGTCCGGAGCCCCGCCCCTGGCGTCGCATCGACCGAGAGGCCCTCCATGCGTCCGCTCCGCCTGTCCGCCGCCGCCCTGTCCGCCGCGGTCCTCCTGCTGACCGCCCCCTCCGCCGCCGCTTCGGCCCGCACGCACGACACGACGCACACCACCGGGGCGGACATCGGCGGGAGCTTCGAGACACCCCTCGTGCCGGCCCCCTCCCCCTTCACCACCTACCCCGGCGGGCAGCCCATGGGCCCGTGGGCGGTCGGCGGTCACAGCGTCGACCTGACCTCCGACCGCCTGTGGGACGCCGCCGAGGGCAGCCAGTCGCTGGACCTCAACGGCAGTACGTCCGGCAGCGTCTCGCAGACGATACCGACGCACCCGCTGACCTCGTACGTCGTCAGCTTCGAGCTGGCCGGCAACCCGGCGTGGGCGCCCGCCCTGAAGACGGGTGAGCTCAGGGTCGACGGCGTCCCCGTGAAGACGTTCGGCTTCGACATCACGGGCCGCGGTTTCCGGGACATGGGATACACCCGGCAGACAGCCGTCTTCACCAGCCTGCTGAAGAACTCCGTCACCCTCACCTTCGCCAGCACCGTCCCCGGCCCCGGGGGCCCGGTCATCGACGACGTCCGGGTGCAGAGCTGCCTGCTGGTGCTCTGCCCGCCGCTCCCCTGAACCGGCGGCCCGCCGCCCTCAGGGCCGCAGGGCCCGCAGCAGCAGGTCCGCCAGATGGCCGGCGACCTCCTGCTGGCTGAGCGGGCCTTCCGGGCTGTACCACGTGGACAGGTGGTGGACCGAGCCGAAGTGGTAGTCGACCACCAGGTCGGCCGGGGTCGCCGAGGAGAACACCCCGGCCCGCTGGCCCTCCTCGACCAGTGCCCGGAAGCGCTCGTGGTAACGCCGCCGCTCGATGCGCACCTGCTTGTTCTTCTCCGGGCTCAGGTGGTGCATGGAGCGGAAGAAGATCGAGGCGTCGTCGAGGTTCTCGATGGTCGTGACGACGACGTCCGCCGCCGCGTCGCGCAGTCGCTGCTCGACCGGCGCCTCGGCGTCCGCGAAGGCGTCGAGCCGCTCCTGCTGGAGCCGCAGCACCCGGGCGTAGACCTCCTGGAGGAGGTCCTCCTTGGAGCCGAAGTAGTGGTAGAGCGCCCCTTTGGTGACGCCCGCCGCCTCGACGATCTCCTGTACGGAGGTGCGGTCGTAGCCGCGCTCCGCGAAGAGCCGGGTGGCGGCGGCCAGCAGCCTCTGGGGGACGGGCGTACCGTTCCCTTCCGTCGCCTTGGCCATTGCCGCCACCTGCCCTCTCGTACCGCGCGTGAACTGTTCTAACGGGGGGAACGCAGTTCCCGCCTGAGGATCTTCCCACTCGCGGTCTTCGGCAGTTCGGTCAGGATCTCCACCTCACGCGGGTACTTGTAGGCGGCCAGCCGCTCCTTGCAGTACGCGCTGAGCTCACCCGGCTCCGCCCCGGCGCCCGGCCGCAGGCTGACATAGGCGCGGACGGTCTCTCCCCGGTAGGCGTCGGGAACGCCCACGACGGCCGCCTCGCGGACCGCCGGATGGGTGTGGAGGACGTCCTCGACCTCCCGGGGCCAGACCTTGAAGCCGGAGGCGTTGATCATGTCCTTCTTGCGGTCCACGACGTACAGCCAGCCCGCCGCGTCCATGAAGCCGATGTCCCCGGTGCGCAGTTCCCCGTCCGGGAAGGCGGCCTCGGTGGCCTCGGGCAGATTCCAGTAACCGGAGACGACCTGCGGCCCGCGCACGGCGATCTCGCCCTGCTCGCCGAAGGGGACGTCGTCGCCCTTCTCGTCGATGATCCGGACCACGGTGTCCGGCCCGGGGACGCCGACGGACAGGGTCCCGGAGACGGGGTCGACCGGCGCCTCGTGCTCCGGCGGCACCGAGGCGCAGGGCGCGGTGCACTCGGTGAGTCCGTAGCCGTTGCGGATGTACGGACCGAAGCCGTCGCGGAACTTCTCGACCAGCGCGGGCGGCAGCGGCGCGCCACCGGAGGAGATCACCTCGAAGGAGGCGAAGTGCTCCCGGGTGGCCTCCGGGTGGGCGGCGAGCGCCATGAAGGCGGTCGACGGGCCCACGGTGTAGGCGGGGCGGTGCTCGGCGAAGGCTTCCAGGACGACGCTCGCCTCGAAGCGGTAGGCGAGGACCAGGGTGCCCGCGTTGGCGACGCAGGCGGCGAGCTGGCACACCATGCCGGTGATGTGGAAGAGCGGGGCGAGTGCGAAGTAGGCCGAGCCCTCGTCGATGGGGTGGCCGGCCCGCTGGCGCTCGGCGTTGATCATGATGTTGCCCTGGGAGTTCATGGCCCCCTTGGGAGTGCCGCTCGTCCCGGAGGTGTAACTGATCAAGGCGGTGTCGGCGGCGGTGAGCTCCCGGCCGCCGGGGGCGGTGAGGCCCTTGCGGGCCACGGCCACCAGGTCGCAGGCCCAGTCGTCGGCGCCGGGAGCGGGCAGCCGCTCGAAGCCGAGCACGCGCGGGTCGTCGGCCGACTGGAGGTCGAGCTCGCAGGCCGTGACGGCGATCGTCACGCTCGGGGCCGCCTCGGCGGTGGCCCGCAGACAGGACTCCCAGGCCCGGTCGGAGCAGATGAGCGCGGTCACCTCCGCGTCCTTCAGCACGTGGCCGACCTCGCCGGACTTGTACATCGGGTTGAGCGGGACGACGGTCGCTCCGGCCTTCCAGGCGCCGAGCAGCGCGAGGACGAAGTGCGGGGTGTTCTGCAGCATGATCGCGACCCGGTCGCCGCGCCGCAGTCCCTCGGCGGCGAGGTGTCCCGCCACGGAGTCGGACAGTTCGTCCGTCTCGCGGTAGCTGAGGCGTCCGTCGAAGTAGGCGAGCGCGGTGTGGTCCGGGGCCCGCCCGACGGCGGCGCGGAAGGCGTGCACCATGGTCTCGGCCGGATGGACGGGGGCGAGCTGGGCCTCGCTGAGCAGAGCGGTCCAGGGCTTCGCCGCGTAGATCGAGTCGGTCATGCGCCGGCCTCCTCCCACTTCTGCTGCAGGCGGTTCATGTTGCCGAGCCACTTGTCGGGGTCCTTGGCGCGGGCGCTGTAGTAGCCGGCCACCTCGGGGTGCGGCAGGACCAGGAAACGGTCCTGCTCCATCGCGTCGAACAGGGCGTCGGCGACGGCCTCCGGTTCGATCGCGGTGGGCGCGAGCACGAGGTCGCCCGCGGAGCCGGACGCCGTGAGCATGTCCGTGCGCACGCCCTGGGGGCAGATCGTGTGGACCTTGACGCCACGGTGCCGGTAGGTCAGCGAGAGCCACTCGGCGAAGGCGACGGCGCCGTGCTTGGTCACGCTGTACGGGGCCGCGCCGATCATCGTCAGCAGTCCGGCCGCCGAGGCGGTGGAGACGAAACGGCCGCTGCCGCGCTCCAGCCAGTCCGGCAGCAGTGCCTTCGCCGCGCGGACGTGCGCCATCACGTTGACGTCCCAGGCCCTGGCCCAGACGTCCTCCTCGGCGAAGGCGTCACCGCCCGAGGCGAGGCCGGCGTTGGCGCAGTAGACGTCCACCGTGCCGTCGAGCGCGTCACGCGCGGCGTCCACGATGCCTGAGGCGTCACCGGCCACGACGGCGGCGCCGATCTCCTCGGCGAGCGGCTCGATCCGGCCGGCGTCGAGGTCGTTGACGACGACCCGCGCGCCCTCCGCGGCGAATCTGCGGGCGAGGGCGGCCCCGATGCCTCCTCCGGCCCCCGTCACCACTACGCCAGCGCCCTGCACCGTGCTCATCGGTCCCGCCTCTCTCAGCCGTCTTCTCCGGCAGACTAACCAGTCGGTATGTGATCGGGGAAGGGGGTTCGGGGCAGGACTGGGAAACTGCCCAGTCGTGGCCGTTCCGTGCGGCCCGCACCCGCGCTAGCGTGCGTGGCCATGACTGTCGGCGCGATCATGGAGGTAGCGCGATGACCCT
>NZ_DATMVN010000056.1:0-14041 GCF_035563135.1 Streptomyces sp.
ACTCCCGCGCTCACCTCGGTGCGCAGCCCGATGGCCGACCAGGCGACCGCCGCCGTCCACCTGCTCCTCGGCCTGATCGACGGCGCCCCCACAGGACCGGTGATCATGCCGAACGAACTCGTCGTGCGCGAATCGACCTGATGCCTGCCCAGCCGGAACGACGAACAGGGGCAACTCCTGGTCCTGGCTGCCGCCGTCGCCCTCCGGGCACCCGCCGCTCTCCGTGAGCCGGTCGACGGACAGCCATCAGTGCGGTTCGACGGCAGCGTCGGCTGCAACGTCAGCGGGCGACTGCTGTGGCCGACGGGTCTTCAGGGGCGTTGCCGCTCGCGCTCAGCGCGCCGTCGAGGGTGTCGATGGCCTGGCGTTGCAGACGCGGCCGTACTGGCGACACGCCAGTACGTGAGGCAGGTCCGTGAGGTAGGCCCTCACCGTGCTGTCGGCCCTCGCGACGGCGGGCTCGCCGGTGGCGATCTTTCCGGTGAGCACGGCCAGCGCGTCTTTACGGGTAGAGCCGTGGACACGGGCGCACTTGCGGGTGCTGCCGGCCGGTCGCCTCGTCCCCCAGCGGTGGACGAGGCGATCCTGTTTCGGCCGGTCGGCGGGCTCACCTGGTGTCACGAGAGGGATGTGCCGCTCGTGGCTCCTATTCCCCGGCCTCTTCGATGACCAGCTCGACCGTGTCCCGGACGCGGGCGAGCAGGTCCACCACACTCGCGTGATCCGGGGCGGACACCCAGATCCCGATCGGAATGTTGAGGGTGTTGTCGGTGACCGGTACCCAGTCGCCCGGCTCGTAGATCGACAGCACCTTGTCGACGCCCGGCATCTTCCGGACCTCGTCGAGGCCGCGGATCTCCCGGAGGGTGCCGGCCGGACCGTCGTTGCGGATGGCGCTGGCACCGCAGGACTGCCGGAAGTGCACCGGCGCCTCCAGGCAGGCGGGCCGGACACCGAGGTAGCAGTCGAGTGCCTGCTCGAAGGGGTCCAGATCGGTGTGCGCGAGCCATTGGTCCGTCATCGGGCCACCGGGGAGCCGCGCACCGACCTCCATGAGATGCACGCCGTCGGGGCCGACCTTCACCTCGGTGTGGCTGGGGCCCAGCCGCACCTCGAACGCCGTGAGGGCTGCGCGCACGTAGTCTGCGGCGGCCTGGTAGTCCGGATCGTCCTCGGGCAGCTTGGCCGACTCCCAGTACGGGAAGTCGTAGTCGCTGTCGTCGGGCTGCCGGTACTCCCATATGTCGACGATGCGGTGTTCACCGTCGTGGCTGAAGCAGTTCACCGCCAGCTCACGGCCGCGAACGTACTGTTCGACGAGCCAGTCGTCGACCTGCCAGCCGAACTGGTTCTTCGCGTGCATCGTGGACGTCCGGGCCGCGTCCTCGGGATTGCTCAGCAGGTAGGTGCCGTAGGAACCCGCTCCGGTGGTGTGCTTGGCGATGGCCGGAAAGCCGATCTCCGAAGCGGCCGCAGCGATCTTGGCGGTGCTGTCGACGAGGATGAACCGCGGGATGCGCAGACCGGCTTCGGCCGCGACCCGGCGCATGTCCGCCTTGTTCCGGCGCGCGGCCGCCTTGGCGAGTCCGTTACCGGGCAGCGACAGCCGGTCCGCCAGTGTGTCGGCCAGGTGCACCGCCGAGTCCATGGCCGGCACCACACCGCTGAGCCGCACGCCGAGCGAGTCGATCCGGGTGAGGATCTCATCGGCGTCGGCGGAGTAGACGGTGAAGTCGTCGCCGTCCGCGTGATCGGGCCAGTTCTCCGCGATCACCTCCCGGGCCACCGTGTACACAGAGATCGTCGTGAAGCCGCGCCGGCGTGCCTCGGTCTTGTAATGGGCGCCGGTGCGAACGGGGTCCAGAAGCAGGACGGCTGGTGTTTCGTTGGCAGGCATGAGTGGGGCGAACTCCTGTGGAGGCAGAGGGAGAGGCGGCGGTGGGCGGCCGCCTGCGGCTGCGGACGGGCGAGGGTCAGAAGACGCCTTGGATGTCTCCCGTAGCGGGCAGGACCCGCTCGCTCGGCATCATCAGACGTGCCCAGCCCGGCACCGCACGGTGCGAGTAGAAGCGGCGCAGCCACCGGTCACGCCCGTCGTAGCGAGGGGTGAAGGCGGACCGCCCGTGGGCCGCGATGTGGTTGTTGACGAGCATCAGGTCACCGGGCTCCAGAACGACCTCGACGCAGACGGCCTCCAGGGCCTCGGCCAGCGCCTCCAGGGCTTGTTCCGCCTCGAAGCCGGCCGGCCTGGTGTTGAACGAGTCGAAACGGAGGAACTCACAGCCGGGGTTGCCGAAGAGGACCCGGTGCTCCGCCGTCGCAGGCCGCTCACCGGCCCCGCCCCGGGTGAACGAGGTCGGGAACAGGCTCCGGAACCCCAGCCGCCGCAGTACGTCGTTCTCGGCCTCGGACAGGTGGGCGACGGCGTGCCTGATGGAGGCGACGCGGGTCGCCGTGTCGGTCTCGTGCCCCTGCCGCAGGCTCAGCAGCCCGAGAAAGTCCGGCCGCAGGGGATGGTGGACGTTCTCGGTGTGGAAGTCGAAGGCGACGGAGCCGCTGTTCTCCATCCGGTCCTCCTCCCCGCGCACCGGATGCACATCGTGGAAGAGGTCACCGTTCTTCTCGTCGGCGTAACCGATGAGACTGCCCAGCACGTCGCCCACCAGGGCGAGCGTGCCGTCCGTGGCGTGGCCGACGAGCGCCTGTGTCCCGTATGCGAGGGGGGTGTCGGGGAGCTCGCCCGTGGCCACCCCCTTGACGAGCAGGTATCCGCTGTTCGACGTGCCCTCGCGGAAATCCACCAGCGCGCTGCGCAGTTGAGCGGGGACATCGGGGAGGAACTCCGACAGGTCGAAGGAGCGGGAGCGGCCGAGAAGTGCGACCACGTTCTTCGACAGCTCCCACAGGGCCTCGCTCTCGTCCTGCGTGAGCTGGAGGACCGGCCGTGCCACATGCTTTTCCCGTACGGCGAGTGCCATGTCTACTCCTTGGCTCACAGGGAACTCTTGATCTTGGGGGACGGGGACAGTGACGGGGCCTTGCGCGGCGTGATGGCCTCGTGACCCGATTCGCCCGGGGAAACTCCTCCGGGCGTTGTCAGAACCCTGTCCCGTGTCCTGATCCGCCGGGCGAACTCCTCGTCCTCGGACAGCAGGAGATGATGGATGCGGCGCAGCGAGTGGTGCGGAATGCCGGGCCACATGTGGTGAACGGTGTGATAGCCGTCCGCATGCGGGTGGAAGAGCCAGCGCTGGAGGCGCCCGGTGTTCGACACTGTCGCGTCGAACACCGTGCGCGCGTCGGAGTACACGTGTTCGTCCGCCTCGGCGACCAGCCGCAGGGGCGGCAGCAGTACGAAGTGTGCAAAGAGCCAGACCCCGGAGGCGACCGCGCCGGTGCGCGGGCCCAGCAGGAGCGCTGTGGGCGCGCCCACGCACACGGCGCTCCACAGCAGCGTCACGAGGGGGGCGAGAGCATTGGTACGCAGCTCCCGCAGCCAGCCCAGCTGATAGCGCAGCAGCCGTTTGCACACGCCGGCGGCGAAGTCCCTCACCAAGGTGCGGGGCAGTGCCTCCAGGTCGAGTTCGGCGTAGCGGTATCTGTCGGGGTCCTCCGCCGTACCGAACCGGCCGTGGTGGAGCAGGTGGCTGGTCCGGTACGCGCTGATCCGGCTTCCGGTGGGCGCTGCGGCCAACAGATAGCCGAAGACATCGTTCAGGCCTCGCCGGTGCCGGCTCCAGTTGTAGTGGGAGGCTTCATGGACGAGGTTTTCCAGGGCCCTCAGTTGGCGGGCGATGACGATGCCGGCGAGCAGCGCCGGGACGATCGAGGCGACCGGGTGGCGCACGATGAGCCAGGCCGCACCGGCTGCCGCGAGCCCGGCGACGAGGTGGTCGAGCAGTGCGCAGGATGTGGTGACCCAAAGCCGCGTTCTGTGGGCGTCCTTGATGTCCGGGCGAAGCCGCGAAGGGGCTGTGTACCCCTTCGAATAGGCTCTGCCCGTGGGTTGGTCCTTCTCCGACACAGGCATGAACGTTCCTCCGACGACAGTGAACGGTCACAGGGCAGGTCGTCAGCAGCGCACGACTCAGGAACCGTTCATCAGGCTGAGCAGCTCGGTCCGCTCGAAGCTGTTCTCGCGGAACACACCCTTGAACACGGCGGAGGTCATCTGTGCCCCCGTCTTGATGCCGCGCATCGTCATGCACAGGTGCTCGCCACGGCCGATGACGGCCACGTCGGGCGACTTGGTGATCTCCTCGATCTCGGCCGCGATGTCAGCGACGAGACGCTCCTGCACCTGGAGCTTGTGAGCGTGCTTGTGCGCGATCCGGGCGAACTTCGAGAGCCCGAGGAGGCTGTCGTGGGCCCGGTAGGCCACCTGCAGGTCACAGTTGAAGGGCAGGAGGTGGTGCTCGCAGAGCGACCACACGCGCATACCGGAGACCATGACGGTCTGGTTGCTGGCGACACTGCTGAAGACGGTGTCGAGGTTTCCGGCGTCGTAGTCGACGAACTCACGCCACCAACGCGCGTAACGCCGGGGGGTGTCGCGCAGGCCTTCGCGGTCGGGGTCTTCTCCGATCTCGATCAGAAGGCGCCGGGCTATGGACTCCAGCGGGTCGCCTGCCTGCACCTCCCCCTGCTCCAGGATGGTGATGGCGGAGGTGTCCACGTCGATGCTCATCTAGATTCCTCTCCTGTCGCCCCACGCAAGGACATGCAGACGGGTGGATAGATTCCAGCCACGCCGCACGACCTCGTCCGCGAGGGAACTCAAGTGCTGACTGATGTGTGCCACGGTCTTGCCCTCAGGCATGATCCAGACGGGCGAAATGCCGAAGTCCGTCTGCAAGGAGCCCACTTCGTCCAGGTCGTCCGTGGTGCGGCAGACGAACTTGAACGCCACGTCGGGGGTCTGCGCCAACTTGCGAAGGGCAGCGGGCACGATGCGCTTGGACGCGGGATCCCCGGCATGGGAAAGCTTCGGGGAGACGTTGAAGCGCACTCCCGGTGTGATGATCTCGTCGTCCGGGACGACGGTGCCGTTCGTCTCGAACTCCACCGTGACGCCCGCCTCGCGCAGCCCCTTCAACAGGGGGCGCAGCCGGCGCTGCTGGCTCAGCGGTTCGCCGCCGCTGATGACGACCAGGTCGGTGCCCAGTGCGAGGAGTTCCCCCAGTACGTCCTCGACATCCCTGTTGTGCAGTTCCTTCCGGGGGTCGAACGCCGTCTTCTCGTCGCTCGTCCCCTTCCAGTCCCAGGTGTACGGGGTGTCGCACCAGTGGCAGGACAGATTGCACCCGCCCAGCCGCAGGAAGGCGCACTGCCGGCCGGCCGACGGCCCCTCACCCTGGACCGTGGGGCCGAAGATCTCATTGACGACGATGCTCACGGGCGGTACTCGGCCCAGGTCTTGTCGGTCTCCGAGATGCGGACGGCGGTGAGCTCGGGGTAGCGCTCCACCCACTGCTCATAGATCCACATGGCCATGTTCTCGGCGGACGGATTGCGGTCCTCGATGACATCGTTGAGGTGCCGGTGGTCCAACGTGTGGTCGAGCCACTTCTTGAAGTCGGCCAGGTCGCCGTAGTCCCGCACGAAGCCGGGCTCGGTCAGCTGGTCCGGGGCTGCGGAGAGCCTCAGCTCGATGATGTAGTTGTGCCCGTGCAGCCGGGCGCACTGGTGGTCCGAGGGCAGGTGCGCCAGCCGATGACTCGCCGAGAAGTGAAATTCCTTCGTGATGTGCAGCATTCATCTACTCCTTGAAGTAAACCGTGGGGTCAGTCGTCTCAGCACGCTCGAACGCCTGGATCCGATCGACGCACGCGGCACATTTTCCGCAGTGCACTTCGGTGCCCTTGAAGCAGCTCCAGGTCTCGGTCCAGTCGACACCCAGCTTTTCACCGAGCCGAATGACGTCGTGCTTATGGAGGTCGATAAAGGGAGCCACAACCTCCAGGTGCGCCGGGGCATAGCCGGCACACGCCACCTTCTCCATCGCGTTGAAAGAGGCGATGAACTCCGCCGAACAATCGGGTGCGGTCGACGCGTCGCCCGCCAGAGCCCCGATAGCGACCTGATCCGCCTTGACAGCGGCGGCCTTCCCATAGGCCACGGACAACAGAATCACATTGCGATTCGGAACGACATTAACACTACCGGGAGCCGTGTAGTGCTGATCCGGGACATCGACTTGAGAATCCGTCAGGGAGTATCCGGGAAGCATGGAAGCAACATTCGACAGATCGACGATCTCGTGCTCGGCGCCAATGCGGTCGGCCGCTATCCGGGCGTAATCATGTTCCTTGCGGTGCCGCTGGCCGTAGTCGATGGAGAGCAGATGTACCTCATGCCCTTCGGTGTGGAGCTGATGGGCGAGCACGACGGAGTCGAGCCCGCCGGAAACGATCGCGATCACACGTGCCACGGTGACGCCTTCCTGGAAACGGGATGGTGGTGGGGTTCCGGACGCGGGCGCACGGCGGTGCCCCTCGGCCACCGGCGCGCGGTCTGCGCACGGCACGGTGACGGATGGTCGGGACAGCCGAGGAAGGGGAAATGGGGGCGAAGGGGCCGCGGCCGCGGTCAGCGGCGGCGTAGCCCCCTCCCCTCGAGAGGTCGCTTCACTCCCGGGGGAGGGAGTCGGGGGCCTACCCTGTCGGGGTGCCGGCCAGATGGATGAGCGGCGTCGCGGCACGCAGGGCCTCGGCGCACTCCTCGGGAGAGGCACCGGTCGTGACCACGTACGCGTACCGTCCGGCCACATGGTCGCGGGGCGGCAGCCGAAGACGGCGGCCGGGCTCCACCATGAGCCTCACTTCGTGGACCCCGGGCGGCAGCTCGTCCTCGACCGTCAGGGACGTGACGTCGAGATCGTGTTCGGGGTACAGGAACTGGATGTGGGCCGACGCGGTCCGCACCGGCGTCACGTCGGGTTCGGCGCCCGCGGCGAGGTCGGCGGCCACCTTGCCGTAGTCGACCCCCGTGGCCAGGCGGGCCACATAGGGGATGAGGTCGCCGCCGAGGCGGGCGTTGACCTCCACCAGGCTCGGACCGTTCCGCGTCAGACGCAGCTCGGTGTGGGTCACCAGTGTGCCGAGGCCGAGCGCCGTGTGTGCTTCCTGGAGGACGTGCCGCACCGCCGGGTCGTCCAGCAGCGGGTCGTCCGCACTGACCGTGTGGCCGACCTCCTCGAAGTGAGGGGCAAAGCCGAGGGCCTTGCGGGCCACGAACATCGGGGTCACACGGCCATCGCGGCACACGCTCTCGACGCTGACCTCGGGCCCGTCCAGGTATTCCTCGACGAGAACCCACGCGTGGTCCCGCGGGATCTCGTCGAAGTACGCCTCCGACGCCTCGGAGTACGCGGCTTCCACGGCCTCAGGCCCGTCCGCCCGCACGACCCCGACGCTGGCCGCGAGGGCACGCGGCTTCAGTACGACCGGGAATCCGGTCGTCCGCGCCGCCTCTTGCGCCTCCTCCAGCGACGCGACGGCACGGGAGGCGGGCTGCTCCACACCTGCGGCCGCCAGGGCCTCACGCCCGAGGTGCTTGTCCCGGCAGGCACGGACGCCTTCGACATTCGCACACGGCAGCTTCAGCGTCTCGGCCACTATGGCCGCGATCGGCACCCGGATCTCGTCGTAGCAGAGAACGCCGGCTATCTGCACGCTCTCGGCAAGCCGAACTGCGGATTCCATCGCCTCACGCGGGTCAAGCGTATCGACGACGGTGTTACCCCGGAGATACCGGGATTCCCAGTCCGGCTCCTTGGGCGCGAACAGCCAGAGGTCATAGGAGTCGGCGACCGATTTCAACATGTACTCACGCCACAGCTGTCCGCCGCTGCCTATCAGAAGAAGCAACGGGCGAGATAGCTGACCACTCGACCCGGCTTTTTCCGTGTCCCCCTGCGACTCAATGAGTCGTGGCATTGCCGATCCCCGTTCGACGTCCCCGTAAAAAGCCTTGATCGAAACTTCGATCAAGCCCGACCACTGTTACCCGATCGTGGTCCCACGTCTACAGCGAGCAAGGATCGGAAACACGTCGGCAGCAAAACGAGGGGGGGAGAAATCGGATATTGGCGAGATAACCGTTGATTCAGTCGAGGCCGTCGGTGGTGCCCTTCGCCAGCTGTTCATGCAGCAGATACCCGGCATGGAGCCGGTTACGAGCCCCCAGGTCCTGCATCAGATCAGCGATATGCCGCTGACAGGTCCTCAGGGACAGCCCCACGCGTACGGCGATCTTCTTGTCGCTCTCCCCGGCCACCAGGAGGCGCATGATGGCTTCCTTCACCTCGGAGGAGACGTGCACGATCTGGCCCTTGCTGTAGCTCAGAGGGAAGGGGCGGGCACCGTTCCAGGTCCGCTCGAAGGCGTCCACCAGGGCGTCGAGAACGTTCTCGTTGCGCAGGACGACGGCCCCCTTGGGATGCCCCTTGAGTGCGAGGACAGCCACCCGCCGGTCGAAGACGAGCATGCGGGTGAAGCCGTTGGCCGTGGTGCGGACCTCCCCGCCGAGCTGCGTCACATGCTCGACATAGGCGGCCGTGCCCTGATTGAACTGTGCGGTGTGTTGATATAGCGTGCGCATCCGAACGCTGCGACCCAGCAACTCCCGGGCGAACACCAGGGCGTCCTCCAACTGCTCCACCGGCCGGCCGCCACCCGGCTGAGAGGTGAGCACCTCCGTCACCGCCCGGGCACTGAACTCCTCGATGAGGGCCAGGACCACATCCAGGTCACGGACCACCTCGATCTGTCCGGCGGCCGACTCCGCCTCGTCCCAGTAGACCGGCAGCAGCGACCCGAGGTCGGCTCGTATCCGGTCCGCCTTCTCCTGCATGACGGAGATCTCGCGCACCAGCGGTCCGAGGAGGCGCAGTTGGGCGGAGTCAGGGGCCACGGCGGCGAAGAGGCCGCCGTCCGAGTCCTGTTGGAGCAGCCTCAGCTCCACCAGGCCCGCGACCACCCGGCCCGCCTCCGGCTCGCCCAGACCGAGTTCCGCGCTCACGTCCTCCGCGGTCAGCGCTCGACGACGCACGGCCAGCGCGTACGCACGCCGCATGTCCGTGGACAGATGCATTTCCATATCGATCAAAGCGCCCCTTGTGGTGCTTCGCGCCCCCCTACGCGCAATGCACCACCCCTCACCGCATGAGCAGACTTGCTGGGCGGTTTGGGGGCCTGGACCGACCAGCAACTATCGAACTTCGCATGCGCGTGCGAGGTTGTCAAAAGCCGCTCCCGCGCCCCTAACGATCCGAAACGGTTCGGATTCCGGTCATGGGCGCGCGCGAGTGGCCGGGGGGCCCGCAGCACCTCTGCCGCCGTCGGCGCAGGAGGCCACCGCCGCTTCCGGTGGTGGGCGAGCTGACCCCCGCACGCCTCGGTCCGCACCCACCCGCACCCCCGTACGGAGCGGGTCCGGGGAAGCCCTCACGGTGACACTCCGGAACGCCTCGCTGACAGCACGTCAGAGGCGCATATGTACCTCTTGCACTCCTATCGGGTTCCCGCCAACGGAGATGTGACCCGGGAGAGCTATGGACACACCCCTCCGTAATCACAAAGGTGGCTACCGAAACATGCGCACAGAACGCAGGCACGTACCGGGGGGAACCACCGAACATGAAACTTGTCACCGGAATACTGAAGAGCTCGTTGCTGGCGGCGACGCTGCTGGGCCTGGGAGGGGCGGCCTTCGGCACAACCGGCCAGGGAGCGCAGGCCGGGGCGTCGGCGCGGTCCTCCTCGTGCAACTCCGCCTGCCCGTACAGCGCGCCGGGAAACGACCTCGGCTGGGGCTGATCCGCGCCGTTCCCCGCACTGCGGCGTACCCCGCCGCGTGCGGGGAACGGCTGCGGTGTTCCCGCACGCCCACGCCGCTTGTCCCCCACGCTCCGCGAGGTGACGCCTTGTTGTACATCCGCCGTCGTCCGGTCGGCTCCGTCCTCCTCCTCGGCGGCACCCGCCCCGAACCGGTCGGAGCGGCCAAGGCAGCCGGACTCTCCCTGACCTACCTCGGCGCCTCGGCACGGACGCCGCGTGCCATCCTCGACAGCGCCGACGCATGCGTGCTGCTCGACGACCCCACACCGGAGAACATGGCCGGGGCCGCCCGGGAGCTGCACGGCCGAGAGCCGTTCGGCGTGGTCGTCACCATGCTCGACCACTACCTGGAGACCGCTGCGCTCCTCAACACGGAGTTCGGCCTTCCGGCCAATACCGCCGACGTCATACGGACGATGAACGACAAGCACCGGATGCGCACGGCGGCCCTGGAGTCCGCCTGCGCCCAGGTGGCCCACGGATCCGTCGGCAACGCCGACGACCTGCGCTCGTTCGCGGGCCGGCATGGCTACCCCTTCATCCTCAAGCCGGTCGACGGCTCGGCAAGCCGGGGCGTCGTCCTCGTATCCGACGCCGTCACGCTGGAGGCCGCGGCCCGGTCCCTGACGGAGACGGCCGCCCCGGGTTCCCGCTGGATCGCCGAGGAGTACCTCTCGGGGCCCGAGTTCAGCGTGGAGACCTTCAGCACCGACGGAAGCCACCATGTGGTGGCCGTCACCGAGAAGTTCAAGGGCGACAACTTCGTCGAGATCGGCCATCTGGTCCCGGCCCGCGTAAGCGCGGCGGACCACGCCGCCATGGCCGCCGAGGTCGGTGCCCTGCTCGACGCCGTCGGTCTGAACGAGGGCGTCGCCCACACCGAGGTCGTCCTCACGGACGCCGGCCCGCGCATCATCGAGACACACAGCCGCCCGGGCGGCGACGGCATCGTCGAACTCGTACGACTGGCCACGGGTGTCGACCTCCAGGAGCTGAACTTCAACTGGCTCGCGGGCAGACCCGTCGACCCACGCCCCACGCCGGAGCCGAGAGCCTCCGCCACCTGGTTCCTCACCCCGCCCGAAGGTGCCGTCACGGCCGTCACCGGTCTCGACGAGGCCCTTCTCCACGAAGGCGTGACGGAGGGGTACACCGTCCTCGGGCCGGGCGACACGGTCCCCCCGCTGCGCAGTTCCGACGACCGCAGCGGAGCGGTCATCACCGTGGCCGACGACCCGGACACCGCGCTCGCGCGGGCGCGGGCGGCCGTGGGCCTCATCGAGGTGACCGTCGCCCCGGAGCACGGGAGGCCGGTTCCGCGATGAGTGAAGAACGCTCCTACGGATACCGGGCGCTCTTCTCCGAGCCAAGGATCTTCACCTACGCACTCGCTGCCGCCTTCGGCAAGCTCCAGGCCGGCATGTTCGCCCTGAGCACCCTCTACGCGGTCGCCGACCAGCGCTCGTACAGCGTCGGCGCTTTCGTCGTGGCCGTATCGGCCCTCGGAGGACTCTCCACCCCGCTGCGGGGGCGCCTCCTCGACCGCTACGCCTACGGCCCTGTGCTGTGGACGATCATGGTGATCCACACGGTCCTGGTCGGGGCCCTGCTGGTCAACGAGCACATGCGGGGACCGTTCTGGATCACGGTCGCCTCGGCCCTGCTCGGCAATCTCGCCGCTCCCCCCATCGGAGTGGTCACCCGGGTGATGTGGCGGTCGGTCACCACGGAGGCAAGCCGGCCAACGGCTCTGGCCTTCGACTCGGTCCTGGCCGACGCAGGCTTCATCCTCGGCCCGACGCTGGCCGCGGTCGCCTGCTCCGCCCTCGCCCCCTGGGCCGGCCTGGCGGCCGTCGTGTTCTTCACAGCGGTGGCCACGCTGCTGCTGCCGAAGGACATCGGCGACGACAAGTCCTCGGCCCGGCAGGGCGACCGCCACTGGGCCGGGCCGCTCGCCAGCTCACGTCTGGTCCTCCTGCTCGGCGCGGCCCTCTGTTTCGCCACGGCCGTGAGCGTGCTGGAGATCGCGCTTGCGACACCCGACGGCGGCAAGGACTCGCAGGTGCTGAGCGGACTGCTGCTGAGCGTGCTGTCCATCGGCAGCATCATAGGTGGACTGCTGATCGGCGCCATGACCCCCGTGATGGCCGAGCGGGCGACCCGGCTGCCCGTTCTGCTGGTGGCCCTGGCCGTCTTCTCCACCGCGCTCGTTCTCGGCAGCGAGGCCGGCTGGCTGGTAGCTGTACCGCTCTGCCTGCTGACCGGCCTCTCCTTCGGCCCGTCCTTCGTCGCCGTGTACGGCCGGTCGGGCGACCTCGCGCCTGCGGGTATGTCCGCCGAGACTCAGGCATGGGTCGGTACCGCCCTCCAGCTCGGCTCCGCCGCCGGTGCCGGTGCCGGCGGTGTGATTCTGGACATCTGGGGTCCCACGGGAGCGCTGGCCCTCGCCCCCGTGGCCGCCGTGGTGGGGGCGGCAAGCGCGTTCGCGGGCGACCGCATGCGGGCACCCGCGGCCGCGCCCCGAGAGGGCAAGGCCCGGAGCCTGTCGTGAAGGGTTCTCCTCGCGCCCCGGGCCACCGAGTGACCACCGAAGGAAGGAACAGGATGTCCATGCCCGCCGACCCCGGCAGTTCTCCCTGGATACGCCGCTACGCCTCTGTGCCCGACGCCTCCGTACGGCTGGTGTGCCTGCCTCACGCGGGCGGCTCGGCCCCTTTCTACAGCGCCCTGGCCAAGTCGCTGAGTCCGGACATCGAGGTCATCGGCGTCCAGTACCCCGGTCGTCTGGAACGCTGGCAGGAACCGCTGCTGGAGAACCTGGCAGAACTGGCCGACATCCTCACCGGCGAGCTCCTGCCGCTGGCCGAAGGCGATCTCGCGCTGTTCGGGCACAGCCTGGGCACGATGGTGGCGTTCGAGGTGGCCCGGCGCCTCCAGGCACACGGCCGAACGCCGATCCACCTGTTCGCGTCGGGTCGCGGCGCGCCTTCGAGGCACCAGCGGGAGTTCAGTGAGCGCCCGGACGATTCCACCCTCATCCAGCTGATGCGCGGACTGGGCGGAACCGACCCACGCGTCCTCGACGACGAGGAGCTGGTGCGAATCGCTCTGCCGGTGCTGCGCGCGGATTACACCCTCGTGGACACCTACCGCTACGAGCCGGGGCCGATGCTGAACTGCCCGGTGACCGCACTGAACGGCAAGGAGGACCACAAGGTGACGGCGGCCGACGCCGAGGCGTGGTGCGAGCACACCACCGGCTCCTTCGAATCCGTCCTCTTCCCGGGGGGCCACTTCTACCTGGTGGATCAGCACGCGGAGGTGACGAGCACCCTCGCTTCCCGGCTGGCGGACTCGCGCGGATCACGAAGCCACTGAACCGGTGCATCGTCAACCACACGAATCTGTATACCTGTTCGGACGGCTGGGCTACGATCTTCGGTCCAGGAGGCTCACACCCGAAGCGGGGGAGACGAAGTGACGGTGCAGTCGTCGGCGCCGATGCCGGTCACCGGTGGGTCGACCCGGTTCTACGCCGTCCTCGGCCAGCCGGTCTCCCCGGTGCAGGCCCCCGGGATGCTGAATCCACTTCTCGCCGGACTCGGTCTGGACGCCGTACTCTTCCCGGTGCTGGTCACGCCGCAGGATCTCGGTGACGTGGTCCGCGGGTTGCAGCGGATCGGCAACCTCGACGGTCTGCTCGTCACCATTCCGCACAAGGAATGCCAAGGGCATCGACGAGGAGTTCTTCCCCGACGGCCCCTGGCGTTCCATCCTCGTGGTCAACATCGGCAAGCCGGCCGAGGACGCCTGGTCGGCGCGACTGCCGCGCCTCGAGTACGAGCAGACCGTCCAGCTCGTCCGACGCACGCGACCGCTGTCCCGGCCGGCCGTGCCGGCCGGGACAGCGGTCGCTTCCTGCGCACAGCAGCAGTGCTCCGGGCTGGCGCTCCGGCCCTCCCCACCTCGCAGCGCGGCGAGGCCCGCCCCCGGCGCGCCGGGGGCGGCGGGTCGTGTCTCCCGCTGGATCCGCCGGGCTACTTCAACGCCGGGGCGTGCACCTCGATGCGGGCGGAGGGACTGAACTTCGCGAGTGTCTCCGCCAGTTCGGCGGCAGCCGTCTCCAGATCGGCCACGGGCATCGGTGCCAGGCTCTCCAGCAGGAAGAGCCCTGACACCGTCTCCTCGGTGAGGCACGTGCG
>NZ_DATMVN010000057.1:0-9423 GCF_035563135.1 Streptomyces sp.
CTACTGGGCGAGCGCCTGTGTCGGCAACGTGACGTACTGGGTGCTGATCACATCGACGATCGGTGCCGTCTGGCCGGCCGTGGACACGGCGACACCGTACTGGCCGCCGCCGTGTCCACGGCCGGCCTGTGGGCCTTCTACTTCCTCATCCGCCGGGGAGTGAAAGAGGCGGCGGCCATCAACAGGGTCGTCACCGTGGCCAAGGTGGTCCCGATCCTCGTCTTCGTCGTCCTGGCCCTGTTCTTCTTCGACGCGAAGGTCTTCACCGGCAACCTCGGCGGTGCGGACTACGCGGGCTCCCTGTTCAACCAGGTACGCGGCACCATGCTGGCCACCGTGTTCGTCTTCCTCGGGGTGGAGGGCGCCAGCGTCTACTCGCGCCATGCGAAGCGCCGTGAGGACATCGGGAAAGCCACCGTTCTGGGATTCCTCAGCGTCTTCGCGGTCTTCGCGTCGGTCACCATCGTGTCGTACGGCATCATGCCGATGGCCGAGATCGCCGGCCTCCGCCAGCCCTCCATGGCAGCGGTCCTGGAGGAGGCGGTCGGGACGTGGGGCCAGGTCTTCGTGAGCGTGGGGCTGATCGTGTCCGTGCTCGGCGCCTATCTGGCCTGGACCCTGATGGCCGCGGAAGTCCTGTTCGTGGCCGCCGGGGACGACGACATGCCGCGTTTCCTGCGCCGCTCCAACTCCGCGGACGTGCCCGTGTCGGCGCTGCTGATGACGACCCTGCTGTCTCAGCTCGTCCTGGTCATCACCCTGTTCTCGGACGACGCGTTCAATTTCGCCCTCGATCTGACCAGCTCGCTGTCCCTGATCCCGTTCTTCCTCGCCGCGGCGTTCGCTGTCAAGATCATGATTCGTCCGGACGGGCTGACCGAGGGGCAGGGCCGCACGCGCGACCTCGTCGTGAGCGTCGTGGCGGTCGTCTACACCGCGTTCCTCCTGTTCGCGGCCGGGCTGAAATTCGTCCTGGTCTCCTTCATCGTCTACGCCCCCGCCACGATCCTGTTCGCGATGGCCCGCAGGGAGCAGGGCCGCCGGCTCTTCTCCCCGGCGGAGCTCGTCATCTGCGCGGTATCGGTCGTCGGGGCGGTCCTCGGCGTGAGCGCCCTGGCATCGGGCTGGATCAGTCTCTAGGGCCCCGGCCCGCCCTCCCCCGCCCGCCCTGCCCCTCCACGAGCGGGCACCCCGGCCCCGACAGAAAGGCAGCCCTTATGACGAACGCACCCGCTGTGGACGCTCCCCCCGCGCACGGCGTCCACTCCGAGGTCGGCAAGCTGCGCAAGGTGCTGGTCTGCTCCCCCGGCCTCGCCCACCGCCGGCTCACCCCGAGCAACACCGATGATCTGCTCTTCGACGACGTGATGTGGGTGGACAACGCGCAGCGTGACCACGCCGAATTCGTCGGCCGGCTCCAGCAGGCCGGCGTCGAGGTGGTCGAACTGCACGACCTGCTGGCCGCCACGCTCACGGATCCCGCGGCCACGGCGTGGCTGCTCGACCGCAAGATCACCGCCAACGAGGTCGGCCTGGGTCTCGTCGACCCCGCACGCGCCTTTCTGGAGTCACTGGAACCACATGGTCTGGCCGAGTATCTGATCGGCGGCATGGCCACCGCGGACCTGCCCGACGAATACCGTTCCAGCTGCCTCGCCCTCGCCCGCGAGTCGACCGGGGCGCGTGAATATCTGATGCCGCCGCTGCCGAACACGCTCTACACCCGTGACACCACCTGCTGGCTGTACGGAGGGGTGACCCTCAATCCTCTGTACTGGCCCGCGCGCCACGACGAGACGCTGCTGATGAAGGCGGTCTACCGCTTCCATCCCGACTTCTCCGGAACCAAGGTCTGGTGGGGGGATCCCGAGATCAACTGGGGCCAGGCCACCTTCGAGGGCGGAGACATCATGCCGGTCGGCAACGGCGTCGTACTCATGGGAATGAGCGAACGCACCTCCCGTCAGGCCATCACCCAGGTCGCCGCGTCCCTGTTCAGCCAGGGGGCCGCCGAGCACGTCGTGGTGGCCGCCATGCCGAAGCTCAGGTCGGCCATGCACCTGGACACCGTCTTCACCTTCGCCGACCGTGACATCGTCACCCTCTATCCGAAGATCATGGAAGCGGTCCACACCTTCTCCCTCCGTCCGAGCGACAGGTCACCCGGTGTGGAGGTCGTCGACGAGGGATCGCGCCCGTTCACCGACGTCGTGGCCCGGAGCCTGGGGCTGCCCGCCCTGCGGGTGATCGAGACGGGCGGCGACGTGTACGCCTCCGAGCGCCAGCAGTGGGACAGCGGCAACAACGCCGTCGCTCTCGAACCGGGGGTCGTCTTCACCTACGACCGCAACACCCAGACCAACGATCTGCTGCGCGCCGCGGGAATCGAGGTGATCACGATCGTCGGTGCGGAGCTGGGCCGCGGCCGGGGCGGCGGGCACTGCATGACCTGCCCGCTCATCCGCGAGCCGGTGGACTTCTGAGCCGGCCGGGCAGCGCCTGCACGAGGTGGAGGAGCCGGATCGCGGACACGCCCACGTTCACGCCGCCGCGCAGTGCCCGCCCCGCCGCCCGTACCCCCTTCCCGGCCGTTCCCCTTCCCGTCCGTGCTCAGCAGGTCCGGAAGACATGCCCCTTCTCTCCGGCGGGGAGCACCTCGAGGTCTCGCAGAACGAGGGAGACCCTGTCGCCCCAGGTGGAGCAGCTCTCCTTGAAGCCGACATCGCCCTCGCCCTCGTACTCCACCGCGAAGACACGGCCGTCGTACGCGTCGGCGTACGCATCGCATTCGTCGAACTGTGCGCATTCCTCCGTCACCGCGAAGTCGAAGCCGATCGCGGCGTGCCGGTCGAGCAGATCGGTGGTGTTCTTCTGCCCGATGGCGAGGCCGCCGCTGTGCGCCCGCGCGGCCAATGTCTTGGCGAGGGCGGCATTGTGCTCTTTCGTCAGCTTGCCCTGCGAGCGTTCGAAGGAGTCGAGGTTGTCCGGCTCCACCGCCTGGAATCCGCTCTCGGCGCAGCCGTCGATCCATCCCCCGACGATCTCTGCGAGTTCGGCGCGGTGGGCCGCCGTCGAGGTGTCCAGAAGCACTTCGTCCCAGCCCTCGTCGATGATCAGCTCCCCGTCGCCGTCACGCAGCAGGAGCCCGGGGTGGGTGCCCTGCCACCACTTCAGTGTGCCGGGCTGCGTCTGGAAGGCGTTGACGTAGCAGACGTTGTACAGGCCGGGGACCGGTTCGTCATCGCGGTCGCGGGACACCGCCCGCACACCCTCCGGCGGCGCGTAGCCCCCGCCGATCTGGTAGTCGAATTCCGTACCGGCCGCGGGCAGGAGCACTTCGGCGGTTTCCTTCCGCTGCTGGGTCCCGGCATCCCCGGACGCTCCACCCGCACCGGCGCAGCCTGCCAGTGCGCCTGCCGCAAGGGCGCAGGCAAGGCCTGTCGCCGCCGCGGCCCCCATGCGCCCGCGGCCGAAGAACAGGGAAAGGGCGTGGACGGCCACACGTACTCCAGGTGTCTGGGATCCGGAAGAGGATCTACGTATCCTCCGTCACCGGTCCTGGGGCCGGTCCACCGGGGGACGGCGTACACGGCGCCCACCGGGCGCCGTGTACGAGGTGCGGGTGCGCGGTACCGCCGGCTGGTGCACAGGCGTCCGGTGACACACACGACGGGGCGTCCGGCCGGGGCGGCGCACGGGCCCGGGGCGCGGCGGTCGGCAGGCCACTGCGCCCCGGGGGTGCCGGCCCGACGCACCCTTGGCGACGGTCAGGACGACCGCAGATCGCGGTCCACCACGCGTCCCCGCTCCACCTCGGCGACCCGGACGAGAAGCTCCTCCCGGCCGATGGCATCGGTGCGCGTCGAGGGCACGGTGCAGGCGTAGGCACCGGCCACCGTGCCGAACAGCGAACAGCGGCGGGGGTCTTCGCCGTTCAGCAGGCCCAGGAGGAAACCGGAGGCGAAGGCGTCGCCGGCGCCGTTGGAGTCCACCACCGCGCCGGGCGGGGCGACCGCGGGCATGTGCGTCAGCTCACCCTCGTGCAGCAGGTACGCCCCGGCGGCGCCCGCGGTCGCGACGACGACACGAGCCCTCCCCCGCCCGGCGATCTCACGCATGGTGCGCTCGGTGTCGGTCAGGGCGGTGGTGGACAGGAACACCACATCCGCCTGGAGAGCGAACGCTTCGTGGTAGGGGTCGACGCCGTCCCAGTTGTGCAGATCGGTGGAGATGGTCACCCCTGCCTCACGGAGCACCGGCAGCGTGAAGGCACACGGCTGTGTGATGACGACGTGCGCATGGCGGGTGACTGCGACGAGCCCGCGGACCGTCGACTCCTCGAAGCGGTCCGAGTCGTGCGCGCGTGCGGCGTCGTACAGGGACAGCCGGCGCCCGTCCGGACCGACGAGGTTGACCGCGCGCTTCGTGCCGCCCGGCAGGGGCGCCTCGGTGAGCGGGATGCCCCGGTCACGGTGGAGGGCGCGGACCAGGTCCCCCTCGTGGTCGTCACCGATCATGTCGAGGTGGTGTGTGCGCAGACCGAGGGCCTGCAGCCCGAGCGCGACGAAGTCCCCGCTCTGCCCCGCCCGGGTCTCGATGCCCGGCCGGATCATGTAGCTGTCGGCGAAGGGGAGCGGCAGTTCAGGAACATGGACGATGGTGTCCACGCCGGCGCCGCCCAGTACGAGAACATCGGTCTGATTGCGCATGAGGGTGTCGGAGCCTCTCGGTCGAGGGGTGTGTGCGTTCGATGCGGCGGATCACTCCGCGCCGCGGCCGAGGGCGACAGCCTGCCGACGCCGTCCCACCGCTCAGGCGGAACCGGCGCTGCATGTAGGGCTCCTTCGGTGACAGGGCAGGACCGTGCCCTTGAAGTCAGCCGCATGCCGGGCTGCCGCAGAGCAACGGTCCGGAGCCTGCCGCTCCGTCAGTGCCACCGTCAAGGACATCTGCAATTTCTTTCGGATTCTTGCGCAAGCGAGGGCGGCAGTCGGCCGGAGTGGTCGCTCCTGCCGACAGGTGCCGGTACACGCTGTCGGCCATGGGTGGGACCGTTGCGCCGGAAGGCTCCGGCTGACCGGCCGTGCCCAGGTCAGGAGGACGGCGGCAGTAGTCCCGCGGCCGTCCGCAACGCCGCGGCGTGCCGGGCGAGTTCGGATTCCCCGCCCCGGTCCGCCGGCATGGACGCCATCAGGGCCAGCCGGTCGCGCCAGCTGTTGCCGGCGAGGGGCACGGCGACAGCGTTCATTCCCCTCACCGACTCGCTGCGGCTTTCGGCGCGGCCGAGGGAGCGGACCCCGGCCAGCTCGGAGAGCAGGGCGGTACGGGAGGTCACTGTGCGGCTGGTGACACCGGGCAGCCGTTCCTCCGGGTAGAGAGCGCGGACCTGTTCGGTGGTCAGCTGGGCGAGCAGCACCTTGCCCGCCGAGGTGGCGTGCGCGGGGTGGGCGCGGCCGCACTCCAGGACGGCACGCACGGGGTGCGGCGACTCCCTCCCGTCCGTGATGATCACCTGGTCGCCGATCAGGGCGGCGGTACTGATCGTCTCCCCTGTGGCGGCGGCCGCCGCGTCCAGCACCACCCGCAGACGGGCCTTGGTCCCGGGGTCGTAGCCTGCGGGGCGGCCCAGCGTGACCAGTTCGGGCCCTGCGGAGTAACCACGGCCCGAGGTGTCCCGGGTGGCGAAGCCGCGCGACTCGAGGGTGCTGAGCACCCGGTGCGCGGTGGAGCGGGCCACTCCCAGTTCCCTGGCTGCGTCGGTGACCGACAGGGTGTCATGGGTGAGGAAGAGGCGCATCAGGCGCAGCCCGGTGTCCAATGACTCGATGATGTACCTCTTGGGGTCGGCCACGGGGTCCTCTCGGTCGTGTCACAGGGGCCGTGTTCCTGGTGCGGCGCCCGGCACCATGATTCCGGGCCGTCCGGGCGGTCGGGCAATCGCCGCCGACGATCCGCCCGGCGCCGGTGACGGACCCCGGTCCCCCGGACGGTGCGTGAGCGCGTTGTATGAGAAATGGCGGAGGCGGGAAGACCCAGTGCACCAGGGCCTCCCGGCAGGCCCGGAAGCGGAGGTCGTGATGCTGTCCCACAGACTTGACCGTGGTGTCCTGGTCCTCACCGTGCTGGAGGATCCGGGGATCGGCGGACGAGCCGAACTGGCCGCCGGGATCACGGCGTTCGTGCGTCTCCACCAGCCTGCGCCGGTGCACGTGATCATCGGTGACCGGGCGGCCGCACCGGCCACGGTCAGTGCGGTCCTGCGTGCCCACCGCCAGTGCGAGGAACTGGGCGTGACGATGTCGGCTGCCACCCGCGACCCCGCTGTCCGGCGCCTCCTGGAAGCCGGTGCCGTCTCCGGAGAGGCCCGGTTCGCCGTCCGTCCCCGCATCGGCACCGCCATCAGTACCGGCGACGAGGCAGCCGCCTGAACCGGCGAGCCGGCAGGGCCGGTTCACTCACAGCTCTTGTACGGGACGGGGCAGAGACAGGACCGGCCGTCACACAGCCGGTGGACGTGGCCCGCCCACCGGGCCGCTTCGCCGGCCACGAGCAGCGTCCGGGGCGCCCGGACCGTCCGCACGATGAGCCCGGCCCGGTGGGACGCGGATCGGCGTCCGGCGCGGCGGACAGCCCCTGCCGCACCTCCGCCGGACTCCGCCGCGCACGGGCGTCGGCGGCCGGTGGCGCAGCCGTCCGATCACGAAGACACGCCTGCACCCTGGTACGGGGTGCCTGCGCCGTCGCAGCCGTGCGCGGTCCGACCAGCGGTGCTCCCGATCCCCTCCCCGACCAGCCGGGCCTCGTCGGAGGCAGCCTTGACGCCCCGGTCGAGCAGTGAGTCCAGGATCTCGCCGACCCTGATCGCCGTGTTGGACAGCAGGGCCGACGTGATGCCGTGCGTGTGCTCCGTGCCGCCCTGCAGGTAGATGCCGCAGCGCAGGTCGGGGCCGGTCATGATGCGGTAGTCGCGCTCGACACGGACCCGCCCCTCTTCGTCGCGGAGGCAGTGGTCCGCCATGTCGCCGAGCAGGCCGAGGGGGTCGACAGGGCTGTAACCGGTGGCGAACACCACGACGTCGGCGTCCAGGAGGGTCTCCTCACCCGTGACGAGTGACTTCACCGTGGCGTGGACCACGTCCGGCTTCTCCTCGACGGCGGCGAGCCTGGACACGTTGAGGAAGCGCAGCCGCTCGGTGCCGAGGACCTTCTCCTGGTACATCCGGCGGTACAGGTCGTCGATCAGGTCGATGTCCACCACGGAGTAGTTGGTGTTGCCGTGGTAGTCCATCAGCCTGCGCTTGACGCTTGCGGGTGCGGCGAAGTACTCGTCGACCGCTCCGGGATCGAAGATCCGGTTGGCGAAGCTGCTGTCGTCGGCGGGACTGTAGCCGTAGCGGGAGAAGACCGCGCACACTTCGGCCCGGGGAAAGCGCCGGTGCAGGTAGGCGACGTTCTCGGCGGCGCTCTGTCCGGCACCCACGACGACGAACCGCGAGGGAGAGGTGCCCTCCAGCCCGTCGGCCTTCGTCAGCAGTTCGGAGTTGTGCCAGACGCGGTCACCGCGTTGTACGCCTTCGGGCATGAGCGGCCGCAGCCCGGTCCCGATGACGACGTTGCGCGCCCGGTGGACCACGAGCCCCTCCCCCGAGCGGACCGTCACGTCCAGACACTCCACGACTCCGTCGGACACGACAGGCGTGACGCCCACGACCTCCTGGCCGTAGGAGACCATGCTGCCGACCTTGGCCGCCGCCCACTCGAAGTAGTCGTGGAATTCGGCCCGGAGGGGAAAGAGATTCTTGTGGTTGATGAAGTCGACCAGCCGGCCCCTGCTCTTCAGGTAGCAGAGGAAGCTGAACTCACTGGCCGGGTTCCGGAGCGTCACCAGGTCCTTGAGGAAGGAAACCTGCATGGTCGCGTCATCGATCAGCATCCCGCGGTGCCAGCCGAAGTGCGGCTGCCGTTCGAAGAAGTGAGCGGTGACCGGTTCCTGCGCGCCGGCGCCGGTACCGTGCTCGCTCAGTGCGATCGCCATGGCCACGTTGGACGGTCCGAAACCGATGCCTATGAGGTCGAGGACCGTTGGTGCGTCGCCAGGCCGAACCTGTGACATGTCACTCCCATCGTGCGGGGAAGCCGCCCGGAGGCGCGGGGAAACGAAGGGCCGGGCACGCCGACGGTGCGGCCCGTTGAATTTAGGTGAGCCTAAGCTCATCTGCTTGAGCTGTCGATAGGGCGAGACAGGAGACCGCGCACCTTCACCCGTCAACTGGTCCACAACAAAGCCTGGTTGCAGACTAAGGTAAGCCTTGCTTAACTGAACCGCCATCAGTCCCTGCGCCAAGGAGGAACCCATGCGGGTCGTCATGTTCGGGTACCAGACCTGGGGGCACCGCACCCTGCAAGCCCTCCTGGATTCCGAGCACGACGTGGTGCTGGTCGTGACGCATCCCAGGAGCGAGCACGCGTACGAGAAGATCTGGAGCGACTCCGTCGCCGATCTCGCCGAAGCTCGCGGCGTACCGGTTCTGATCCGCAACCGGCCGGACGACGACGAGTTGTTCGGCGCCCTCGAGGAGGCCTCCCCAGACATCATCGTGGCCAACAACTGGCGGACGTGGATCCCCCCACGCATCTTCGGGCTCCCTCGCCACGGCACTCTGAACGTCCACGACTCGCTGCTGCCGAAGTACGCCGGCTTCTCCCCGTTGATCTGGGCCCTGATCAACGGGGAGTCCGAAGTGGGCGTCACCGCCCACATGATGAACGACGAGCTCGACGCCGGCGACATCGTCCGGCAGGAGGCGGTTCCGGTCGGCCCGACGGACACCGCCACCGATCTCTTCCACAAGACCGTCGACCTCATAGGCCCCGTCACCATCGGCGCCCTCGACCTCATCTCTGCGGGGAAGACGGAGTTCACCCGGCAGGACCGCTCCCAGGCGACCTTCTTCCACAAGCGGTCGGCCGAGGACATCCGCATCGACTGGACCTGGCCCGCGGAGGACCTCGAACGCCTGGTCCGCGCCCAGTCCGATCCGTACCCCAGTGCCTTCACCTTCCACAAGGGCAAGCGCATCGAGGTCCTCGCCGCAGTGGTCTCCCAGGGCCGCTACGGCGGAACGCCCGGCCGTGTCTTCTACCGCGAGGGCGACGGTGTGGTGATCGTCGCCGGGGCCGACGCCCGTACCGGCCGCAACCACGGCCTGGCCATCACACGCGTACGCACCGAGGACGGCCGGGAAATGCCCGCGACGGAGTACTTCACCGCCATGGGCGGCTACCTGACCGGTCGTCCCTGACGTCAGGGCCCCGGCCCCAGGTCCCGTGCGTCGTCTCCTCGGCCTCATGACCGGGCCCAGGACATACCGGCCCGGCATGCCGCTTCGGCCCCTGACGGTGACCCCGCGACCGGCTGCCGGC
>NZ_DATMVN010000058.1:0-6394 GCF_035563135.1 Streptomyces sp.
CAGCGCGAGCTGCGGCAGGCCGGGAGCGGTCTCCTCGCCCGTTGCGTTACCGGGGTCGGCCTCCGCCGCCCATAGCGGCTGACCGCCGGCCCCGGATACCTCGCTTCCGGTCTCCAGCCGGCAAGCGCCCGCCCCTGAGGCGGCCCCTTCTTCCTCCGCACCTGAGCGGCAGCCACGCCTGACTTTGTGCTGCCCGAAAACACTGAGAGCCCCTCTTCATGCGCCGCCCGCCCCACCAGCCGCACGCCGAGCCGCATCGGCTGGAGCCTGTCCCGTCTGCCGAGCAGGACGTCATCACCACCCGGTCCCGGCGTTGCCAGCCCCGCGCTTGGCTCCGGGCTGTCGCCTGGCTCATCGACAGCGGCGCGCATCCCAAGGCACTGGCCACCACGACGGTCGACGTCGCCCTCGACCTCGCTGCCCGTATGGACTTCCAGCGGGGCATCGTCCTGTACGACCTCGAAGGCACCGCCCGGCGCGTCGGCATATCGCGCGCGACCGTGAAGCGGCACATCAAGGTCCTCCGCGAGCTCGGCGCACTCGTCTGGCTGGAGCACGGCAGCCGCCGCAACCTCCGTCTCCCGGGCCGCCCGTACACCGCCACAGCCACGGTCTACGGCGCCACCATCCCGCCGGCTTACGACGCTGCCCACGGCCACCGCCTGTCCGGCCACGGATACACCGCCAGGCACACCGGCTTCACCCCCGAAGGCCGGGCGCAGGCCATCGCCGCCGCGCAGGAAACAGCAGATCAGAACCGGCGTGAGCCCCCTTCCCGTAGCACCACCACCCACTCCCCTAAAGCTGACGTGAGAGGTAGATCAACAACTACGCGCCAGGCGCGAGCGAACAAGATCACTCAGCCCAAGAAGAAGTCCGTCCTCGGCCGCCCCGTCACCGCCGCCGCCTACCAGGTAGCCGACCGGTTCGCCCGAGCACTTCGCCCGCTCCACAACTGGCTTCAGCGCACCCGCATCGAGCAGCTGTCCTGGGTCCTGGTCGACAAGGCCGCCGCCGGCGCATCCCTCCAGCAGGTCCACGCCTGGCTTCACGAGATCAACCCCAGCCACTACTTCGGACCGCGCTGGCGCCCCCACCGCGCACACGCCTACGTCGCCGCACAGCTCCAGCGAGACGCCGCCCAGGAGCGGGAGACGGCGCAGCGGCTGGCCGACGAAGCCCGGGCCACCCCGCCCACCGCCGAGTTCACCAACGCCGTTCAGGCCCTGAGGAACGACAGCGCCGGCAACGCCGAGGAGATCGAGGAATTCGCGGCGGTCACCACCATCGATGAGCTCGATGCCAGCCTCGTGCAGCAGATGAGGGCCGACGCCTGGGGGCGCTTCAAGCACTACGGCGACACCGACCTGGTCCTCACCGCCGTCGACGGCCTCGGCGTGGCCGAGGCATCCCGCCTCTACACCGCGCAACTCGTCGACGCCTGCATCCGCTTTCACAGCAACCCGCGCCTGCAGAACGCCTGCTGACCCGCACTCGAGCACGAGGAGGACGAACGACATGACGGCACACCCCGCCATGCACCTGGAACCGGACCTCACCGGTGCACCGAATGTGGACGCCGCTGCTCTCCCCACCGCCCCTTCCGCGGAAGCAGCCACGGAGTCGGCCGCAGGCGCTGACCTGGCGCGAATCGCTCTGCGACGGGCCAGGGCCGATGCCAAGAACAACCCCGTCAAGACCAAACGCAAGCGGACTGTTGGTTCCCGGCGGCCCAGCGGTGCTGACGGCCGGGACCCCAACCCCCTGGGCAGCATCATCAGCCAGCTGGTGGTGGACAACGAATGGGAGGGAGGAGCTGCGGGGGCGGACCTGAAGAAGGAGTGGCCCTCTCTCCTCGGTGAAACACGTGCCACCCACTGGAAAGCCGAAGAGTTCGACGAAGAGACCGGCACCCTGCGAGTCCTGTGCGAATCCGCCTCATGGGCGGCCAACCTGCGGCTCCTGTCAGCCCAGGTGATCGCCGAGGTCAACGAGAAGTTCGAGCGGCTCCAGTCCCAGACGCACAAGGGCAAGCGCCGGTCCAGCCCGCTGCGCGGACTCGACGTGCAGCTACGCAGCGGCCGCCCCACCGCGTCATCCCACGACGCTGCGCCAGCGGTCCCCGAGGCGCCTGCCCCGGTACTCCGCAAGGAACGCGCCGCACCGCCCACCGCCGAGTACCAGCAGGAACGTGCCCGGCAGGCGGAAGCCCGGGCCGCGCGGAAAGCAGCTGGAGAGCCCACCTGCCCGCAGCCGTCAGGAACACCCGCGCCTCCTACGCGCCCGCACCCGCACCCGGGCGACGCCCCCAGCGCCGAGTACCGCGAGCAGCGTGAACGGATCCGTCGGGCACGCAGAGCCACCCGCGAGCAGGTCCTTGCCATAGCGAGGGAGGAACCCACCCCTCCCGCCTCCGAGGCCTTCTACGCCTACGCCAGCTGACATCTGACTCAGAGAAGGGAAAGTCCCATGCCTGTACCAAGCCCCCCTCCGAGCGCGCCGGGAAGGAGCACCGCGGCGACGTCTCGCCCTGTACGTGAGGTCGGTGATACGGACACTGCCGCCTTCATGAACCATCTGTTCGATCTGTCCCGCACCGTTCCCGTGGCGGTGCTGTCTCCTGATCCCCGCCGCGAGGACGGCGTCCCGCTGATCGATCCGATCCGCCTGTATGACCAGGTCAACCCTGAGGCGGAAGTCGCGGTTCTCACCACGCACACAGCCGCCCGCAACCTGCGGGAGCTGATGCCTGACCTGGCCGTGTGGGGCGGAGCCGTCCGCATCGTCCGCCCCGGCGCAGCTCCGGACGATCCCAAGCACCGGCATCCTCTCGTCAAGATCACCCCGGGCCGCAGCGACGAAGCCCTCCGGGAGATCCAGCACCAGGTGCTCGGGCGCACCCTCGTCTACAGCACCACGACGCCCCAGCCCGGCAACAGCCGCCCGCCCGTGCCCGGCGACCACAGCAACCATGCGCCGGACGACATCGAGCACCTCCGCACCCTGCTGGCGGCCGAGAAGCGCACCACCTCATCGCTGCGTCAGGACGTACGACGGCTCAGCAAGGCCCTGCGAGCAGCCGAAGAGCGAGCCGAGATCGACACCCCCACCATCTACGCCGACCCCGAACAGCAGTTCCGCTACGAGCTCGACCAATGCTGGCTACGCATGATCGCCGAGCCGGACCGTCCCAGCCAGCCGCTCGCCCCCTTCACCCTCGGCCCGGACTGGCTCACCTCGCTGCACACCATCGAACTCGTGGACCGACGCAAGATCGTCGAGGTGACCGTCGAAGTCCTCACCGGCCTCGCCGCCGCCATACCCGGCCGACAGGTCCACCGGATGCGGGCCCGCGATGAGCGCGGTGGAGTTCCTCTCGTACGCGCCGACCAGGCCGTCGCGATGCGCTGCCACCTCAAGAACCAGACCTCGGCCGCGCCCCGCCTGATGTGGTGGAGACTGCCCGATCAGAGCATCGAGCTGGCCAGGGTCGCCCTCCATGACGACACCCATTTGCGATGACACACGCACCGACAGCACGCCGACTCCGGGCGACAGCAATCCATACGCGCCGCCGAGATGCGAGGACCTCAACCATGGCCAGGACCAACCTCTGGAACATCCAGAAGTTCGATCAGACACTGGGCACCTACACCAACCTCGACGCGGCCAAGGCCCACGGCGACCACATCATCCGCGACCACTACCGTCCCCACATGGACCGCCACCGGGTGCCTGCCAGCCACCGCGTCGTCGACTGGCGTGTTCCCTGCTGCGGCCCCCTGCACGGCCCCGGTCAGTTCAACCACACGGCCCACCTGGTCACGCACGCGGTCGGATGCCGGCCGCTGGAGTACCGTGCGCTGGTCCTGCGCCCCTTCTGGGCCGCTACCGGCAAGGCGGCGGGCACCGGTCACGTGAGCACCGCCTGGGAGATCTGGCAGGGCTTCGCCTACGACCGGTTCGACCCCGGCGCGACGCTCACATAGCCCGGCCAAGTCCGTAGGTGACGGTGCCCCGTCTGCTACCTCACGTGGGGCCACCGTCACACCAGGCCGGGAGCGCGGCTCTCGCTCACCTCCCGCTCACCGGCTGCGGACCAGCGGATCAGAGCTGTCCGCTTTCCCGAGCACGATCCGGGTAACACCGCTGTCGACTCGGGAGGACCACCCTCATGCCCGCGGCCAGAAAACGCCGCCGCCCCGCCGCCCGCCGGCCCGCCGCCGGGCCCGGATGGCCGGTGGGCGCGCACACCCGAACGTGGCTGGCATTCACCCTGGGCCGCGACCGCAGTCGCGCCTTCGGGAAAGTGCCGCACCTCCTCCTCAACTGGCTGGTCATGCCGCTGCTGGCCGGAGCCTGGTACCTGCAGTGGCGCCAGTGGCAGGCCCTCTCCTCGGTCACCGTCATCGCCCTGCTGTACACCATCGGCCGGGCCGCACGTGTCATCCCCCGCCAGCGGCGAGCTCTGTCCGAGCTGTACGGCCGCGTGGTGAAGCCATGCGGACTGCCGGCTCCCACCGTTACCCGGCCGGTGAACGAAGCCCAGTACATCCGCGTCACCCGCTGGCGGCGCTCCACCGTGATCGCTGCCGCACGCATCATGATCGCCCCCTCGGCGCCGGCCGCTCAGGCCCGCACGCGGTGGCAGGCCGAGAAAGCCGTCGAAGCCGCGCCCATCCCGCCGGGCACCGGCTGGGTCTTCGACTGGGCCCACCCCGGCTCTCTGGCGTGCGATCTCGTCAACGAGGGTGACCCGCGACTGCTGCGTATGCAGGATGAGCGGTGGATCAACACAGTCATCGGTCAGCTCTTCCCCGCGCCCCGCGGCGTCGACGTCGACGTGTCAGTCGCGGTCGGCGCTTGGGAGAACCGCGACGGCCGCGAAGCCCCCATCGAGCTGACTGTCACCCTGGGCGCCTACGACGTCTCCCAGCGCGCCTTCCGGGAGAACGTCGAACGCGTCATCGACGCCCAGATCGATCGCGGCCACGTGTGGATCTACACCTGGCGGCCCGGGGAGCTCACGATCCGCGGAGTGCCCTCCGGCTCACCGGAGGCGATCCGCAAGCAGGGCAACCGCTTCATCTCCGACCTCATCACCGCCCAGATCCCGGCCCGGCAGGCCGGCCAGCTCACCGTCGACATCACCAAGTGGGAGGACGACCCCAACAGCCCCAGGGCCAACACGCCCCTGGAGATCACCATCGGCCTGGGCACCCTGGACGTCGCCGCGCCAGAACTACGCACCCGTATCGAGCGCACCCTGGACACCGCCCTGTCCAAAACCCTTCCGGACCGGACCTGGCTGCCGGACTGGACCTTCGCCAATACCAACCGGCTGGTCCTGAAGGCTGTTTCCAACGCCGATCCCCGCGCCGTACGGAAGCGGGAAACGGCCCGACTGCAGGCTGTCGTCGAGTCCAAGTTCCCCACCAAGCGAGGCCAGGACCCCGTCGAGGTGGACATCCACACCTGGAGCAGCCACCGAGGAAGCAACGGTTCCCCGGTCGAGCGGCCCGAGTCCTTCACCGTGACCTTCGGCGCCTACGACGTCACCAAGCCGGAGACCAGGGACGCCTTCGAACAGCACGCTGACTCCCTCACCGACACCAACGACTGGCACTACGCCTGGAGCGAGGCGGAAGGCCGGGTCACCGTCAGCGCCGTCCCCAAACTGCCCACCCAGCTCGCCTTCCCCGAACCCGGCAGCCCCGAGTTCGAGGAGTTCCTCGCCCTCGCACGCCGCGGCACCATCCGCTTCGGCCCCGTCAAGGGAGGCGGCTGGCTCGACTGGGACCTGCAGCAGACCCCCCACGCCCTCATCGGCGGAAAGACCGGCGCCGGCAAGTCCGTCGCCCTGTCCTTGATCCTCTTCCCCGCCCTGTACGACCCGACCATCTACCAGCTCATCGTCTGCGACCCCAAGCGCACCGACTTCACCTGGACTCCCGAGTTCCCCGCCGTCATCAGGTTCGCCGCGACGGACGAAGAGATCTACGAGGCCATCCAGGCGTTCGCCGGCGAAATGGACAAGCGCCAGTCCCTCCTGAACAAGTACGGGCGCCGCAACCTGCAACTCCTGCGCGACGCCGTCGCCCGAGGCGAAGTCGTCCTGCGCGACGACGACACCATCCCGGGCCGGCTGATCCTCTTCTTCGACGAGATCGCCGACTACCTCGCCAAGTCCGCGAACAAGGAGATCGAGGAACTCAAGAACGACGCCAAGGCGATGCTCGAGAAGGTCGCCCGCCTCGGCCGCGCACTGGAGACGAACATCGCCTGCGCCGCCCAGAAGCCGGCCGGCGACATCCTCGGCATGCAGCTGCGCTCCCAGCTCGGCCGACGCCTCGGCGTCGGCCCCCTGGACCAGTACGAATCGCAGCAGATCCTC
>NZ_DATMVN010000059.1:0-7335 GCF_035563135.1 Streptomyces sp.
CGCCGAAGCCGTGACCGTGTGCAGCTTGAGCCCCTTGGGCATGGCCTGGGTCGAGGAAGCAGGCGCCGCAGATGCCGTCCCGGAAGCGGCCACACCCCCCAGTGCAGCCATCAGTCCAGCAAGCACCGCAGCCACTGCGAGACCAAGGCGCGAACGCAAATATGACATGTGCAAACCCTTCACCGATTTTCGGCTCCCCTTGCAGGTGAACCTTGGATGACTTGAGTTTGCAGATTTGCTCTTGCGAATGTCAATGGCGTTGTTGTCGGTTGCCCGTGATCACTTGCGGCCGGTCCGGGGCTGCCGGCCAAAAGCAGGCAGGCCGCCCCTCGACGCCTCGCGGGCAGCAAAAAACCCCACCATCCGTGAGGACAGTGGGGCTCAGTGGCTACTGCTAGCCGAGTCGCGCCAGCTCAACAAGACCGACGAACGCACTCTTGCCGATCATCAGGACAGGCCCTCCGGGCGTCTTACTGTCCCGCACCGGAACGACCCCATACTCCGCCGCATACGCCGGGTGCCACTCCACGCACTCACCGCCGTTGTTCTGACTGAACGAACTACTACGCCAGCCGTCCGTTGTGACCGTGTGATTGCTCATGAATAGCGTTCCTTCTGGATGTCGGTGATCAGCTCGGCTGACTCGTCCGGCGGTAGGGCCAACGCCGTCAGGAGATCATAGGCATCGGTCGCCCTCGTGACGTCCTCCGTTTCCGCGAGGAGGTACCCACGGGGAAAGCCGTCAACGTGCACCACGTCCTGATCATCCGGGAACGACAGGATGCCGAACGGTGAGGCCCACCCGTGATGCTGCCCCTTGTCCGGGACGACTTGCACCCGGTGCCGAGGGGTATCCGCAAGCTTCAGCAGGTGCCCCATCTGCTGATGCATCACTTCACGGTCCCCAACTTGGTTGGTCAGGGCCGCCTCGTTCAAGACGAGCCAGAGGCGCGCAGGATCGGTTTCGCGCTCCAAGATCCGCTGACGCTCTATCCGTCCCGTAACCAGGCTCTCCAGGTTCGAGGGCCGCCCCGTCCGCAGCACGGCACGGGCGTACCTCTCCGTCTGCACCAACCCCGGACAGAGCTGAGGATGAAACATCCGGACCACGGAGGCTTTCCACTCCAGCGACACGTAGCGCTGGAACCACCCCGGGAAGGCATACCGCAGAGCTAGCGGCCACAGCCGCTCGAAGCGCCCATCAGAGCCGGGGAAGAGACGATCACAGGCGCGCGCAAACTCCAGCGACGGAGTCCGTTTTCCCGCCTCGATCTTAGCTACCAGGGAGTAGCCGCACGATGCTGCCTCAGCTAACGCCTCGCGCTTGATCCCCCAGCGCTCACGCTCAACCTGCACTTCGTTGCCGAAGAACGTAAGCGGCGTGGCTGCTGGGTCCGGGGTCACATCTTCCGCCTCGACTGTCACGCGTACGCCACCCACTTTCTTGGACAACTCGCCGTGTCCAACTGGACACTTAACACTGTCCAGCCTAACCCTCTGTCGCACCGCCATCACAGTGCCGAAGCTGTTTTCAGGACCAGACCACGGATCGCAACACCGTGAGGAATCCCTGATGCACGAGGCACCGAAGAAGATCGAACCGAGGGCAAGCGAGAGCAAGCGCAGCCTTGGGTTTCGAACGGACGTAGACACCTCTCGCTACGACTCCATCGCGTCGTACCCGCCGTGTCGATGCGGGGCAGCCATCTGCCCGGACCGAACCACGACGACCACGCCGCAGACACGCCGGAGGTCTGACGACGTTCGTGCACGAGCGCGGGAAGAGAACGCCCGCCGCTCGTTCTACCGCCAGACGTACTAACGCCCTGGCGGGACCCTCTGACCGGTCCCGCCAGGACTCAGCCGAGCAGCTACAGAGGAGCTGACGACCTGACATGCAGATTATCCGCAATTCCTTACGCGCGTTATGCGCTCTGCTCATCCGGCCCAGGCATGGCCGCCACGCCATATACAGGCACGCCATCCGGCCGGATCAGGTACGCGACCTTCAGCAGACCATACGAAGCCCATGGGCCCAGCCCTGGCAGAGCCCCAGCAGCGCGGACGCACGTGCTCTGTTCGCACAGGATGAGCGAGAGATGACCCTCCCTCTCCGAAGGGTGAGCAGCGATGTCCGCCGCGTGACCCATCGAATCGCCTTCGACCAGCTGAGTGAATCCACTCTTCAGACCGCTCGGATACAAGAGGAACGCCGCCGTGCCCTCTATCTCGCGAGCTACGGAAAGGAATACCCCTATAGCTACCCCGGGGCACCTTTCCCGCGCGACTCCGAGCAGGAGGTTAGGAGTGCGTAAAAGGAGGACCCGGCGCGAGTTCACCGCCGCAGTTGCGCGAGTCATTACCGATCGCCAACAGATAAGCGCACGGGCCGAGGCTGGCGAGAGCGTGAGAAAGTTGTCCGCCGAGTATTCGATGGACCGGCATTGGATGGCCGCACGTCTGGACGAATGGGGAGTGGCACGCCTCCCGAGACTGAGAAAAGGCGTACCCAACAAAGCCCCCTATGTTCGGTGAACATTCCTGGAGATAGGGAAAGCGGGAATGCTCCGCACTCCCGAGATCAAATGAAGCGCACACAGAGAGGAAATCTCGCATGACCGCAGTAGCAAGCCACCAGCGCACCGGTTGTTCCCTGGTGAGCGATGAACTCTTCAGCAGCATCACGGAATTCGTGGTGGCCCACTTCGGACAGGACTGGGAGCGCGCACGCCTCCAGACGGATCAGGCATTGGCGTTCGTGGCCACCGCCGCCACTTCGTCGGTCCCCATGATGCCGAGTGACGACGTGGACCACGCATTCCACGCGTTCATCCTGCACACCAAGGAATACGCCGACTTCTGTCACGCGCACGCAGGGCGGTTCATTCACCACAACCCGCGCCCCGGGGGCAAGGGACGCCCGTTCGATGCAGTGACAGCCAGCGCCAGGGCCATGAAGGCAGCAGGGTTCCAGGTCTTCGATGACCTGTGGACCGTGAACGGCCAGAACGCCGCGCAGTGCGATTCCGATGACGGGCGCCCGTACGGCGCAGCCTCAACGCACTAGGTTCGTGCCACCAGCCCGGAGCGTGCCGCCTCGCATCCAGCGGGGCGGCACCGCCACGTAAGGAACCCATTATGCGCGCACAGAATTCACGGGTTATTCCCGAAATCGTCCGCGACCACATTAAGCCGATCACCGAAAAGGAGATCGTGAGCCGTCGCGGCTCAACTGTTTGGCGCTGCACCTCCTTGACCGGGGAGCACGCAATCAAGATCGGTTATCCGATCGAGGCTACTACCGAATGGCCAGCCCAAGAATGGACGGCACTAGCTCCAGCACGAGAGGCTTTCGTACTGCGCGACGTCCTAGGCCAAAGAATCGCCTTTGGCGAGTGGAGCAAGGGCACGTGGAATGTGCAACCTTGGCGCACAGGGGTGAGCCTTTACGATCTATGGGCGTCCAACAGGAAGAGCAGCGCCCTGCCGAGCGCCCGTGAAATTATCGCGTGTTGCGAAGCCCTGGACAGGTTGCACTCAATGGGTTGGATTCATGGCGACGTTCAACCTGCACATTTGATCGTTGCGGGAACTCGCACCCCTAGAGCTACACTAATCGACGTAGCTCTAGCTCAAGGAAAGTCGGTTCCTGAGAGATTCGATTTTCCCTACCGGGGATGCCTCGTACATTACGAGGCTCCAGAGATCTCGGAAAGCGTACTTTCGGGCGGAAAGATTACGCCCACCCAAGCCTCAGATGTTTATGCGCTTGGTGCATCACTTCTGATGAGCCTTACCGGCCAACGCCACGTTGAGTACCCAGACGACGCGTCACGGTCAGAGCAACGCCGCGCCATCGTGAGCAGGAGGCACCGGCCGATCTCCGTCCCCGGATCGATGGGGCGACTCATCCGTGCGATGTTGCAGCGAGTCCCGGACGATCGTCCGAGCGCACGTGACGTAGCCGTAGAGGTAGCTGGCTGGGAGACGTAGCGGAGGGCAGCGGACCCGGGCCCCCATCAGCGCGAATGGACTGGTGGAGGCTGCTCTTGCTCCCAGCACCCCCGACTAGGTTTAAGTGATGTTCGTCGTCTTCATCATCGGCATGTTCTGGAAGCGCGCCTCGATGAAGTCCGGTGTCTGGGGGCTCGTCGCGGGCACCACGGCCGCGATGGTGAACTACTTCGTCATCTACAAGCAGGGGATCATCGACATACCCTCCGACCAGGGCGCCAACTTCGTCTCCGCCATCGTCGGATTCGTCGCCGGTGCGGTCGTCATGGTCGCCGTCACCCTCTTCACCGCCCCCAAGCCGGAGGCCGAACTGGCCGGTCTGGTCTACGGGACGGAGTCCCCGGACGCCGACGAGGTGCCCGACGAGGGCGACAGCGCCTGGTACCGCAAGCCCGCCCTGCTCGGCTGGGGCGCGATCGTCCTCGCCACCCTCTGCTACCTGCCCTACTCGCTCTGATCGGAGGCACTCACCATGTCCGACCTGCACAAGGAAGTCTCCGAACTGGAGCGCAAGTCCGCGACCGCGGCCCGGCTCTTCGACATCCGGCGGATCATCGGCGGTCTCTTCGTGGTCTACGGAGTGATCGTCACCATCGCCGGCATCAACCCGTCCGAGGCCGACCTGAAGAAGGCCGAAGGCGTCCACATCAACCTCTGGACCGGCCTGGCCATGCTGGTGCTCGGGCTCTTCTTCCTGATCTGGATGAAGCTGCGCCCCGCCCAGGCGCCGGAGGAGGCCCCCGGCACGCCGGAGAGCTGACCCGCACCCCGCGGGGGCCGGGCGATCACGCGTTCACGCGAGGCCGCCCGGCCCCCGCGGTGTTCCCCCCGCCGCCCGGTCGAGCAGTCCGGTGCGGGCCGCGAGGGCGGCGGCCTCCAGCCGGGAGCCCACACCGAGCTTCATCAGCACCCGCTGCACATGCGTGCGCGCGGTGCTCGGCGCGATCCCCATGCCGGCCGCGATGAGCCGGGTGTCCTCCCCCTCGGCCACCCGCACCAGCACCTCGACCTCACGCGGGGTCAGCATCCGCAGCAGCCGCTGCCCCTCGTCGTCCGGCTGGGCCACCGGGTGCAACAGCTCGGCGAAGGCGCCGCGCAGCAGCTGCGGGGCGACCGCGACCTCCCCCGCCCGGGCCTTGACCATGGCGCGTTCGACGCCCTCGATGCGCTCGTCGTGGCGGACGTAGCCGGCCGCTCCCGCGGCGAACGCCGCGGCGATCCCGCGCGGGCTCGGGACCGGGCCGAGCACCACCACGGCCACCTGCGGGCGCTCGCGCCCGATCCGTACGATCGGGTCGAACACGCCGGGTTCGGCGGGCGCCGCGGTGCCGAACAGGCAGACCTCCGGCGCTCGGCTGACGACCAGCTCCGCGGCCCCTGACGTCGGCGCGGCTGCCGCGAGCACCCGGTGCCCACGCAATTTCAGTGCCGAGGCGAGTGCCTCGGCGAGCAGACGGTGGTCATCGACCACCATGAGCCGCACGCCCATCGGAAAAGCCCCCATGTGTACAGCGCTGTACCGCTGTGTGACTCCGAACGGGCCCCCCGGCCCGTCTGACCCGGCAAGTTACACGCTTGTTCGACGCGGCGCGCCCTCTCCTGGGCATAAGCCCCCCAGAATGCCGAATTCTGCTTCATTCAGGGCTACTTGCCCGCCGGAAAACGATCGGCCCTGCCGGTCGGTTGATCGACCGGCAGGGCCAGCGCGTCCGGCCCGCGAAGGGGCCGGGCGGGTCAGACGGTGCTGAAGGAGACGACGAGGTACTGCTTGTCGTCCAGCGAGCTGGACTTGCTGGGCTCACTGACCATCTGCTCGGAGATGAACAGGCGGCCCTTCTCGTAGAGGAATTCGGCGTAGTCGGTGGAGAAGCTGGTCTCCGCTTCACGGACCGCCTCGTCGTCCGGGTTGACCATCAGCACGGTCTCCTCGAAGGTCGAGCCGTTGATGGACACGATCTGGCCGCCCTTGTCGTACGGGGGCTCCTTGTACGCGATGACGTTGGAGCCGTCCATGCGCAGCGGGGTCAGCGTGTAGCGGTCACCCGCGTCCGCCTTGCCCCCGACGAGCTTGCCGGTGGTCAGGTCGAAGGCGACGATCTCGTTGGTGTCGCCGTACTCGCCGCCGCCCTCGTGCTCCTCGGTCGGCAGGTAGATCCTGTTGTTGCCGACGGCCAGGGAGCTGCACTTCTCGACCTCGGTGGAGCCGCACTCCGCGGCGTACTTGTCCGCGTCGGCCGAGATCCGGACGATGAGCTTGCCGGTGGCCGCGTCGAGGGAGAAGAAGTCCGAGATGCTGCTGCCGTCGCCGGCGGTGTCGCCGACGTCGGCCGCGACGACGAGCGGCTTGGTGGAGACGATGCTCGCGTACTCGACGCCGGGCGGCATGTTGTACGAGGAGAGCGGTGCTCCCGTGGTCGGGTTCAGTGCCTGGACGGTCAGCTGCGGGTCGTCGTAGCTGCCGCACTTGCGGACCACGGCGAGCGCTTCGCCGCCGCCGTAGCCCATGTCGTAGCAGTTGTCGGCGTCGGCCTTCGGCCTCCAGAGCTCGGCGCCGTTCGCGAGGTTGAAGGCGGCGCCGCCGTTGGTCCCGCCCGCGGCGACCGTGGTGCCGCTGAGGGTGACCTCGCCGAACCTCACGGGCTCGTCACCGCCGGCCGTGGAGGTGACGGACTTGCTCCACATGAGCTTGCCGGTGACCAGGTCGAGCGCGCCGATCTGGGTGCAGGAGGGGTACTTGTCCTCGGCGGTCGGCTTGCCCTCCTGGAAGGCGACAGCCGTCTTGTAGTCCTTGCTCATGTGACGGGACGCGGCACAGACCTGGCCGGTCAGCGGGATCGACCAGAGCTTGGTGCCCTTGGCGAGGTCGTAGCCGGCGATCTCGTACACACCGGTCTTCACGTACGCCTTGTCCGTGACCCAGGAGCCGTCGACGACGGTGGTGTCGGTGACCTTCGGGTGGGGGAGCTGGAAACCGACCTTGGACTTGGTGTCGGCCGGGGCCTTCTCGGTGCCGCCGGCCAGGCCGCCGCCCTCGCCGCCCTCGCCGCCCTTGCCCTCGCCGCCGTCGGTTCCGGCCGAGGACGCCTCGTCCTGCTTGCCGTCGTCACTGCCGCTGGAGGCGTAGATGAATCCGCCGCCGACGATCAGCACCACGGCGACGGCCGCGGCGACGATGATCTGCATCCGGGTGCTGAACTTCTTGCCGCCGCCGGGCCGGGGTGCGACGTACTGCGGCTGCATCGGTGCGGTCGGATAGCCGTACCCGTGCTGCGGAGGCACCCCGGGCTGCCCGGGGGGCGGCGCCTGCGGGAAGCCGTAACC
>NZ_DATMVN010000060.1:0-3809 GCF_035563135.1 Streptomyces sp.
ACTCCCGCGCTCACCTCGGTGCGCAGCCCGATGGCCGACCAGGCGACCGCCGCCGTCCACCTGCTCCTCGGCCTGATCGACGGCGCCCCCACAGGACCGGTGATCATGCCGAACGAACTCGTCGTGCGCGAATCGACCTGAGCTCCCGTCAGCACGCCCCGCCCCGCGAGCGGGGCACCGGCGCCGGACGGACCAGCGGAGTCGGTGGGCTGCACCGTGTACAAGCCGGACGGCCGGCGTCGTGAACAGTCGCTGGATCCCGTTGCAGGTGAACGGCACCAGCTCGTCCCGGGCGGGACGGCGGACGTGCCGGCCGCCGCGGACGACGGCGAGGAAGGCATGGGCGAGCATGGCCGTAGTGCCCCAGCGGGACCAGGAGGTGGAGCGGCGGACCTGGTGTTCGTCCGGTCCGGCCAGGGCCTTTCCGGCATGTGCTACGCAGAATCCTGACAGGTCGACGGGAGGCGATGAGCACGAGCAGTGACAGGGCCAGGTGTGGTCTTCGCACCGGAGCGATGCTGCGGCGGGTCGAGGCCGATCCCGGTGACATGCGTATCTTGCCCGACGGAGTCATTGCCCCGATGCGGTCCGAAGGCCGGTTCCTGTTCGCCGGTGCTGACACCACCGTGATGATCTCCTCGTCGGAGAGCGGCGGGACGCCCTGGGGCCTGAGGCTTGCACCGGGCACTGCGTACGCGTTGCTGGGGGTACCTGCGCGCGCTGTCCGACCAGTGCTTCGGTCTGAGCGAGCTGATCGCGGAGCCGGCGACGGTCATCGATTCCGCCTTCACCGGTCCGGTCGCCGCACTGGAGCACGAGCGGAGTTCGCGTCGTGTCCCGGACATGTCTCGCCCCTGCTCCCGGTTGCTGCGTCACCCCTGGTCCGTCTTGGACGCGGAGGCCCTGCGCACCGTTGAAACGGGCCGCTGGGCGACGCAACGTGAGGGCCCGTCGGGAGGCCGGCCGGGACGGGGACGCTACCGCGGTCGCGGGATTCCGGCCCCAGTCTGCTCGCTCCTGCCGTGCAGCCGGGGTACCAGGAGCAGCGGCCGGCACCGTTCGGCTGACCCGGATGTGATCCTGCCGCCTGTTGCAGCACCGCACCTCGGTCCGAGGCGAACGCGCGGCAGGGGAACCTGATCCGAGGTGCCGACGTCGAAGGGCGGAACACGAGATCCTCACCACGGGCACGATCTCATTCCCGTGCCGAGCGATGGTGAGGTCACTCGGCAGAGAGGAGGCACTCCTCTTCTTTGCGGCATCTACTGAGGGGGACACATATGAGCTGGACCAGGCGATCCGCAGGTCTGCTGATGGCAGCGGCCATGGTGACGTCGGTAGCCGCGTGCACGGCCGGCGGCGGTGGCGGCGGCGGTGGAGCCTCCTGCGTCGCTCAGTACACCTACCAGGACATTACGTACCAGGACGTGGGGAACGTGAAATTCACACCCGGGAAGAAGCTCGGAGTCGCCACCGAACCACCCTGCGAAGACACCGGCGGCCGGGGCGGGAGCGAGGAGCCGGCCGGTTTGACGGGGACTGCCTATGAAGTGGACGGCATCTCCCCCGAGGTCGCCATCGCCGTCGGGGACACGCCGGAGACAGCCAGGTTCTTCGCCGTTTCCTCCGACTCGGAGTTCCCGCCCGAGGTGCAGAGACTGATCGACGGTTCCTGATCCGAAATGCGGGGTCCGGTGTGGTTCCAAGGCTGATGCCGCACCGGGCCCCGTGCACCGTACCGGGCAGCCAGGTGAAGGCCGTTCGCAGCTTCGCTGTCCGAAGTCGGGCGTCCACTGTCCAGATCGGGCGTCCAGCACGCTCGCAGCCGCTATGGCGGGCGCTGCGGGGGTGCATCGGGTCGTGAGCGATCTGCGCGACCCGATCCCGTCGAACGGGCCGGTCCGGTGGTCCGTGATGCGCGAAACGGGAGCAACGGCATGGCCTGGAGTGGGGGTACGCCGAGCCGTCCCTGCCGATCGGCGAGTACGGCTCGGCCGGCCCCGCAGCCGACGCGAGGCCGCCGGCATCAGGACGTACTCATGCCGCCACGAACGTGACCGACAGCCCGTCTTCACCGGCTGCCGAAGGAGGCGTTCAAGTGACGGATCCGTACCCCGGGTCTGCTCGTTTCCTCCGTCAGGGGCGTGCGAAAGGAGGTGCCCCGCTCCCTGTCGAGTGGAGCGGGGCACCTGTCAGCGGTCGAACTCCCTCGGAGAGGGCTCAGCTGAGAGCCGCGACCTCGGCGGCCGTCAGGGTGCGCGGGAAGACGTGCACGTCCGCGACGTTGCCGGGGAAGGCGTCGTACGGGGCGGTGGACGAGGCGGAGTTGACACAGCCGCCGACTGTCAGGGGCAGGCTGGAGTCGTACTGGGGCGTCATGTTGTGGATGGAGTCCTGGAGGACACCGTTCTGGTAGACGCTCATCAGGCCGCTGGTGGAGTCGCCGCTCACCGGTGCCTTGTAGGTCGCGACGATGTGCGCCCAGGTGCCGACCGGGCCGGAGTTGGCGTCACCCTCGACGGTCACCCAGTCGGTGGCGGTTTCGTTGGTGGTCGTGGTCTGGAACACCCAGCCCTTGTTGAAGGGGTCGTAGCCGATGTAGAAGGCCTGGTGCTGGGTGGTGCCCTGGCAGATCGCGGTGGCTTCCACCGCCGAGTTGATCTTGACCCAGGCCGAGACGGTGTAGTCACCATGGGTGTTGACGGCGGCCTGCTTGCTCTTCAGCAGCCCGGTGCTGCCGTTGAAGGAGGCCGAGCCGGTGAGGGTGGTACCGGTGGGCTTGTCGGTGGACCAGCTCGCGCCGCCGGAGAGGGTGAACGGGTTGAGGCCGGCGGTGTCGGTACCGGCGGTGCTCAGCTTCCACTCGTTCTCGGGCATGCCGGCCGCCCACCCGGTGGGCACGGTGGCGCTGGCCTTGCCGGCCTGGGCGGCGTCCATCGCGTACGGGTAGACGCGGACGTCGGCGACCTTGCCGGGGAAGGCCTTGTACGGAGTGGTCGCGGTGGCCGAGTTGACGCAGCCGCCGACGGTCAACGGCAGGCCGGCGTCGTACTGCGGGGTGAGGTTGGTGGCCCTGCCCTGGTAGCTGCCGTTCTGGTAGAGCGTCATCAGACCGGTGCCGGCGACGCCGCTGACCGGGGCCTTGTAGGTGGCGACCAGGTGCGCCCAGGTGCCCACCGGGCCGGTGCCGGGGCCGCCCTCGGCGGTCACCCATTCGTTGTTCTCGCCGTTGGTGGTCGTGGTCTGGAACATCCAGCCCTTGTTGGCGGGGTCGTAGCCGAGGTAGAAGGCCTGGTACTGGCTGGTGCCCTGGCAGACAGCGGTGGCCTCCACCGCGGAGTTGATCTTGACCCAGGCCGAGACCGTGTAGTCCTGCGTGGTCTTGACCGCGCTCGTCCTGCTCTTCAGGAATGCGGTGCTGCCGTTGAAGGAGGCCGCTCCGGAGAGGCTGTAGGGCGCGTCGGCGGCCGCGAAGGTGGGCCCGCCGACCGGGGTCAGCGGGTTGGTGCCGGCCGTGTCGGTGCCGTTGGCCGCGAGCTTCCACGCGTTTTCACCGGCAGGCGTCCCGGGCTGGGTCGACAGCGCCGCCGCATCGAGCTGAATCCGTGGAGTGGTGGTGCCCGAGTAGGTGAGGGGCTTGCCCGTGCTCTTCAGGAGCGTCTCCAGCTCGGCCACCGTCCTGGTGGGGAAGGCCTGGTGGAGCACCGCGAACGCGCCGGCGACATGAGGGGCGGCCATGGAGGTGCCGCTCAGGTTCTCCCAGCCGTTGTCGCGGACGGAGGAAACGATGTCGCTGCCGGGAGCGAAGA
>NZ_DATMVN010000061.1:0-2497 GCF_035563135.1 Streptomyces sp.
AGCGGGTGCGTGCGTCGCCACAGCAGCGGGCCGAGGACCGCGAGCGTGTAGAGCAGCAGCAGCGGGCGCGGCATCAGGTCCTGGCGAAGCACCACTTCCACCACGGACCAGCCGACCAGTGCTGCGACCAAAGCCCAGTCCCGCGGCTCCCGGTCCGGGGCATTCGTGGGTCGAGGTTCGGCCCACAGCGAGCGGAGTGCGTTGGTGGCCATCTGATCAGCCTAGGCAGCCCGCCTGCTCGGGATATCCGCCGAAAGTACGAGAGATCGGCTGTGCCAACGGCCAGGTCGAATCAGGCTCCGGGGCTGATGTGCCCGCCGCCGGCATCGGTGAAGGTGGAAGCACCCACCCGATCAAGGCAAGGAGCAATCTGATGAGAACGCCTCAATCCCACACCGCACGAGAGATTCCGCCATCGCGCAGCGCGCTGGAAGATCGGCGCATGCCCGTGCAGGCCAAGATCGCCGCCGCATGGACCAGCCTCATGTTCCTCATCCTTTACATCGACTACTTCCACCTCTACCAGCCCGGCGAAATCGACTCAATTCGCGGTGGCGTCATCTTCGAGTTCGACATCAGCGGGACATTGATGTCCATCTTCTTCGTGGTCATCGCGATCCCGGCCCTGATGATCATGCTCTCCATGACGCTGCCCGCCCGGGTGAGCCGCGCCACGAACCTCGTCGTTGCATCGCTCTACATCCCCGCCTGCGTGTTCAACGCGGCAGGGGCGACCTGGGACTACGCCTTTTACTACGCCCTCACTATCGGAGTCGAGGTGCTGATCCTGGCCTTCATCCTCCGCTCCGCCTGGACCTGGCCAGGCCGCACCGCATCACCGGCGACCCTGGCAGCCAGCCTCGACAGCGAGCCGCTCCGCACGCCGCAGCAGGCGTGACTGCCCGCCCCGCGCCCGACCACCCTTCGCTCGCGCCACCCGCGGGCACGGTCGCCTGCCTCAGCGTTCGCTGCTGAGCACTCCGTCCCACCCCATCCCCCAGAACGGTCCCGGTCATGATCGAGGCGCACGAGCTCACCAAGCGCTACGGCGACAACACCGCCGTGCACTCCCTCAGCTTCACGATCGCGCCCGGGACCGTCACCGGGTTCCTCGGCCCGAACGGCGCCGGCAAGTCCACGACCATGCGCATGATCATGGGACTGGACCGGCCGACGTCGGGCACCGTCACCGTCAACGGCAAGCCCTACCGGCAGCACCGTGCCGCGCTACGGGAGGTCGGCGCCCTGCTGGAGGCAAGTGCCGTGCACCCCGGCCGCAGCGCCCGCTCGCACCTGCGCGCCATGGCCGCCACCCACAACATCAAGGCCTCCCGGGTCAGCGAGGTCATCGAGATGACCGGCCTGGCCGGGGTCGACGACGGGTCGGGACCGGATCATTGCCGGAGTCCGACGGCTTGGTGGACGAGCGGCCGTTTCGAGTGCCTGATCCGTCCGCTTCGTGGCTTGTCGAGCCCTCCCCGGGCCGGCTCCCGGGTCCTAGCGTCGATCACATGGACGAGGACCGGAGCGCCACGGGACGGATCGTGGTGCTGGTGCTGCCGCAGGTGAACCTGCTGGACCTGGCCGGTCCGGTGCAGGTCTTCGACGCCGCCAACCACCTCGGTGCCGGCTACCGGATCGAGTTCGTGGCGGACGAGCCGGAGGTGGTCTCCGCGCAGGGCCTTCGGTTCGCGGCCCTCGGCGCGTTGTCGGCCGTCGGTCCGGGCGACCTGGTGCTCGTGCCGGGACCGCGGATCCCCCCGTCGGCCGGTGCCGCACCGCTGACCTCCGTTGCCGTGGCCCGGTGGTTGCGCAGCGCCGGTGAGACGGGCGCCTCGCTGGCATCGGTGTGCAGCGGAGCGGCGGCCTTCGGCGACGCCGGGCTGCTCGACGGCCGCCGGTGCACGACCCACTGGGGACTGGTCGACGCCATGCGGGCGAGGTACCCGGCCGCCAAGGTCCAGGACGGCGTGCTGTACGTCCACGACGGCCCGATCAGCACGAGCGCGGGCATCGCGGCCGGGGTCGACCTCGCGCTGTCCCTGGTCGAACGGCAGCACGGGCCGGCCCTGACCGCCGGGGTGGCCCGTGAGCTCGTCGTCTACCTGCGCCGGAACGGGTCGAGTGCGCAAGTCAGCGTCTTCGTCCAGCACCGGGCACACCTCCACCAGGCCGTCCACCGGGTGCAGGACCACCTGGCCCAGCGGCTGGACACGCCCCACACGCTCGCCGAGCTGGCGGCGGTGGCGCACTTGTCCCCTCGCGGGCTCAGCCGCGCTTTCGCGGCAGCGATCGGGATGAGCCCGCTGGCCTACCAGCAACTGCTGCGCCTGGAGTTCGCCGCCACCCTGCTGGCCCAGACGGACCTGACGGTGCAGGCCGTCGCCGCCCGCTGCGGCTTCTCCGACGAACGTCAGTTGCGCCGGCTCTTCTCGGACCGCCACGGCGTCCCGCCCGCGGCGGCGCGACACCAGCACGTCCACCGGAGGTGATCGGC
>NZ_DATMVN010000062.1:0-11434 GCF_035563135.1 Streptomyces sp.
GACCCCTACCGGTCACATGCGGGGGTTGAGTTTCGGTGAGCGTCCGATCGCCCCGCGTAACCAGCTGCGCCGATGGTGCTCTTCGCCCGGGAGGTCCGGTCATGCCTGCCATCTTCAGCCGTGACCACGTCTCCGGGCTGATGCCCGAAGCCCGATGACCGACCCGATGCGGGCCGTGTTCGGCGCGTGCGTCCCTCCTGCGGTGTGCAGATGCGGGCATCCGAAGCCGGTTCACATGCACTACCGCAGGGGGACCGAATGTTCCCGCTGTGAGTGCCCCCGTTACCGCCTGTCCGTGACGGCCACCATTCGTGCCGGTCGGCCGGAACGCGAGTCCTGATCCACACGGCCGCAGAGCCCCCGCGGGTGAGGGTCACGCTGTGCACACGGGGTCAACCGGAGTCGGGCAGTCCCCTTCTTGGCCGTGACCGGCAGATCCGCCACCTCCGGTTGGCTCATCAGTGCCACCGGCGTACTGGAACTGTTGACCCGGTTCGGCGGGCTGGCCGCCCCGCGCGCCGGCGAGCAGTTGGTCGCCGATCTGCTCGCCGCCTTGGCCGAGCAGACGGTGGTGGTGCTCGGCAGCGCCGCGGCGGGAAAGGTGTTGCTCCGCCTGGCCACCCCCTGGCACAGGTGCTGGCCCAGCGGCGGGCAATCGCCGCCGAGGGGAAAAGGATCCTTTGATGCCTACCCTTTGCCGAAGTCCGGACCTCGATGCCCGGCATCGGAGGTGGAATCGCAGCCGCATCCTGCAAGAAATCGCGACGGGCAGCGCCTTCCCCCGCAGGCCATCTGGCCGCATATGCAGGACTGACCCCGGTCACTCGTCACCCGGGCGGAACGTCACCGAGGCCGGTGAGTCCCGGCTGCCCACGAGCCCGTCGCTCGGACCGCTCATCCGAGTGCAGCCCATGCCAGGCCGGGCGGTTTCGAGGTGTGTTCGTGGGACACTCCGCCTGGACCTGCGTGAAGGCGGGGGCCCCGGCCGGCGCTGCCCGCACCAGCTGGCAGCGGGGAGAGGTGAGACGTGGTCGACGTGGTGCGGATGGCTGCGGAGGCCAAGGGTCGGCGTAAGTCCGTGCGTGAGCTTCCGCGGTTGCTGCGGTCCGCGATCCGGCTCACGTGGCGGGCCAGTCCAGGACGGACTGTCGTCGTGCTCGGCATCTCGGTCGTCACGTCCCTCTCGCTGTTCCTCCAGGTCCTGCTGATCGACCGGGTGCTGTCCGCGGTGCTGCAGATTGGCCGTACCGGTGGCTCCGTGGCACCGGCCGTGCTGCCTGTCATCCTCGTAGCTCTGGTTACGGCCGCGACCACCATCGTCAGCACCCTCGCCAACCTGCAGCAACGCGTTCTCGGTGAACTCGTCTCCCGCGAGGTGTGGCGGCAGCTGCTTGACGTCTCCCAGCAGGTCCGGCTCGAGGCCTTCGAGGACCCCGCGTTCTACGACCAGGCACAACGGGTCCAGGCCAACGCCGCGCAGCAGACACGCATCGTCGTACAGGCGCTGGTGATAGTGGTCAGTGACTCGCTGGGAGTGATCGCCGGAGGCGTCGCCGTCCTCACCTTGGCCCCGGCGCTCCTCCCGGTGCTCCTGATCTCCGGGGTACCGCTGTTTCTGACCTCGCGCCTTTCAGGGCGCTACGAATTCGACTTCTCCGTCGCGCAAACTCCCAGCCTGCGGGCGCGGCTATATCTGGAGACGGTGCTGACCCGCCGCGAGGAAGCCAAGGAGGTTCGTGCGTTCTCCCTCCCGGGCGCCCTGCGCCGCCGGTGGGAGACCAACTTCGCCGACTACCTCGGCGACCTCGAGGTGCACATGCGCCGTCGCCGCAGGCTGGCGTTGATCGGCAATACCTCGGCGGCCGCATTCACTGCGGGCACCTTGCTCTTGGCGCTCCTCCTGGTCGATCAGGGCCAGCTTGACGTCGCTTCGGCCGGGGCGGCGCTCATCGCCGTCCGGTTGCTCGGCGGCCGGGTGAGCGGAGCGGCTGCAGGCGCGAGCTCGATCTTCGAGTCGGCGTTGTTCCTCCGCGACCTCGCGAGCTTTCTAGAGCGGCGATCGCAGGCCAGCGAGAGAGCTGGTCGGCCGGCTCCGGAGCGTTTCGACCGGATCGCCGTCTCCGACGTCAGCTTCACCTACCCGCGAGCCTCGCGGCCGTCGCTCGACGGGGTCTCCATCGAGCTCCGCCGTGGCGAGGTTGTGGCCCTCGTCGGTGAGAACGGCAGTGGCAAGACCACGCTGTCCAAGCTCCTGGCCAATCTGTACGAACCAGACTCGGGGTCGGTCACCTGGGACGGCGTCGACATCCATGCGTTCGAGCCCGACAGCGTCCGTCAGCGGATCGCCGTGGTCTTCCAGGACTTCGTTCGTTACAAGTTTTCCGCCCACGACAACATCGCGCTCGGGCGTCCAGATGCCGATATCGACGAGCAGGAAGTGCGTGCGGCAGCCCGGCAGGCGAACGCCGACGACTTCCTCATCACGCTGCCGGGGGGGTACAACACTCCGCTGAGCAAGGAGTTCGCTGGCGGCTCCGATCTCTCGCTCGGGCAATGGCAGCGCGTGGCTCTGGCTCGCGCGTTCGCCAGGGAGGTCCCTTTCGTCATCCTCGACGAGCCGTCCGCATCGCTGGACGCCCGCGCGGAGCACGACCTCTTCCAGCGCATCCGGGCGCTGTTCGCGGGCCGGACAGTGCTGCTCATATCGCACCGCTTCTCTACAGTGCGCATGGCCGACCGCATCTACGTGCTCTCAGGAGGTCGAGTCGTCGAGCAGGGGAACCACGCCTCTCTCATGAGGGCCGGTGGCCTGTACGCCGAACTCTTCACCCTCCAAGCCAGCCGCTTTCTCGACGGCCTTACCCCAACGGAGGACGACTCAGCGGCCACTATGCGAAATGAGTGAGGATCCCGCTACTGAGAGCATGCCTCCTGTAAATCTCTGAGTGAACCTTCAAGTACTGATCGGTGACGACATCCCCGATCTTCCAGTCCTACAGGCTTGCGAGGGGTGAAAGCGCTAGTCAGCGCCTTGGTGGGCATGGTGTGGTTCACCGTGAATCCCTAGGCGAAACTCAGGAGACCACCATGCAGTACTCCAGCCCCCAGCTCAGCAGCCTCGGCTCGCTCTCGTATCTGACGCTCGGCCAGAACGGCAGCAATCCCGACGGCGGCATCTACGACAACCAGAACGCCAAGGGCACGCCGAGCGACAACAACCAGGGTGGCGGTCAGGGCAACCCCAATGGCACGGGCAGCTCCACTGGTGCGGGTGGCCCCAAGACAAAGGGTTAATGAGGCGCTACTTCGTCGTCGGCTCAGGTCTCCGGCTGACGTAACCAGCGGTCCACCTCGACGGCGCGCGAGAGGGGAAGGGCAGCCCACGCCCGTCCTTCCCGCGCGCCGTTCAGGATGTTCTGGAACCCCCCGAGGTCCAGCCATCCACGTTCCACCAATGGTCCGCTCGTCACCCGCTCCAACACCTCGGCGGTGAGCGTCTGAGGCCAGAACACTTCCGAGAACTCCGCCTTCGAGCGTCGATTGGCCACCGCCGGGGGAAGGCGGTCGACGAAGGCCGCAGACTCGAGTGCGCGTCCGTGTCCGTCACGGACGGGTAGCCACGGGTCCAACCCGTAGAGCCCCTCGATCACACGAGGGTCCAAGAGTGGGTGGGTGTTCCGAGACGCGGTGAGGTCCGTGACGAGCGCACGCAACTCGAGGATGAAGGCCGTGTGACCGGTCGTCAGGTTGACCGCGCGCTCGTCCACTGCGGGAACACCGGTCAGCCGCGGTGGCCAGGTGAAGTGCGCACCTAGGTCGTGTCGCGCGATAGCCTGCTGGGAGATATATCGCGGAGCCCGTGGCCGAGCCCGCGGCGTGAGACGGCGAAGCGTCGGACGCCACGTCTGGGTCCAGGCGTGACGCGGATGCCGCAGGGACGTGCGCATAAGCGTGGAGAGCACTCCCCATTGCCCTTGTCGCACGGCACTCAAGACCCTGGTCTCGTAAGACATGGCGATGAAGATGTCATCGCCCCCGAGGCCGGTCATGGTGTACCGGTGGCCGACCTCGGCGAAGGCCCGATAGAGATCGGCGAACATCGTGAAGTTTGCGTCGGGGACCGGCCGTCGCCAGCCGATCGTCAACGCGGTGAGTTCGTCCAGGGACGGTATCCACGGGCGGATGGACAGGGCAGCCAAATCCCAGTGCTCGATGACCGCGTCCGAGTACGTCCTCTCATCGGCACTGCGTCCCTCGAAGAGCAACCTGCCGACGAGTGGCGGTTGTCCCAGAAGGACAGCAGTGCCGACGATGCTGGAGGAGTCGAGGCCGCCGCTGAGTTCACTGCTCGAGGAGCCGGCCACTCGGAGCCTGGAGCGCACCGCCTCGTCCACGAGCTCACGGCAGCGGTCGATGGCATCCGCCCACGTGATCCGGGGGGCCAAGTCGATGCGCCAGGAGTGGTGCCGCCGGACCGACGAACCGTCCGGTGTATTCACCCAGGTGTGACCGGGGGGGAGCGTCTCGATCCCCCGGTGAAACGTTGGTCCAGTGCTGCGGGAGGCGAACGCGACGTAGGCCAGCGCCATCCGCTCGTCGACGCCCGTGTCCACCCAGGGAAGAGTGCACAGCGTGGCCTGATCAGTGGCGCCGCTGTGCCGCCGACCGGACGTTGCCTGATACCAGGGCCGAACGCCGATCGGATCCCGGGCGACCAAGAGGGTGCGACGGCGCCGGTCGAGAACGACCGCTACGAAGTCGCCGAGTAAGTCCACCGCGAGGTCCGTTCCGCGCTGGCGGTAGCGCCGGCGCAGCAGGTCGGCCTGCGACCGCTCGTCGTCGAACAGTTCGTGCAGCAGGCCGTCGAGCACGACGAGGACGTCGCCGTCGTCGCTGCTGGTGATGAACCCGTTCGTGGTGTCCCAAGCGACCGCCTGTCCGGCGTGCTCGATCCAGGCGACTTCACCGTGGGCAACCCGCTCCCCGAGTGACGCCCGGAGGTCGGTGACCGCCTGAGCGCCGGCGGCAGTGGAGAGAACGAAAGTCACGCGAACCTTGGAAGGAGACGTTCGGCCTCGCCGGCGGCGAGCCCGGTGTAGGTGGCGGTCAGGTCAGGGTCGTCGTTGAGGACCTCGTCGCCGGCCTGCAGCCACGCGTGCGCCTCGATGCCGCCGGGTCCGGGCCTAACCCCGATGTGCAGTGTTGCGCTCCGTTCCTGACGGTTGAGCTCGCGCAGAAGAGTCACCGATCGGCGCAGGCACGTGGCCTTGACCGGCAGGACACCGAGGCCGGCATCGACCGCCGCGGACACCCGCCGGGCCTCATCCGGATCCGCGGATGGAAGGTCGGACCGGTCGCGGACCAATGGCCGCAGGCCATGGCGCTCGAGCGTGACAGTCACAACCGGACCGTCGACGAGGGCTCGGAGCGCGCTGATCCGCTGCGGGCCGCGGAGAGCATCGAGAAAGGCGGCTAGCTCAGCGGCGGACACCGGGCGCCGACGCCGGGCGAGGGCCTGCATGCGCCGGAGGAGGCTTGTCACGTCGACACCTCCCTCCTCAGAACGGCCTCGGCCGAGGCCAGCCCGGCACGTCCCCGGGGGACTGAAAGTCGTCCGACCGAGACGGCTTCGACCACCGTACCCAGACTGTTGACGACGCTTCGTAGAAGCTGGCCCCGGGCCAAGTCTGCGTGGAAGGTGCAGCCGAACAGCGCGGCGTGTGCGGCCACCCCGGTGAGCGGGGTGAAGTCCGCGACTGACCCCACAGGGGCCGGCTGGACCTCGGCGACCAGGTGAAGCGCCGCTGGACCGTGACGGTGGGGCAGGCCGGATCTCATGGTCCGAAGGCGCCGCTTGCCCACTGCCGCGGCCCCCTCCTCGGCGGGGATCCCAACGAGGGCAGCTGCCTCGGGGGTGAGGCGAAGGGTCGAGTGCGTCGAGGTCACCGAGACCGCTCCCTCCTGGACGTCCAGGACGGCGCCGTCGTCGCCGCCGAGCGTCCACCCCTGCTGCCAGGCGTGTGCTGAGAGCGTGGACTTCCCGGTCCCCGAGGCGCCGATCAGCACGACCGCCCGGCCCCCGAGCTCCAGCACGGCGCCGTGCACGACCAGCGCCCCGCGGCGGGCAAGGAGCAGCGGCAGGATGTGGTCGATGAGCAAATGCTGCTCCATCTCGGGCGTGAGCGGCCTGTCGACGGTCACGGTGCCGTCGTCGCTCGCCTCCAAGGCGGCGATCCCGTCGAAATCCAGCACCAGCCGGTCGGGCAGTGACCACGCCCGGCGCCAGGTCGTCCCGTCGGCCCGAAGCCCCTCGACCGGGTCGGTGGTGGGCACTGCCACCGGACGCACCTGGTGCACCCGCACGTCGACGTCCGGACTCCCGTTCACTGCGTCTGGGTGCGTACGAGCAGCCCGGCGTCGAGAAGTTGGTCGACCAGGCGCTCGAGATCTGCAGTCAAAACATCCGGGGCCACCTCGTAGACCTGGCAGAGCGCAGCCACGGCCTGGTCGCGAGGTTGCTGGGTCAGGCGGATCACCATGTCAGCACCCACTCGATCAAGCCCGTAGTACTCCTCGCGTTGCAGATCGAGGAGGACCATCTCCCCGGAGACCTCGCGGGCGAGGACGGACTCGGGAAATGCGAAGGCGGGGCCGCTCATCGCGGAAGCCAGGCGCTGGTCAGAGGCATACTGCGGGGGCGCACGCCGCGGAACCTACCGTCCGGTACTTGGATCCGGCAGGGTCTCGCGCCTTGTTCATCCTCTGGTGACCGACTCTGTATGAGCAGGTGCAGCACTGGGTCCCGAGCCCGCTGCTACCTGGACGGCTCTTCGATCGGCGGCCGGGGGACGCTCGTCCCCACATCCATCGGCACGGCTGCTTGGCTGCTTTACTCCGGGGGTGATGGCAGGCGGGGGGAGGCCGGACGACGCAACCTTCGTCCTCGACGCCGTCCGCAGCTACGCGCTCGACACAGCGTGTCCCGAGCCCCCGCCCGGAGGGACTTGGCTGGCCGTGGCCGCACAAGCGCGGGTGCTGCCCGTCATCCTGGACCACCTCGCCCTATCCGGCCGTCCCTTACCAAAGGGCGCAGGCGACTGGCCCTACGTCGGGATGGCGACACATCTGCGGTCCCTCGTTGAGATCCGGGCGGTCCAATCCGCGTTCGCTGGCACGGGGGTGCGGTGGGTCGTCGTCAAGGGCGTGGTGCTCGCGGACATCATCTATCGTCGGCCGTCCGTCCGCCCCTATTCCGACCTCGACGTCCTGGTCCACCCGGCCGACCTGGGGCCGGCGCTGGACGCGCTGGAGGCCGCGCATTTCGAAGTGGTTGACCGCAACTGGCAGCTGATTGCCGACTCCGGCCGCGGCGAGATCAGCCTCCGCACCCCGATGAACACCACGCTCGACCTGCACTGGCACCTGCTGAACGAGGCGTCGATCCGGGCGCAGTTCTTCCTGGACGTCGCCGCGATGGTGGAGCGGCGAACGACGGTCGACATCGACGGGCTCGTGGTCCCCACCCTGCGGCCCGACGACACCGTGGTGCACCTGGCGTTGCACGCGGCGCTGTCTGGAGGGCACCGGCTGCAATGGCTGCTGGACCTGCAGCAGGCGCTTCGGTGGTCGGACCTTTCGGTAGCCGAGGTAGCTGTGACGGCCCGCCGGGCCGGTGCGGTGCTCGCGGTGCAGACGATGGCCGCGCGCGCGTCGCAGCACGTCGATCCCGGGCTGCGCTCGTTGGTGCGACGCCTGGGACGGCCGTCCCCATGGACGGTCGCCGCGACCGTTGTCTCCCGGCGCGTACCTCCGCTCGGAACGGAGACCGGGCGGCGCACCGGACGGCTGTTCTTCGGTGCAACCCGGTCGACAACGGCGCGGAGCGTGGCCGAGCTCGTGCGCGCCTCCACGGCGGCCGGGCGCCGTCGAGTCACGAACCTCGACGACTCGGTGGATGTGTCCGTCCTGCGGACGCCCGCCGGAGACTCTGTCGACCGCCGGCGCTGGGTTGCTGCCGCTGCCGCTGCCGGTGCGTCCGTCAGCGACACCTGACGACCGAGCCCGCTGCGGTCGCCATGGTGGCAGCCAGTCTGGATGGCGACTCGCTGAGTTCTCGGTCTCGCCAGCCAGCCAGCGTGCCTGCTCCGTCCGTCAGACGGACCGGTATGAGCCCGCCTGCAACTGGTACAGCTGGGCGTAGAGCCCTTGCTGCACCATCAACTGCTCGTGAGTCCCTTGTTCGACGACGCGCCCCTCCTGGAGGACGACGATGCAGTCGGCCAAGTGAAGGTTCGCGTACCGGTGAGAGACCAACAGGATTGTCCTGCCTTCGGCGAGAGAGCGAAGATCGGAGAACAGCTCGTGCTCGGTGCGCGGGTCCAAGGCCGAACTCGGCTCGTCGAGCACGAGCAATGGGGCAGATCGGACGAGCGCTCGGGCGAGGGCCATCCGCTGCCACTGGCCGCCGGACAGCTCGACGGCGCCCTCGAACGTCCGACCCAGGACTGTGTCGGGCCCTTGTGGGAGCCGACTCACGGCGTCGTAGATGCGCGCGGCCCGCATCGCCGCCTCGATGCTCGACCGGCTCATAGACGGGTCCATCGCGACGTTGTCGGCAGCGGACAGGTCGTACTGGACGAAGTCCTGGTAGATCGCACTCACCGAACGCCGGACGGCACGGCGCAGTTCGTCGTCGGCCGGTTGCCCGTCCCAGACGAGAACTCCCTTCGTCGGCGCGTAGAGACCCGAGACGAGCTTGGCGAGCGTTGTCTTGCCCGAGCCGTTCTCCCCCACGAGAGCGACGAACTGCCCCGGCGCTATGTCGAGGTCGACGCCAGTGAGGACGTCGCGCTCCGTCTCCGGGTACCGGAACCCGACACCTCGAAGTCTGACGCCCTCCCTCAGGGACAGCGCTGCCGGCTCGGGGGTGGAAGGAACCGGCGTCGCCTTCAAGAACTCCTGCAGTTCGGCGAAGAAGGCGCTCGCTTCGAGAATCTTCCCGACGGACGAGAAGACGCCGTCCAGTGAGCCACTGAGCAGACGTACCGCGAGTACGGCCGCTCCGGCGCCGGCCAGATCCATTCGCCCTGCCGATACCAGCCAGACGATGACGGCGAGCGCGAAAGCCAGGAAAAGACCGGTGATGAGGGCGTTCGCCGCTCCGTAGAATTGTCTGCGGCGGACGTGCTGAGCCAGGCCCGCCCGGTAACTCTCGGAAAGCCGCAGATGACGGGCCTCGATCTCGGGCTGTGTCTGGAAGGTCCGAACCTCCTTGGCGAAGCTCTGGCCGGTGAGCAGCCGCCGGTGGTACTGCCGCAGGCGAAAGGTCGCGTGCCAGCGCTCGACGAATCCGAGTTCGAGAGCTCCGACGCGGCGGGACAGGAAGATGCTGGGCAGTCCGGCGAGCAAGAGCACAGGCACCAGCAACGGCTCGATCGCCAGAACCGCCACGGTGAGGGCTACGACGGTCACCGCCGACCCCAGCAGCGACAATGTGGACGTGGCGATGTCGAGAGGGCGGTAGAACGCATGGTTTTGGATACGCTCGGCCTTGGCCACGAAGCTTGGCGAGTCCATCAACTGCAGGTCGACCCGCCCCATCACGGCCAGGAGCTCCCGCCAGGTCGCCGTGCTGACGTCCTCACCCAGCAGTCGTTGCTGCTGGCCCTGGAGGCTCCCCGAGGCGCCCTTGATCGCGGTAGCGAGCGCCAGCACGGCCAGCGCCGCGATCACTGCGCCGTTGATCCGCTGCTGGCCGAGCAGCGCATCGAGGGTGAGCTTCGCGGCATAGACCAGCGACGTGGCAGCGAGCGCACTCAGCAGCTGCAGTCCGGCTGCAATGGCGAACTGCCCGGGGCTGGCTGTGGCAACCAGCCGGACGGCGCCGCCCACGGCGGCGAGCGACGAGCCAGCACGCTGCCGGACGTCCGCCACGGGCGCACAGTACCGGGATCCTATGCTGCAATACCTCGCCGAGGCGCGGCTTCGCCCGACGGGTTGCGGTTCCTTTCTCGGACGTGTGCTGTGCATTAGGGAAGCCGGTCCGTCGCTGCGTGGGTTGGCGGCGTGGTATCTGCGGTGGCTGAGGAGGTGCGGTGTCCCGATTGCGAGTCCTGTATGTGGACCACACCGCGCAACTGTCCGGCGGCGAGCTCGCGCTGTCGCGGCTCATCCCCGCCCTGCGAGAGGCGGTCGATCCTCTGGTCGTGGTGGGTGAGGAGGGTCCCTTCGTGGATCACCTGGAGGACCTCGGGATCCCTGTCACCGTGGTGCCGCTCTCGAGTACCACCCGCGACGTCCGCAAAGAGCGCCTGGTCAACCCGCTGATCGCGGGCCGACATCTCCGGTCGGTCCTGCGCTATGCGCTGCACCTTCGCCGGCTGATCACCACGGCGAACGTCGACCTGGTCCACACCAACAGCCTGAAGTCGGGGTTCTACGGTTGTCTGGCCGCCAGGCTGGCCGGGGTGCCCAGCGTCTGGCACCTCCGTGACCGGCTGGCAGCCGACTACCTTCCTCGACCGGCAATCCTGGCCGTGCAGACAGCGCTGGCTCTCCTGCCCTCCCGCGTCATCTGCAACAGCGAGGCGACCCTTGCCACCCTCCCAAAACGGTTGCGGGCGCGAGCGGCAGTGGTACCCAGCCCGCTCAGCGGCAGCGACGAGGACGGGCGTTCGCCGGCCGACCGGCGTTCTGCTGTGGCGGGAATCGGCCGTGGATCGGCGTTGACCGTCGGGATGGTCGGCCGGTTCGCGCCGTGGAAAGGACAACGGGAGAGCGTGCGTGCCTTCGGCCGCGCCGAACTGCCCGACGGCTCCCGACTCCTTCTCGTAGGTTCTGCCATGTTCGGTGAGGACGACTACGAGAAGGAGGTCCGAGCTGAGGTCGGGGCACTCGGCCTCGAGGACCGGGTCGAGTTCCTGGGGCACGTACGGGATGTCTTCGCGGTATTGAGGTCGATGGACGTGCTCGTGCACGCCTCCACGGTGCCGGAACCGTTCGGACAGGTCCTTGTTGAAGGAATGGCTGCGGGCGTGCCGGTCGTCGCCACCGAGGGCGGTGGCCCCAGTGAGATCGTCACGAACGGCGTGAACGGGCTGCTGTACCCGGCGGGGGATGTCGACCGGCTGGTGGAGTTGCTGGAGCGACTCTCCGGCGACATCGAGCTGCGCAAACGACTGAGCGACAATGGACTCCGGCGTGCCCGGGACTTCACGTCCGAAGCCATCGGCCCTCTCGTCGTGGCCCTCTACGAGGATCTGACGGCCGCCCGTAGGGGTGCAGCGTGAAGATCGTTGTCGCTCACGACTACCTCACCCAGCGAGGGGGGGCAGAGCGCGTCACGGTGGAGCTCGCGCGGACTTTTCCCGGCGCTCAGGTGGTGACGTCGATGTACGTCCCCGACCGCACCTTTCCCGAGTTCGCCGACTTGGAC
>NZ_DATMVN010000063.1:0-3844 GCF_035563135.1 Streptomyces sp.
TGGTCGACGCCGGGGAGCGAGACGTACTCGTGGTTCGGCAGCGCCGCCCGCAGTCCGTCGTCGGGGATGGCGATCGTGTCTGCGTCGCCGTTGAGGATCAACACCTTCGCGGTGATCTGCGCGAGCCGCTCGGGGGGGAGTACGGGATTGGGCGGCCGCCGGAGCAACGCGGCCATGGCGTCGGGTCGGTTGCTCGGGGTACGAGCCAGATAACCGGCGATGTCTGGCATCGCCGCGCGCTCGTCCGCCGTCATGCCCCGTTGGACGACATCAGCGAGCCGCTGCCCGGTCTCGTGCTGGAACACGCCGTCGCCCAGTCCGGCGATCACGATGCGCCGGAACTTACCCGGATCGCGGACCGCCATCTCGAGCGTGAGCTTGGCGCCGAGTGAGAAGGCGACGACGTCCACCTGACCGTCGGGAAGCAGCGCCTGCACCCGTGTGGCCAGATCGCCGTACTCCTCCGGCTGATCCGACGCCGCCGGGTCGCCATGCCCGGGCAGGTCGAGTTCGCTCACCGCGCGGCGGCGCGCGGCGAGCGCTTCGCGCCAGCCGTTGCTGCCGTAGGTGCCGTCGAAAGAACCGGCCCAGCCGTGGATCAGCACCACCGTCGGCGCGCTGCCCGTTGCCTCAGTAGCCTTCCGCTTGCCCATTTCGTCCATTCGCCTTCCCTTTTCGTCGCATTATTCATCAAGCCCGGAATGTCATCTCCGTGAGCCGCTCGCACTCAGGCACAAGCGGCCGCCAGATCGCCGGGGGCGAAGCCGAGAAGAGGAAAGCATTGAACTCCAACAGGACGCGGAGACGTGTTCCCGACGTCACGTCGGGGGACCTCGTTGTGTTGTCTGCCCAGGCGGGTCGGTGGTTAGCGGGTCAAGAAGCGGAGCGGCAGGCTCGTGAACCCGCGCAAGGTACCGGCGGTCGCGGTCTGCTGCGCCAGCACTTCCCCAAAGGCACCGACCTCTCCCGCTGCGACCTCGAGGACCTCCTCGCCGTCCGAGCCGCGGTCAACAGCAGGCCCGGAAGGTCCTCGACTCGAAGGCCCCGCTGAAGTCCTGGACGAGCAACTAGGTTGCTCCACCAAGCGGTTGTTGCAGCGGCCGGGACTGCCCCCGCCGTACCAGTTGCGAATCTCAATCGGCAGCAGCGCCAGGAGATCCACCAGCGCCCAGAGCAGGCCGGACCCGTGACCGGCAGCCAGCACCCTTGTAGTCGGGTCCATGGGCTACCCCGGCAATGCTCGTGCCCTCACCATGGGCAGCGGCTCGTACGCACGCTTCCCTGGCTCTTCGCGGTTCCTGGTGAATCGCGTGGCGTGAGCCGGAGATCGTGATCTTGGCCCGGGGACGTTGAGGCCCGCGGTCCTGACGCGCGGCGCGGTCTTGGGCGGCGTCGTGGGCCGTGGCGACGTCCGGATGTAGGGCGCGGCCAGGGGCCAGGACTTCGGACCGTTGCCCACCACCTCGACACCTCTGGCGGGCGTGAGGCTGTCCGGTTGTCCCACCCTTCGCGGGACAGGGCGCCGGGCGGCTCTTACGGGACGGCGGCGGGGCACCGCTCCGTCACTGCCTCGATCGCGTCGGCTTCTGCGTTGGGTTGACTCCGACCGCAGGGCCTCTGAGGACCACAGAGCCCTTTGAAGCCGTACCCAACGTTTGGTTGACTCCCCGTCAAAACGAGAGTTGGCTCACGTTCACACCGCGACGTACGGAGTACACGTGTCCCGTAACAGATTGTCCAAGAAAATGCCACCTGGACGCGGTGCGCGCGCGACAGCAGCGCTCGGCATGAGCGCGATGTTTCTTCTGGCCGCATGCGGAGGTGGCAGCGGTGGCGACAGCGGAGGTGACACCTCCGCGTCGGGGGACAACTGCGACAAGACCCTGACTATGGCGCTGGAGAACACGGTCAACGGCTGGGACTTCAGGAGGCAGGTCGGGGGTGGCCATGCCTGGATTCAATGGCGGGCGGTGTACGACACCCTGCTGCAGAGCGATGTGGAGGATCGCAGCATCCAGCCGGGTGCTGCAGAGAAGTGGTCCTACAACGAGGACAAGACGGAACTCACACTGACGATGCGCGAGGGCACGACGTTCACCGACGGAGCGCCGGTCGATGCGGAGGCTGCCAAGGCCAGCCTGGAAGCATTCCGGGACGGGGGCGGACCCGTCGCGAGTCGTCTGCGTGGCATCGAGGTGGCCGTGGTGGACGACATGACCCTCACCCTCACGTTGCCGGCTCCCAATCCAGCCCTGTTGAACCACCTATCAGACGCGGCGGGCGTACTGGTCAGCCCGGCGTCGATCGGTTCCCCGACCATGGACACGGAGCCGGTCGGCAGCGGCCCCTACACATTGAACCTGCAAGAGACGGTGACCGGGAGCAAGCTCATCTACGACCGGAATCCGGACTACTGGAACTCCGACGAGTTCCCCTATGACAAGCTGGAATTCCAGGTGATGGCGGACGAGACGGCTCAGCTCAATGCGCTTGCGTCCGGGCAGATCGACGGCGCTGAGATCCTCAGCGCCAACGTGCAGAAGGCGGAGTCTCAGGGCGCGCACGTCGAGGCTTTCCCGAGTGTGATGAGCGGTTTCTTCCTCGCGGATCGGGCGGGAACGAAGATCCCCGCGCTCGGAGATGTGCGGGTGCGGCAGGCGATCAACATGGTCTTCGACCGGGATGCGATCGCGAAGGCCATTTGGAACGGCCACGGCACCGCCAGTCCCCAGCTCTTCAGCCCCGGCACGTCGGGCTTCCAGGAGGACCTCCTGGACCACTACGACTACGACGTCGAGGCCGCGAAAGAGCTGATGGCGGAGGCCGGTTACGCCAACGGGTTCGACGTCGTGCTCCCGGAGATCGGCGGCTACCAGGACGAGTACACCGCCATCACGGTGCAGCAGCTCGGTCTGCTGAACATCCGGGCCGAGGTCCTGCCCGTTCCGCGGGCAGAGGCCCTACCCCGGCTCGTCAGCGGCGAGTTCCCCATGTTCGTCTACAAGGTGCCTTCCAACGTAGAGGTGAGTGTCGTGTCCAACTACGTGGTCCCCACTGCTGGCTTGAATCCTTTCAAGAGCGAGGCTCCCGAGCTGAAGGCGCTACTGGCGGAGTGGGCGGTCGCCGACCCTGACGAGACGGCGGATATCTACCAGGGGATCAACGAATTCCTGGTGGAGAACGCCTGGTTCGCGCCGTTCGGGAACCCGGACGTGAGCTGGGCCTTCAACGAGTGCACGACCATTCGCGGGACGGTAGGCGGCACGCCCCCTCTCCAGACCTTCGAGTAGGGCAGCCACGCGGTCGGCCGTCGGAAGCTGCGGGTCCCGACGGCCGACGGGCACCCTCGCTCCGCACCGAGGCACGTGGTCCCACGTCGCGGTGCAGGCCGACCCACGCGGGAGTGACTCTGCTGACCCGCCCAGCTTCTCCACCGCCTGCAGCAGTGGCTCAGTACTACAGCCGCACCTATCCGGGTGGTTGTGGCGTGTCTGCGCGGCCGGTGAAGCAGGCCGGACGACGGTCCTCGGGTGGCCAGAATGGAGACTGCCCCCCTTTCGGTCGACCCGGATTCGCAGGGGCGAGCAGGCCGCACGGGCGGCCCGGCGTCGCCCGGGATCTGCTCAGGGGACACGCGCCCCGGGCGTGGTGGCGATGCTCGGTAGCCCGACCGGGTGACATGCCAGGAAGTCACCGACGGCGGACCGTCACGATCCGTAACGTCCGAAGCTGTGACCCCGCGATCCGCTCTGCGCCCTCGTCACCTCCCTCGCCTGCTGGCCGCCGTCGGCGCCCTGCTTCTCGTGACGTCATGCGCCGAGGAATCCGCCTCCGGCGAGACGGG
>NZ_DATMVN010000064.1:0-24647 GCF_035563135.1 Streptomyces sp.
GGCACCGGCGAAGAAGTCCAGATAGGAATGGCCGTCCTCGTCCGTGAGCCAGGCCCCCTGCGCACGGTCGAACACCGCGGGCCAACTGCGGCAGTAACTCCGTACTTCCGACTCAAGGGTTTCGAAGACACTCAGGGCATGCGGGGTGGTCGTCCTCATGACGTGCTCCTAGTGCTGCGAGTAGCCGAGTGCTGGGCTCCGAGCGGCAGGATGGGCGGCTGGGCCAGCGGCCCGATGCGGTACAAGTGTTCGGACTCGTGCGCGTCGGGGAAGAGTCGTGCGGGGAACAGCAGCTCACGTTCCAGTGACGCCCCGTGGCGCTCGGCGAACGAGAGGAACAGCCGGTGCGAGACCTCGTTCCCCGCACTGATCGTCGTCTCCAGGTGTTCGAGAACGCCCCGGGACCTCAGTCGGGCGGCGAGGTGATCCAGCATGGCACCGGCAAGGCCGCGGCCGCGCCGGTCCGGGTTAACGGCGATCTGCCAGATGACGAGCGTGCCGGGCAGCTCGGGGCGGATGTACCCCGTCGCGAAGGCGACGGCCTCGCCCCCTTCGTCGCGGGCGACCACGGAGGTCGCCGCGAAGTCACGGCACCACAGCACGTAGCTGTAGGAGGAATTCACGTCGAGTACGCGGGAATCGCGTGCGATACGCCACGCCGACGCCCCGTCCTCGACCGTGGGCTCTCCCATGTGCTCCGTCGGCCTCACCACGAGTCCGCACCTCCGTTTCACCGCAGTGCACCTGGCGGAAGAATTTCCCGCCGCAAGCGTGTGGACCTCCTTCAGGCAATCGCGTCGACCATCGAATTGCGCAGCCAATTCATTGTCAGGAAAAGGCGCCCTTCGAAATGCGGATTCAGGATAACAGTCCGCAGACAGCCCGGCATCGTTGATTTCGTTTCGCTTTCAGGAGCTCTGCCGGGTCATGCCAGGTCGACGGCATCCACCGGGCCACAGGAACGGCCGGCAGCCCGTACCGAATGCGCTGCTGAACGTAGTCCACCGTTTCGCTGCGCTGCGGCCGCCAATCGGGTGATATATCACTGTCGCGCATCCGACCGAATCAACATCCGACCGAATCAGCGTCCGGCCGCTTCGGTGACGGCCCGGGTGCAAGCCACAAGGCCTCCTGGCTCCTCCTGATCAGAAACACACGCATTCAGCCTGTTTTCGATAGGCCCCTCAATGAGAAGCATCGGCTCGCGATCACTTTCCCTTTCACTTATGAAGGTGCTCGTTCCGGGCCATGTGCGACGTCCCCGATTGCCGGGGGGGGGAGACGGGAGCTCCTGCCGGACGTGAGCGCGGACATGTGCGCCTCCGTCCGGCAGGAGCTTCGCGGCCCGGGCGCCGAGGAACTCGGTGTGCCGGACGGCGCTCCGGGAGCGCCCGCTACCGCCGCCACCCTGCGGCGGCGGCCCGGCCGCCCGAGGAGGACACCGCCTGTCACGGAGCGGTGCGGGAGACGGGCCGGCGCTTTCAGGTGAGCGAGGCACCGGCCAGGACCTCCGCCGCACACCGTTCGCCCTGATATGCACTCTTCCGCGAGGCGCCTTAGCCTGCTCGTACTGCTGTAGTCGACGGCCGGTCCGGCCGGCGGAGGGCGAGCTTCCATGGCTGAGCGACGTGTGGGCTCCGGATCCCTGGGCGAGTTGTCGGCCGAGTTCGCGGGCACGATGATCCTCATTCTCTTCGGGTGCGGTGTCGTGGCGCAGGTGGCGGCAGGCGGGGCCCTGACGGATCCGCCCGGCGGCCTCGGGGACCACGACAGCATCGCCTGGGCCTGGGGGCTCGGTGTCACGCTCGGGGTCTACGTGGCGGCACGGCTGAGTGGCGCCCATCTCAATCCCGCGGTGACCCTCTCGCTCGCCGTGTTCAAGGGGTTCCCGTGGCGCAAGGTGGCCCCGTACGCCCTCGCCCAGACGGCGGGGGCGTTCGTGGCCGCGCTTCTCGTGCGCTGGAACTACAGCGAGGCACTGGCCAAGGCTGATCCCGGACACACCGTCAAGACGCAGACGGTGTTCTCCACCCTCCCCGCCAACGGCAATCCCGCTCTGCCGGTTCACGAATGGGGCGCCTTCCGCGACCAGGTCATCGGCACCGCCGTCCTGCTGCTGCTGATCATGGCCGTCACCGACCTGCTGAACACGCCGCCCGGCGCGAACCTGGCCCCGTTCGTCATCGGCCTGGTCGTCGTCGCCATCGGAATGGCATGGGGGACCAACGCGGGCTACGCGATCAACCCGGCCCGTGACCTCGGTCCCCGGCTGGCGAGCTTCATCACCGGGTACGGCGGAGCATGGCGGGACCAGTACGGAAATCTGTACTTCTGGGTGCCCCTCGTGGGCCCGCTGGTCGGCGGACTGCTCGGCGCGGGTCTGTACAAGGGCCTCATCGGCCGTTTCCTGCCGTCCGCGGAACCCGAGCCGCCGGGGCGGGTCCCGGCAACCGAGGACTGACGGCACCGGCCGGAGAGGTGACACACCATGGCGGACTTCGTCGGCGCGGTGGATCAAGGAACCACCAGCACCCGATTCATGATCTTCGACCACGGCGGCAACGAAGTCGCCAAGCACCAGCTGGAGCACGCCCAGATACTCCCCCGCTCCGGCTGGGTGGAGCACGACCCGGTGGAGATCTGGGAGCGCACCAACTCGGTGATGCAGAACGCCCTCCGGTACGGAGGCCTGTCGCCGCAGGACCTGGCGGCGATCGGAATCACCAACCAGCGTGAGACCACAGTGGTCTGGGACCCGCGCAACGGGCGGCCCTACTACAACGCGATCGTCTGGCAGGACACCCGGACGGACGCCATCGCGGCGCACCTCGAACGCACGGGTCGCGGCGAAATCGTCCGCCGCAAGGCCGGACTGCCGCCGGCCACCTACTTCTCCGCCGGCAAGATCCAGTGGATCCTGGAGAACGTCGACGGTGTACGGGAAGCGGCGGAGAGGGGCCACGCCCTCTTCGGCAACACGGACGCCTGGGTCCTGTGGAACCTGACCGGCGGCCCCGACGGCGGGATCCACGCCACCGATGTGACCAACGCGAGCCGCACCATGCTGATGAACCTGGAGACCCTCGACTGGGACGACGAACTCCTGGGCTTCTTCGGCGTCCCCCGGGCGATGCTGCCCACCGTCAACCCCTCGTCGCATCCGGATGCCTTCGGCACGACCCGGACTTCCCGGCCGTTGCGCGCCGCCGTTCCGATCGGCGGAGTCCTCGGCGACCAGCAGGCGGCCACGGTCGGGCAGGTCTGCTTCTCCCCCGGCGAGGCCAAGAACACCTACGGCACGGGCAATTTCCTGCTGCTCAACACCGGCACGGAGCTGGTCCGCTCCCGGCACGGCCTCCTCACCACCGTGGCGTACCGGTTCGGTGACAGTCCTGTCGTCTACGCGCTGGAAGGATCCATCGCGGTGACCGGGTCCGCGGTGCAGTGGCTGCGCGACCAGATGAAGATCATCAAGACGGCGGCCGAGAGCGAGGATCTCGCCCGTACCGTCGACGACAACGGCGGCATGTACTTCGTCCCCGCGTTCTCGGGCCTGTTCGCCCCCTACTGGCGATCCGACGCCCGAGGAGCGATCGTCGGCCTGGCCAGGTACAACGACGACGCGCACCTGGCGCGGGCCACCCTGGAAGCCATCTGCTACCAGAGCCGCGATGTGGTCGAGGCCATGGAGCAGGACTCGGGTGTCCACCTCGACGTCCTCAAGGTCGACGGCGGTGTCACCGCCAACGACCTCTGCATGCAGATCCAGGCCGACGTCCTCGGCGTCCCCGTCAGCCGTCCCGTCGTCGCGGAGACGACCGCGCTCGGCGCCGCCTACGCGGCAGGTCTGGCAACGGGCTTCTGGCAGAGCACCGAAGAGCTGAGGACGCACTGGGACGAGTCGAAACGCTGGACCCCCCAGTGGTCCGACGAACGACGCGCGGACGGTTACGCGGGCTGGAAGGCGGCCGTGGAACGCACCCTCGACTGGGTGAGCGTCCCCTGACCGCTGCTGAAATCCGGTGAAGGGACCGGTCCGTGGCCGGCTCCGCCCTCGGATCAGCCCACCAGATCCGGTGCGCGCAGCATCTCGGGCGGGATGCCCCAGGCGTCGACGAGGGGAACTGCGAGGGGCCGGACCTTGCGGCAGAGTTCGTTCACCTCTCGGCTGATGGCCTTGGAACGCTGGACGGTCAGCCGGCCGTGCTCCATGAACCAGGCCCGGTCCGCCTCGATCGTCGACAGGGCGAAGAGGTCGCACAGCAGGCCCAGCGCGACTTTGTTGCCGCTCTCGGGCAGCGCACGCACCTTGTCGACGAACGCCTCCAGCACCAGCCGTTCGACATGTGCGTGGGCAACCGCGATGACGTGGTCCTGCACCTGCGAGAAGACGACACCGGGATTGCGCTTCTGGTCGATCCCGCGCTTGAGCCGGCGGGCCACGCCGGCGAGCATGTGCTCCTCGCGGTACCGGAGCATGGCGAGCTGGTACTCCGAGTCGAGCAGGCCGGCTTCCTGGTCCCACTCGTCGCCGCCGGGCAGCAGGTCGCGTACCCGCTCCAGCAGCTTGTGGGCCGACGTCTTCTCGATGACCGTCCCGACGGCGAGGCCGGTGACGTAGCGGACCATGCCGAGCTGGTCCAGGTCCTCGAACTCGTTCGCGTAATGGGTGAGCAGGCCCTTGGCGACGAGCTGCAGCAGGACGTGGTTGTCACCCTCGAAGGTGGTGAAGATGTCGCTGTCGGCCTTGAGGGCGGCGAACCGGTTGACGCTGAGGTAGCCGGCGCCGCCGCACGCCTCACGGCACTCCTGGACGACCCGGGTGGCGTGCCAGGTACCGAGCGCCTTGGTGCCGGCGGCCCGTGCCTCCAGCCGGCGCCGCGCCTGGGCGTCGTCCTCGGTGCCGGAGAAGACTTCGTGCAGTTGCGTGCGCACGACGTCCTGCGCGAAGTGCAACGCGTACGTACGCGCGATGAGCGGCAGCAGCCGACGCTGATGCAGACCGTAGTCGAGGAGCAACTGCTCCTCCGCCTCCGGGGCCGCGTCGAACTGCCGGCGCCGCACGGCGTACTTCGTGGCGATCGCGAGGGCCACCTTGGCGGCGTTGACCCCGGCGCCGCCGACGCTGACCCGGCCCTGCACCAGCGTGCCGAGCATGGTGAAGAAACGCCGGTCCGGGTTCGTGATCGAGCTCTCGTAGACGCCTTCGGCGGTGACGTCGGCGAACCGGTTGAGCAGCGCCTCGCGCGGCACCCGCACGTCGTCGAACCGGATGCGGCCGTTGTCCACGCCGTTGAGGCCCATCTTGCGGCCGTCGTCCTCGATCCGGACACCGGGCGCCACCTCGCCGCCGACCCGGATCGGCACGACGAACGCGTGCACCCCCTCGGACTTCCCGCCCACCTCCAGCTGGGCGAAGACGACCGCCAGCTCGCCGTGGCGGGCCGCGTTGCCGATGTAGTCCTTGCACGCCTGGTCGCCGTGAGTGGTGATGACGAACTCCTGGCCGGCGGCGTCGTACCGTGCGCGGGTGCCGAGCGCCTGGACGTTGGAGCCGTGCCCGGTCTCGGTCATCGCGAAGCACCCCATCAACTGCCCGGTGATCAGGTCCGGCAGATAGGCCTCGTGATGGCGTTCGGTACCCAGATGCAGGATCGCGCCACCGAAGAGCCCGAACTGCACGCCGACCTTCACCAGCACCGACAGGTCACCGAAGGCAAGGGTCTCGAACGCGGCGATCGAGGCTCCGATGTCGCCGCCCCCGCCGTACCGGCTCGGGAAACCCATGCCGGTCTGCCCCGTCGCAGCCATCTCGACCACGAGCTCACGCACCCGCTCGCGGAACGCGTCGACGCCGAGCTCGTCCGCGTCCTCGAGAACGGAGGCGTGCGTCACCAGGTTGGTCCGGACGAGGTCGCGGATCCCGGCGTACTCGCCGTCGAGCACCTCGGTCAGCGCCCGGACGTCGACCTCGGGCTGCACGTAACCGCTCGCAGCAGTAGATGTGTTGTCAGTAGCCATGCCGTTGCGCTACCCCGCCCGGGGACGATCAAGCGGTCGGCCGGGGCTTTCGCAGCCGTACGGGGGAAGCGCGGCGAGGCCACGGAGTACGTGTGTGCAAGAGCCGGCGCGAGCGGGGGGCGGGGAACCGCGCGGCATCCCGGCACGCATGAGCTCCGTCGCCGGGCCGCACTTCCCGCGTCAGCCGGGCCGGACGGCGTCAAGGGCGCAGGGCCCGCCACGGGCAGCGTCAGCGACCGGCCCGGTTCGCTGGGCTCTCGCAGCGGCCGGCCGGCCCCGAGCCGGAAGCCGCCGTCGGCGAAGCAGGGGAAAACACGCAGAGGAACGTGGCGAGCGGTTCACACATGACCGCTGGCGCTGAGCACGCGGTCCGGCCGAGGAACACGCGGGCTCAGCACGAGGAGCCATGCGGACGACTCTGCTGGCTCACGCTGCCCGGCAGGACCCGTTCGCGGAACTGCCGGGCTTCCGGAACGAGTTCTGCGCCTGTCCGGCCGGACGCGCAGATGCGGTGTTCGGACACAGGCGTCACCGGGTGCTGCCGGACGGCCTCACGCGAGCTCGACGGTGCGGCGCCGGCGGGACGGAGGGGTTGCGTCATACGGGGCAATCGCAGGGCCGACCGGGCGTGTGCGGAAGCGGCCTCTGCCGCACAGGGCTAAGCATGGAAGGCGGTGCCCTGCGACTCGGCGGACGACATGAATCGCGGCTACGAGGGTACTCGGCCTGTCCACCTCCCCGAGGAGTTCTCGTGACCTTCAATCCGCTCGAACAGCGTGGTATCCCGCTGGACCGCCAGCTGCGCAGTTGGCGTGAGATGAACGTCAAGCCGATCGACCCGGACCGCTGTGACCCCTACACCCGGTGCCGGATCATCACGATGAACGGCATCGAGGTCGAAGCGATCCTCTTCAGCCACCAACTGGCACGGCACTGTCCGGACCCCGAGATCAAGCGGCAGCTGGCCCGCACCCGCTACATCGAGGCGCAGCAGCAGAAGGTGGTCAACTGGCTGCTCCCGGGGGTCTCGTCGGTGCTGGAGACGACGATCGCCTACGAGCAGGTCGCGGTCGACCTCACGGCCTGGGTCGCGCGCATGGAACCGGACCCGTACCTGAAGCAGGCGTACCAGTTCGGCGTCCTGGAGGACTTCGACCACCTGTACCGGTACGCCAACCTGTACGAGATGATCGAGCACCGCAAGGCGGAGGCGATCGTGGACGGGCTGACCGAGGTCATGCCCGGACGGCCGACGAAGTTCCACCACCGTGACCCGGTGGACAACGTCCGCGACCCGTATGCGAAGGACGGGACGAACCCGCTGTCCAAGCTCCACGCGCTGACGATCATGTCGGCGGAGCAGCAGACGATGAACTTCTACATGAACACCGGCCCCACCTACATGGAGCCGATCGCCCGCCAGCTCTACCAGGAGATCGGGCTCATCGAGGAGGAGCACGTCACCCACTACGAGTCCCTGGTCGACCCGGGCGAGACGTGGTGGGAGCAGCTGGTCAACCACGAGTACAACGAGTGCTACCTCTACCACTCCTTCATGGAGCAGGAGAGCGACCCCAAGGTGAAGGCCATCTGGGAACTCCACCTGAACATGGAGCTGGAGCACCTGCACATCGCCTGCGACCTCATGCGGCGCCACGACGGCCGCGACCCGGAGTCGGTGCTCGCTCCCGAGCTGCCCAACGTGCTCACCTTCGAACCGAACAAGGCGTACCTGCGTGAACTGCTGGACACCCAGATCGACCTGACCACGCTGGGTGCCGGATATGTGCGCGAGGCGCATGAGCGGTTCGAGGCGATGCAGGAACAGATCCACGGTGGTGAGGAGCCGCCCAGCGAGCGGGTCATGGCCGAGCACGACGCCATGTTCGGCCGTGAGTACCGCGTGCAGTCCGAAGGTGAGCACCCCGACCCCGCCATGCGCGAGAAGTGAGCTCCGGGACATGTCCGAACTCCACACCCCCCAAGCCGGCGACGACCGGGCCGAGGACACCGATGTGGTGGCGCTGCTGATGCGCCAGCACGGCGACATCCGCAACCTCTTCGACGAGGTCGAGGCCGCGTCCGGTGCGGAACGCCGCGAGGCGTTCCGCCGCTTGGTGCGCCTTCTCGCCGTTCACGAGACCGCGGAGGAGGAAGTCGTCCATCCCTTCGCCCGGCGCAGCTTCCCGGGCGGCGAACAGATCGTCGAGGACCGTCTCGCCGAGGAGAAGGCGGCCAAGGAAACCCTGGCCACACTCGATGACCTCGACACCGACGACCCCACCTTCATGCCCCAGCTGATGGCACTGCGCACGGACGTCCAGGAACACGCACGCGCCGAGGAACGCTACGAGTTCACCCACATCCGCCGCAGCACCGATGTCACCGGCCTCGCCGCGATGGCCAAGGCCGTCAAGGCAGCCGAAGCCATGGCCCCCACCCGGCCCCACCCAGGAGTCGAGTCCGGCGCCGCCAACATGGCCCTCGGCCCGGTGGCCGCGCTGATGGACCGCACCAAGGACGCCGTCCGCAAAGCCATGGGCAAGGACGGCTGAACATCCTGCCGGCCCGGTCGTAAGGCCGGGCCGGCGCTGTGACACCGCGGTGAGGCAGAGCATCGGGGGAATCAACGGCCTGTTCCCCGGGAGGGAACGCACGGGGCCGGGTGACCCGGACCATGAGGGGCGGGTGGGAGCCGTGGGGGAGGCCGTGCGGCGGACTCCCCCACCCGTCCTCGCCCTCGCGTGCCCGGCCGTCCCCGGGCAACGCCGTCCTCGGCGCCTTCGGCCACGCGCATGATCCCGGTCAGCGGCTGCGGACCGGTCTACATGCGTTTCTCCGTGCGGTCCAGCGCAGCCCGCACGAGCATCGAAGCCGCCGCCAGAGCGAGTAGCACTGCGCCTGCGGCGACGTCGAAGACTTGAGCTCCGTCGAAGACCGCGGTGTCCTGCAGGCCGAGGAGCCACGGGGAAGCGACCAGCCAGGCCCCGCTCAGGAGGATCACCCGGTCCGACCACCTGCCGGCGTGCCCGCTGAGCCGGGCCAGCGCCACCAGCAGTACGAGCATCGCGATGCCGACCTCGCTGCGGTGGATGTCCTTGGCCGCGTCCGGAGAGTCACTGACGACCCACGGCGCGACGCACAAGGCGATGCCTGTGAAAAACATCAGGGTGCTGATGATCTGCTCACGCCAGCCGTGGAGCAGCACATTCCGGTTTGCCCACCGGGGAGCTGGTGATGCCGCGTTGCCGGCCATGGGTATGCCTCCTCACGCATGGCTGCGGAGAACCGCAGCATTTCTCATTATCGGGTCTTCAGTCTGGTCGGGCGATGCGGCGATGGCGGCCGCGGGATTCGGCCTCGCAGCGGGTCGTAGGGCCCTGCGGGATGAACAGCGCGAAGCCGCCGGAGGCGGTACTGCCGAACAGCGCCGCGGCCATGCGCCGGCGGCGCAGCAGGTCGCGGCCGTGATGACCGGCGCGCTCCCCCTGGGGCTGCGGACGCTCCCTCGGTGGACGGCCTTCTGCCCGTCTCCACCGCGAGGGCGGGCAGGCGCAGGACGCGAAGGTGAACGATGCTGCCCACATCGGCCTCCCCCGATGTGCCTCGTACGACCCATTCGCGGGCAGAAGGCGGAGACGCGGAAGAGGAAGAACACTTCCAGTACGAAGAAAGGCCGGAGGACCCGGTCGCACCAGGACCTCTGCAGGGATGTGAATGATGACTGCCAGGAAGACGCTGTGGGCGGCGCTGCGGGGCTCGCCACCGGAGCCGTCGCCGATGTGGCTCCAAAGGGGCCGCCCGGCCGCCGTTCCGCGGACCGGCCACACCTGCCGAACGGGCGGTACGGCCGGGGCCGCCTCCCGATACTGCTGGAGCGCCGGGCTGCTGAGCCATGGTGCTGCGACCGCTGCCGCACGACTGCCTGGTCGATGAGGAGGCAGTGGTGTACCGGGGCCCAGGAGAGGTGCGTGCGGCCCCACCCCCACGACGAGGCGTGACGCCTCGTCGTGCATGCGAGCCAGAACCGGAACGAACCGATGGAGGATGCTGCTGTGGATCACGAAGCGGACAAGGAAGGCTCCCGCCTGCGCAAGCTCGGGAAAGCGTTCCAGCGGGTGAACAAGGCCTATTCGCCGCACGAGGAACGGCGCCTCGGCGGGCATCTCGGGGCTGTCGTCGCATTCGGCGCGTACACGGTCGCCTGGGCCGCGGTGATCGCCGCACGGAGGACGAAGCTCCCGGAGCGGCACGACCCGCAGGACATCCTGCTGACGGCGACTGCCGTGTTCCGTCTGAGCCGCCTGCTCAGCAAGGGGTCCGTCACGAGCCCGCTCCGGGCGCCGTTCACACGCTACGAGTCCGCGACAGGCCCTGCTGAAGTGAGTGAGAGCCCCCGTGGAGGTGGCATCAGGTCGACCGCGGGTGAGCTGGTCACCTGTCCGTTCTGTATGAGTGTCTGGCTGACGACGACCTTCGCCGGGGCTCAGCTGCTGTGGCCGGGGGCCACACGAGCCGTGACGGGCGGCCTCACCGCCCTGGCGGTGGCCGACACCATGCAGCTGGGCTACGACTGCCTGCTGCAGAAGAACGCGGAGTGAGGCGGATCCCGTACGCGAAATCGCGGGCGGGAGCGGCCGGCCGGGCAGCCGGCCCACTCGCCGCTGTCGCGTGGCCCCGTCAGGAGGGCGGCTCGGCGAGCCTCCCTTCCCGTGATCCCGCGTACGCGGCGACGCGCAGGGACCGGAGCCGGTCGACGGGGTGAAAGCCCGGCAGTGAGTTGCGGTAGGGGTCGAAAGCCGTTCCGCCCGGACGCCGCGGGGACGGATCCGGGCCGTGGAGGACGAGACGGCCCAGGGGCAGCCAGGCTGCGGCCGTCCCGACGCAGAGCACGAACTCCAGCGGTCGCCGGGTTACAGCTGCCTCCACCGTTGCGGGGTCGGCGGGAAGTCGTGGGGCTCCCGGCACGGGAAAAACGGCCGGCAGTCCTCGGCGCCCGCCGACCACGTAGGACACGAGTGCGGAGTACGGGCCGCCCGTGGCCGACGTACGAGGGAACGGTACGTGGCGGGTCCACCGGCCACGGCCGCTGCTCGTCAGAAGGAGCTCCAGGCAGCGGCCGGGGCCGCCGGCGTCCTCCACCCGCAGCGCGAGACCCATGCCGTCGGGCAGCGGACTCGGCAGTCCGGCAGCGCGGGACCAGCGGGCCGTCACGGCGTAGGAGCCCGGAGCGTCGAGCCACGGCACCTCCCAGGAGGCCCCGTGACCGGGTACGACGAGACGCCCCGCGAGGATCACCCCGGAGGGATGCAGGGCCGGCCGGTGGCCGCGGCGGCGGGCGACGGCCCGCGCCACTCGGTAGGCACGGCGGTCGAGAAGGTTCATCCAGCTGTCCGTTCTCCTGCAAGAGGCGATGAATGGAGGCCCGCCTGTGCGCGGAAGGTGACGAGTGCGGGTTCCGGCATGGCTGGGAGGCGGCCGAATGCCGCAGTTCGTGGGCTCGCCGGCGTACGAGAGGGCAGACGTACCGGTGGTCAGACCCAGAACGTATCGGAAGGCATTCTCATGAACCCACCGGCCCACCGGCACCCCGACCCGCTGGAGCGGCCTGAACCACGCAGGTCCATGGTGGTGTGCGGAGTGCTCGGGGCGGCGGTCATGGCCGCCGTCGACGAGATCGTCTTCCACCAGATCCTGGGGTGGCACCACTTCTACGACCGCTCCACCGGCCGGGTGGGCCTGCTGTCGGACGGGTTGCTGCACACAGGTGAACTGCTGGCCCTGGTCGCCGGATTCTTCCTCTACGCGGATCTTCGCCGTCGGGGCGCTCTGGTCCCGGCTCACGCGTGGGCCGGCCTCTTCCTGGGGCTGGGGGCCTTTCAGCTCTTCGACGGCATCGTCGACCACAAGCTGCTGCGCCTGCACCAGGTCCGCTACGGCGTGGACATCGCCCCGTACGACTGGGCATGGAACCTCGCCGGCGTGGTTCTGCTCCTGACCGGCCTTCTTCTGGCCCGCCGTGCGGCCCGCCCCGGCCGTGCGGCCCGGACGACGTGATCCTCGCCCACATCCACCCCGGAACGGCCGCAGGCCCTGGCCTGTGGGAAATCGCCTCCGCGGTGGGCGCGCTCCTGGCAGCCGTCGCCTACGGGCTGGCCGCAGGCCGTCTGTGGCGCAGAGGGGACGCCTGGCCCTGGTGGCGCCCGGTGTCCTTCACCGCCGGATGCACCTGGGTGGCCTGGGCGGGGGTGGGTCCGCTGCCCGGCGGGCCGTTCACCGCCCACATGACCGGGCACCTGCTCCTGGGCATGGCGGCCCCGCTGCTGCTCGTCCTGGCCCGTCCCCTCACTCTGGCCCTGCGCGCCTCACCTCCCGGCGCCGCCCGCCGCGGCCTCCTGTCCCTCGCGCATTCCCGCCCCGCCCGCCTGCTGGCCCACCCGCTCCTGGCAGCTCTGCTCGATGCCGGAGGCCTGTGGCTGCTGTACCGCACCGACGTGTACGCGCACACGCACCACCGCCCGCTGCTGCACGCGCTGGTGCACGCACACGTCCTGGCCGCCGGGCTGCTCTTCACCTTCGCCGTCTGCCAGGTCGACCCGGTGCGTCACCGCCGGCCGCCGGCCTTGCGCGGGGTGGCCCTGCTGGCCGCCGGTGTCGCGCACGCCGTGCTCGCCAAGACCCTGTACGCGACGCCGCCGCCCGGTACCGCGTTCACCACTACCGACCTGCACACCGGCTCCCAGGTGATGTACTACGGCGGCGATCTGGTGGAAGCCGCGCTCGGGACCGTGCTTGCCGCCTCCTGGTACCGGGCCGCCGGCCGCGCCCGGACGCGCCACCGCCGACGCCGGCCGGAACCGGCCCTCGGGCGGTGACCGGGACACCGGCCGTGCTGAAGGCGGCGTCCACGGGGCTGCCCCTGCTCGCCGGCCGCCGACCATCGGGCGGCGGGCAGCGGGCAGCGGGCGGACCACGGTTTCCGGACCGCTGAACCGCGCAGGCCGACTCATGGTCGGCCGCCGGGCACGACGAACTGCGCTGCCTCCGAGGGGCGCTGTGCTGTGCGCCTACCTCGACGGGGTCGGGGTGGAGGCGTCCAAGAGGATCTTCCTGTGGCTGGAGGCCGGGCAGTACCCGAACTTTCCCGACGGTCTCCAGGACAACACCCACTTCCAGGAACGGGGCGCCGTCGAGATGGCCCGCCTCGTCTCCCGAGCCGTGGCGGGGCCGGGGCTGCCGCTCTCGGGTGAGGTGGTGCCCGCGGCCGCCGGCTGAAGCACTCACGGGACGCCTGCGCCGTCTGTGTCAGGACGCCGGCGTCACCGGGGCGGACCCACCGTGGAGAAGACCCGGGCGAAGACCGGGCAGGCCAAGGTCGAGGCGGCAGCGGGCCGCGCGGTCGGGAACGGACGCCTCACCGCCGGAGGCCGGGCCGGCCGGTACCGAGGGCGAGGCCCGCCAGGCCGAGGAGAAGGCGAAGGAAGCCTTCGGGCACCGGCTCCTGCGGGAGGGCTGCGCGCGCTCTGCGCGATGTGTGTGGCCCGGCCGTGCCGGGCCACACACATCGGCCGGGCAGCACGGGCGTGAGGCGTGCGCCGGGCCGGCTCCGGGCCGCTTCCGCCCGGAGCTCAGCTGACGTCCTCGCCGTGCCGGGGCTTCGGAGCGCCCGGTGGCACGAAGCAGGCGGTGACGGTCTTGCCCGACGCCTGCGGATGCGTGGCCCAGTCGTCGGCGAGCGCGTCGACGATGGCCAGTCCGCGCCCCCCGGTCGTCGTGAGGTCTTCGGACTGCTTGGTGGGGGGCAGCGGGTTGGAGTCATGGACACTCACGTGCAGGCAGTGGCTGTCCCAGGTGAGGATCAGCTGGGCGTCGCTGTGCGCGTGCACGTGCGCGTTGGTGATCAGCTCGGAAACACTGAGCAGTATCGCGTCCACCATCTCGGGCGTGTCCTTGGTCCACTCCAGGGACTCCAGGTGCTCCCGCGTCCACTGGCGGCCGGCCCGCACCCCTTGCGACACCGGGAACGACTGCGCCCATCCCATCGCACGCAGCGACGTGTCCTTCGTCATCGACCCTCCCTCGCTCGGCTCTCCTCACTCCCCTACCCCCGTCTTCGGGGCGCACCCCCGCCGCCCCGGCACGCAGCCCGGCCGGTCTCCCGAAGCCGAAGCGGAAACGGGGCCTGTCCTTGTGATGTCCGGGCACACGCACCTCACCCCTTCGAGAGGAGCACCTCATGCTCGGCATAGCGGCAGCCGTCCTGTTCGTCATCGCCTTCCTGATCAACGCAGCGGACATCACCACCAACGATGTCTTCTCCTCCGTGAACGTCATGCTCCTGGGCCTGGCACTTCTTGCCCTGCACGTGGCGGGAATCGCAGCCGGCCGCCCCGCCCGCAGACGCTGACGACGCCGGCGGGACCCCGGCGCGGGTGACCGCTCACCGAGCTTCCTCCCCCGCGCCACGCGGAACGGCCCTGACCCCGAACCGTTTCGGGGTCAGGGCCGTTCTCCCTGGATCGCTCGGATCCGATGGAGGCGTCGAAGGCCCGGAAGGATGCCGTTCATGGCTGCTGCCCGCATGTACCCCGAGGAACCGCGTGAACGTGCGACGCGATGGGCGGTCGAGGGCCCTGCCGGCCGGGCCGGTGCGATCAAGCGGACCACCGGCCGTCCGGACGTGCAGCACGTCCTCACCGGCGGTGGACACTGACGGCATAGCCGCCGCCGTCGTAGGGGTCGGCGTCCCAGGTGGCGAAGCGGTCGACGAGGGCAAGACCGGCCGCAGCGCAGCAGTCGTCGTACTCCGGCAGCGTGAGGCCGGGCGGCACGGGCAGATGGGCTTCGTCCAGGCCGAAACCGGCGACCAGCAGGCCGCCCGGGCGCAGGGCCGCGGACAAACGCTTGACCACCGTGGTCTCGGTGCCGGGGGCGAGCAACGGGAAAATATTGCCCGCAGCAACGACAAGATCGAAGTCCGCTGCAATGCCGAGCAGAGCCGGCTCGAACTCGGCCAGGTCGAGCTGGAACCACGGCAGTCCCGGCGACTGCTCCCGCGCCACCGCCAGCATCGACGCGTCAAGATCCACCCCGACGCAGTCGTACCCGAGTTCCGCAAGCCGGATCATGACCCGCCCGGTACCGCACCCGGCGTCCAGCACCCGCGCTCCGGCAGGCACGAGAGCCGCACAGAACCGCGCCTCGCCGTGTACGTCCTTGCCACTACGGGCCAGGGTCGCGAACCGCGCGGCGTAGTCCTCCCCGGACGTTTCCCCGGTCAACTCCGTCCAGCGGCTCATGCGACCAACCATAGAACGCCTACCGGCCCACCGAGGCGTGAGCACTCCCGTGTGACGGGACGCGACCGGTGCGTGGCCCGGCCGGTTTCCCCTGAACAGGTGGCCCGGCAGGGATGTGGACACCTCCAGGGCGTCGCCTCCACGGCCGGGAAGCCGGCGAACAGCCGTCGCCGGGCGGGAAGAGCGGACGAGGGCGTACGGCCGCAGACCCGATGGGCCGCCGCGTGCGAGGGGTGCGGTTCAGGTCAATCGTCAAGCCACCTCTTGACGATTGGTTGACCATCTCTTTACCTTCAATGCCGATGGGTGATCGTCATAAAACCATCTCTTCACGAAATACGCCGACTCTCTGCGATTTCAGGAGGTTTCACCATGGAGCAGCTCATCAAGCGCATGACGGAGGAGTCCGTGTGGCGCAAGTGGGTCGCCGCCAACTCCACCCAGGCCTCGAAGGACGGATGTATCAGCGCCGCACCCAAGAGCGGCTGCATCAGCGCCGCACCCAAGAACGGCTGCATCTCCTGACCCACTGATGCCCCACGCTGTCGGCGCGGCAGCCGCCGCGCCGGCAGGTCCCGCTCCCCCGCCGTCGACCCGCCCGGAGAGCCCTCGTGAACCGCCTGCCGAGTGCCGATGTCCTGGACAAGGTGCGCGACATCCCGATCTACCGTGCTTCCGTCGAGCGCGGTCACTTCCCGATCCTGGAGAAGCCGGAGATCGCCCGGGGCTTCCCCGGCAACTGGATGACTCCCGAACTGTCCCGCGCGCTGGAAGCGGGAGAAGCCGAGTTCGTCCTGTCCACCGGCACCAACCACGCCCGCATGCAGCTCATCCGGCCGCCCTACTTCCTGCTCCGCTCCTACTACCGCCTGTGGAGCGAGCACCCCGAGCTCGGCACCTCATGGCACGACGGCGCCCGGCGGGTCTCACTGACCACCGTGCTCGCCACCGAGCACGTCGCCCGGGTGAACGCCCGCAAGCCCGGCGCCACCCCCGGTGAACGCTGGCTCGACGACCGTACGCTGTACCTCAACCGCCGTCTGGACCCGGCCGACTGGGAACGCGACGAGGTCGAGCGCATGCTCGCCGAGATCCGCGAGGTGGCCGGCGCCCACCCCGACGGCGCCTATCTGCTGGACTGCTCCGGTTACCACCTGGCACATCTGGTCCGCAAAGTCTCCGCATGGGGGCTGTGGGACGACTTCCCCGGCCCGGCCGGCATCGTCCACGCCTACGAGTACACGCCGGTGAACGTCCGTGCCCACCTGCGCGCCCACTTCGACTGCCCGGTGGTCGACCTCTTCGGCAGCACCGAACTCGGTTACCTCTTCTACAGCGACACCGAAGGCCGCTACCGGCCCTACCTGCAGGACATGAGCGTCGAACTCCTCCCGGTGGAACCGGGCAGCGGCATCCACAGCCTCATCGTCACCAGCATCCGCAACCCGTACATGCCGCTGGTCCGGTACCGGTCCGGGGACTGTGTCCGCACGCGCGACGGCAGCGCCGACCCGGAGCGGATCGTCTCCTTCTGCGGACGGGAGAAGGAACTGCTGCCCACACCCGAAGGGCCCGTCTCCCAGGCCGACCTCGACACCCGTATCGCCGGCGTCTGCACCCGCGTCTTCCTGCACCGACTGCACCTGACCGGCGAAGGCGAGTGCCGCCTGTCGTACACGACCTTCGACGACACGCCGCTCACGGCCGACGAGACGGCCGAACTGTCCATGTCCGTCAACACCTTGACCGGGCGTGCCTGTCAGGTGGAGCACCGCACCGGCATCCCCGTCGGCCGCTCCGGCAAGTACGCCTGGCTGACCACGCCCGACCCGTCCTGACCTCACGCCCTCCGCCCGTCACGCCTCCGTCCGTACGGACCGCCCCTGCGCGCGTGGCGGTCCGGCACACCCGGCGCCCACCTCCCGAAGGAGCCCCATGCCTACGTCCGCAGCCCGCACCCCCGCGGACAGCACCGCCGAGCGGGCGCCCACAGCCGAGGAGTTGCTCGGCCCGGCTCTGCACAAGGAGGTGGTACGGCACTTCACGGCCGAGCCGGACGCACCGCCCGCATCCGTCGTGCGGCACCAGGTCCGCGAGTGCCTGCGCTACCTCTACCTCGTCTCCCGCCACCCCGACCGGCTCGGCGGCCTCTTCCTCCCGGTCGAGCAGGACATCGACGAGATATGGCACTACCTCATCCTGCAGACGCGCGAGTACCGCGATCTGTGCGAACAGCGGCTGCCGGGCGGCCACTTCATCCATCACCGGAGCATCTCCTACGCCGCCTACCAGGAAGCACCCGGACGGGAGACCGCCGCCGAGGAAGCCCTGCGCTGGGTCCCCCTCTACACGGCCGCGTTCGGCCCCTTCGACGCCGACGCCCTGCCGCACTGGACGATCGTACGGTTCCTGCACGACGAACTCCGTATGCCGCTGGGAGAGATAGCCGCACTGGCCGGCAACGCACAGGCGCCCGGCGGGCCGACGGCCCCGGTGCGGGATCACGCGTGACCCGGACGGCTCCGCCGGCCACCGCGGCGGGCTTCTCCCGGGAACAGCGCCGCGCCCTGACGGTACTCGGTGTCTCGCAGGCACTCGGCGGCGCCGGCATGGCGGCGGGCATCACGGTCGGCGCGCTGCTCGCCCAGGATCTGCTCGGCTCGACCAGTCTGACCGGGCTGCCGGCCGCGCTCTACACCACCGGCGCGGCCCTCGGGGCTGCGGCGCTCGGGCGCTTCTGCCAGCGCTTCGGACGCCGCCCGGGTCTGGCGCTCGGCAATGCAGTGGCCGCGCTGGGCAGCGCGGGCGTGGTCGCGGGAGCCGCGGCGCGCTGGCCCGCCCTGCTCCTGGCCGCGCTCTTCGTGTACGGGGCGGGTACGGTCACAGGGTTGCTCGCGCGTTACGCGGGAGCCGACCTCGCCCCGCCCGGACGACGCGGCCGGGCTGCCGGAACCGTGCTCTTCGCCATGACGCTGGGCGCGGTCGCGGGCCCGAATCTGATCGGCCCCACCGGCGCCCTCGCCCACGCCTGGGGCATTCCCCGGCTGGCAGGCCCCTTCCTGCTGGCCGTGGCCGCCTATGCCGCCGCCGCCCTGGTGCTGCTGGTGTGGCTGCGCCCGGACCCGCTGCTCCTCGCACAGTCCCGGGAACCCCGCGATGCCGGGGCCGGGCCCGGCACCGGACCCCGCAGCCCGGCGCTCCGCGCCCCCGGTGTCCTCACCGGCGCCACCGTGATGATCACCGCGCAACTGGTGATGATCGCCGTCATGACCATGACGCCCGTCCACATGACCGGCCACGGCCAGGCGACGCAGGCGGTAGGACTGGTCATCGCCCTGCACGTGGGGGCGATGTTCCTGCCGTCGCCGCTGAGCGGACTGCTCGCGGACCGGATCGGCGGGCGACGGGTCGCCGCCGCGGCCGGTGCCGTCCTGCTGGCCGCCGGTCTGTCCGCGGGCCTGGCCCCGCCGGACTCCGTCGCACTGCTGGCCTGCGCGCTCGTGCTTCTCGGCGTGGGCTGGAACCTGGCCCTGCTCGGCGGCACGGCCCTGATCGCCGGCGCCGCCCCCGCCGAGAACCGCGCCGCGGTCCAGGGTCTGGCGGACGTGGGAATGTCCGTGGCAGGTGCGACAGGCGGCATGGCTTCGGGCCTGGTGGTGGGCGGCAGCAGTTACCCGGTGCTGGCGACGGCGGCGGGGGCCCTCGCGCTCGCGGTGATCCCGGCGGTGGCGCTGAGCAGCACGCGCCGGCACCCGTGAAAGGAGCCGGGCTCACGCGGGGGCACCTCCGCTCAACGGCATCGCCGGCTTCACGTGCGACAGCCACCGCGCCGAAAGAGGTCCGGTGGGCCGGCCGGTCGCATCGGCCCGACGCGGCAAAGGTGTCTTCCGGCACTGCGCACGGCCCGGCGCGCACGGACACCCCACCGCCGGAGCCCCCCGCACGTCCAGGGAACCCCCTCCGCCACAAGGACGTTGGAGGAAAATGCGGGGAGGGACGAAGAGGAGCGGCACTGTGACACAGGGACACGCGCGGGAGCCTTGGCGTCTGTTGCTCGTCGAGGACGACCGGGAGCTGTCCGCCATGCTCTTCGACACGATGCGGGGGGAAGGGTATGCGGTCGATGTCGCGACCGACGGCCAGCGAGGCCTGCACCTCGGCCTCTCCCGGCGGTACGACGTGCTCGTCGTCGACCGGCGGCTGCCCGCTCTGGACGGCCTCGACCTGCTGAGCCGATTACGGTCCCGCGCGGTCCGCACCCCGGTGCTGTTGCTGACCGCGATGGGCACGGTGCACGACCGGGTCGACGGGCTGGACGCCGGTGCCGACGACTACCTGGTCAAGCCGTTCGAACTCGACGAGTTGAGCGCCCGGTTACGGGCGTTGTGCCGACGGACGCTCGACGTCACCGATGTGCTCAGGATCGGATCGGGTCATCTGCACGTCGGCCGCCGGGAGGTCGAACTGCCCAGCGGTGAGCAGATCGCCCTCGCGACCCGGGAGTTCGCATTGTTGTGGGCGCTCGCCTCACGTCCCGACGCCGTGCACTCGCGGGCGGAGCTGCGCCGGTCGGTGTTCCAGGAGGCGCCCGCGACGTCCATCGTCGACACCTATGTCTACTACCTGCGCCGCAAGCTCGGCCGGGAGGTCGTGCGCACGGTCCGTGGTCTCGGCTACCGTCTGGGAGCGCTGTGAGACCGTCGGCTTCCCCGGAGTGGGCGGCGGTGCGCCGGGCGCGCCTGCGGATCGCCCTGATCACCGGGGCGGTCATCACGTCCCTGGTCGCGATCGTCGGCGGCATTGCGTACACGGTGATGGTGCACGCGCAGGACGGGCAGGTGTGGCGTGAACTGCGCTACGGTGCGGGCCACGGCGACCTGAACAGCCCTCCGGTGTGTACCTGGCTGTACGCCCCCGGGGTGGCCCCGCTGGCCAATGCCCCGGCCGGATTCCCGGTGCGTGCCGACGTGGACCGGGTGAGCCTGACCCACGAGGCCGTGGAGCGCACCGTGCGGCGCAACGGCACGGACTACCTGGTACGCACACAGGTCCGGGCGGACGGGGACGTGGTGCAGGCGGTGTTCGACATGCGCTTCCAGCTGGCCGACCGTACGCACCTGTTGTTCGCGCTGGGTGTCGCCGAGTTGGTGGGGCTGTTCGCCGCGGCCGCCGCCGGAGCGTTGCTGGGGCGGCGCGCGGTGGCCCCTCTGGCAGCGGCCCTCACCCGGCAGCATCGATTCGTCACGGACGCCAGTCATGAGTTGCGCACTCCGATCGCCCATGTGTACACGCGGGCGCAGATGCTGGCCCGGCAGGCGGCTGTGCAGGACATGCCGGTCGCGCATCGTGACGGACTGGCCCGGCTGGTCGGTTCGGCCGGCCGGCTCGGTGAGGTGATCGACGACCTGCTGCTGTCGGCGAGCCTCGCGGCGGGGCCGGCGCGGCCGGCGGAACGCCGGCCGGTCGATCTGGTGGCGCTGGCCCGGTCGGTGGTGGACGAGGAGTCGGACCGGACGCGGTCCCGCCGCATCACCGTCGTCGTGGACGTCCCGCCGCGTCCTCTGCTCGTCGACGGCATCAGGTCCGCGCTGCGCCGCGCCGTCGGCGAGTTGCTGTCCAACGCGATCAGCCACACCCCGGCCGGGGGGCGGATCGAGGTGGCCCTGACCCGCTCCGCCGGCACGGTCCAGCTGACCGTGACGGACAGCGGGCCAGGTTTTGACCCCGCCGAGACGGAACGGCTGTTCCAGCGGTTCCATCGTGGGAACGGTGACGACGGCGGCCGCTACGGGCTGGGGCTCGCGCTGCTGCGGGAGGTCGTCACGCGCCATGGCGGCACGGTCGCCGCCACCAGCCGGCCGGGCCACGGGGCCCGGTTCACCATCCGGCTGCCGGCGTCCGGTCCCCTGCCCGCCGCTCCAGGTCCGGCGCGTCCGGTCGGAGCAGCTCGCATGTGGCGAGCAGGTCGGCCGCGACGCGAACGTCCTCGTCCAGTGGACGGTCCGGCTCGACCGGGGGGATGACCTCGATGAGGGCGTCGAGAAGTTCCGCGCACCGGGGTGCGGTGGGCCGGCGTGCGCCGACGTGGACGGCCTGGCGCAGGCCGAGCGCGAGCGACCCGCACAGCAGGCCGAGCAGCTCCGCCATGTCGTACGAGCGCAGGGCGGCCTGGGTGCCGAAGGGGACGACGTCCTGGTTGTGCAGGTTCGTCGGCAGGCTCTGCATGCCTGCCGGTGTCGCGTTCCGGCGGATCTCCGCGACCAGTGCGGTGCTGGCCAGCTGTACGCCCTGGAGACCGTGCTGCAGGCCCGGCGCGGTGGCGAGCATCGGCGGCAGCCCCCCGTTACGTGCGGGATCCGTCAGCAGGTCGAGCTGGCGTTCGGCGAGGTTGCCCAACTGGGCGGTGACGGAGGCGAGCAGGTCGGCCGCGAACGCGGCGGGCTGCCCGAAGAAGTTCCCGCCGTGCACCACCTTTCCCTCTTCCTCGTCGTCGGGGAAGAACAGCGGATTGTCGCTGACGCCGCCGAGATCCGCGGCGACCACGCCGTCGACGTAGCGCAGCGCGTCCTCGGCGGCGCCGAGCAGCTGCGGGGCGCAGCGGATGCTGTAGGGCTCCTGCAGCGGCCGGGTGCCTGAGGGGGCGGTGCCGGTGAGCGTCCCCCGCATCCGCGCGCCGACATCGACCGCGCCGGTGTGGCCGTAGACGCGCAGCAGGTCCCCGTCGAGGAAGCCGGGGTCACAGCCGAGAGTGTCGGCCAGCAGACATGTGAGGGCCATGAGTGAGCGGTGTGCCGTGCGGACGGTGTCGCAGGCCAGAGCCGTGGCCGCGGTGGTGACGGAGGTGCCGTTGACGAGGGCGAGCGCGTCGCGGCCGTCCAGGGCGAGCGGACGCAGCCCGGCACCGGCCAGTGCCTCGGCGGCCGGCATTCGGCGGCCGTCCACATAGGCGTGCCCCCGGCCGCGCAGTGCCTGGGTGGCGTAGGCGAGCGGTATCAGGTCACCGCTCGCCCCGACGGAGCCGTAGCGGGGGACGGCGGGCGAGAACGTCGTGGCGAACATCGCGGCGAGCCGGTCGACGACCTCGGCGGACACACCGGAGACACCCTGGGCGAGGGACCAGGTGCGCAGCAGGAGGGCAGCTCGGCAGATCTCGTGCGGCAGGTCCGGGCCGTGGCCGGCCCCGAGGTGGGCCAGGGTGTTGTCGCACTGGTCCACCTCGTCGAGGCGGCCGGCGTATCCCACGAGTGCGCCGAATCCGGTGGTGGCGCCGTAGATCCGGGGGGCCTCGGCGTCGCTGCTGCCGTGTCGCAGGCCGTGGAAGAACCGGCGGCCGCGGTCCAGGCGCGCCCGGGTGCCGGCATCCACGGTGACGGTGAGCGGCCTCGCCGCGCGGCGCAGGGCGGCGGAGTCCGGGGGGCCGGTGAGTGAGACGGCATCTGTGGTGGTGAGCACGTCCCCAACGTAGGCGGGGAATATCAGAGCGCTCTGAAATCCGGTGGCTAGCTTCCGGAGCATGACCCATGACTATCTGATCATCGGCGCGGGGCCCGCCGGACTGCAACTTGCCGCCTTCCTGGAGCGGGACGGTGCGGACTACGTCGTTCTGGAGCGCGGCAGCGGTCCGGGCACGTTCTTCACACGGTTCCCCCGGCACCGCTATCTGATCTCGAACAACAAGGTGCACACGGGGTACGACGATCCGGAGCTGCGCTTGCGGATGGACTGGAATTCCCTGCTGAGCGACGACCCGGAGCTGCTGTTCACCCGGTACAGCCCCCGCTACTTCCCGCCGGCCGACGACCTGGTGCGCTACCTGTCGGACTTCGCCTCCCGGACCGGGGTGCGCGTGCGGTACGACACCACCGTCGAGAAGGTCTCCCGCGACGCCGAGGGCTTCACCGTCACCGACCACACCGGAAAGGCGTGGAGGGCACGGCACCTGGTGACCGCCACCGGGGTGCCCGTGCCGAACCTTCCGTCGTTCCCGGGTGTCGAACTGGCCGAACGCTACGACACGATCGACACCGATCCGGAGTCCTTCACCGATCAGCGGGTGCTCATCATCGGCCGGGGCAACTCCGCCTTCGAGACGGCCGAAAACCTGATGGAGACCGCTGCGGTCATCCACATCGTCGGCTCGGGCTCACTGCGGATGGCCTGGCGGACGCACTATGTGGGACACCTGCGCGCGGTCTACAACAACTTCCTGGACAGCTACCAGCTGAAGTCGCAGAACGCTCTCCTCGACGGCCGGGTGCTCGCCATCAGACGTGAGCCGGACGGTTTTCACGTACCGGTCTCCTTCGAGCGGGTCGACGAAGTGGTCAAGGAGATCCGTTACGACCGGGTGATCGTCGCGACCGGCTTCCGGTTCGACGGCTCGATCTTCGACGACACCTGCATGCCGGACCTGATCGTCGACGGTCGTTTCCCGGCGCTGACGCCTCTCGGCGAGTCGGTCAACGTGCCCGGCCTGTACTTCGCGGGGACGTTGATGCAGGGCCGTGACTTCGGGAAGGCCACGACCGGCTTCATCCACGGCTTCCGCTACGCGGTGCGGGCACTGCACCGTGGACTGCGCCAGCGCCACGGCGGAGTGCCCTGGCCGACGACGGAGCTCGGGGACGCCACGGAGCGGGCCGTCGATGCGGTGATCACCCGCATCAACCGGTCCTCCGCGCTGTGGCAGCAGTTCGCCGTCCTCGGCGACCTGCTGCTGCTCGCCCCGGACGGCACGCTGCGCTACGCCGAGGAGGTTCCCGTCGACCACGTGCCGGGCGCCGTGCGCTCCGGGGACTTCGGTGAGGTGGACGCATACGCGGTGATCACCCTGGAGTACGGGGAGGACCACGACCGGGTGGACCCCTTCGACGTCTCCGCGGGCCGCAAGTCCCAGCAGGACGTGTCGGGCCTGGACGGCCGTTATCTGCATCCGGTTGTCCGGTGGTACCGGGACGGGGAGTTCACCGCCGAGCACCACCTCACCGAGAACCTGGAGAACGAGTGGGACAGCGAGGAGGTCCACCGCGCCCCGCTGGGCGCCTTCCTCACCGCGCACCGGAGCCCAGCCACCCCGGTGGCGCCGTGACGCTCCGCGAACTGCACGACAGCGCACGGAAGATGCTGGATCCGGTTTCCTACGACTACGTGGCGGGCGGCGCGGGCGAGGAACGCGTCCTCGCCGACAACGAGCGGGCGTTCGACCGGTACGCGCTGCTGCCGAGGGTGCTGTGCGGCAGCGAGGCGCGGACCACCGCCGTCGATCTGCCGGGCGCCCGGCAGGCGGGGCCGGTGATCGTCGCACCCACCGCCTTCCACCGGCTGGTG
>NZ_DATMVN010000065.1:0-3038 GCF_035563135.1 Streptomyces sp.
ACCGTGCCGGTCAGTCGTCCACCGGCCGCCGGGCCCTCGGCAGGCGGGCGGCCTCCGGCCCCTGGAGACGGAGGAAATCCAGGTGACGCTCGTACTGGTCGAGGACGTCGTCGATCACCTGCGAGTGGGTGTAGCCCATGACGTCGTAGCCCTGCCCTCCCTCGCCCAGGTGGACCTCCAGCCGGGCGTAGGAGTCCTCCTCGCCGACCATGGCGCCCCGCCCGTACTCGGGCACCGGCACCGTCCGGAGGCAGACCCGGTACTGGAACGGGTGGTCGTCACCGAGCTCGGCGGCGAGCTGCACGCACCCCTGCCCCAGGTCGTCGGTCGACCGGCTCGCCTGCGCGTCGACGCCCTGATCGCGCAGTTCACCGGCGACCTCCTCGAGGGCCGGCACCACCACCTCGTCGAGGTACTCCTCGGCCGAGTCCTCGCTCGGGAAGGCCATGGCCCGTCCCAGCCGCAGTCGCCACGCGGAGGTCCCGTGCCCGTCGGGGGACGCCTCGGCCGCCCGGCCGGACAGCCGGCCGGGCAGGGACTGGTCGCGGCCGGCAGCACGCAGGGACTCCACCTGCAGTGCCTTGTAGAGGCCGACCATGACCAGCACCATCACGAACGCGAACGGCAGCCCCATGATGATCGTGGCGCTCTGCAGGGCCGGGACACCACCCACGAGGAGCATCGCCGCGGTGAGCAGACCGGTGGCGACCGCCCAGAAGATCCGCAGGCCCTTGCCGGCGTCGGTCTGCGGTGTGCGCAGGTGGGAGGACAGGTTCGCCATCACCAGGGCGCCGGAGTCCGCGGAGGTGACGTAGAAGAGCAGGCCCACGAAGGTGGCGACCGCACCGATGAACGGGAAGGCCGGGTACTCCATGAGCAGTGTGTAGAAGCCCCGCTCGGGCGTGTTCATCGCCAGCTCGCCGAACGCCGCGTCCCCCTGGCGAACCCGGTCGATGGCGCTGTTCCCGAAGATCGAGATCCACATGACGATGTAGCTGAACGGGATGATCATCGTCCCGGCCACGAACTGGCGGATCGTGCGACCGCGGGAGATGCGGGCGAGGAACAGGCCGACGAAGGCCGCCCAGGCGATCCACCAGGCCCAGAAGAACAGCGTCCAGCCGTTCAGCCACTCGACCGGCTGCTCGAAGGCGAACGTCTCCAGCGTGAGGCCGGGGAAGCCGCTGACGAAGTCCCCGACGTTCTGCACCAGTCCGTTGAGGAGGAACGTCGTCCTCCCCACGACGAGGAGGTACGCCGCCAGGCCGATGGCCAGCAGGACGTTGAGCTGTGAGAGCCGCTTGATCCCCCGGTCCACCCCGCTCACGGCCGACACCGTCGCCGCCCCGACGGCCAGGACGATCAGCCCGATCTGAGCCGCGCGCCCCTCGGGGATGCCGAAGAGCACCTCCAGGCCGAAGTTGAGCTGGACGACGCCGATGCCCAGCGACGTGGCCACCCCGAAGATCGTGCCCACGACCGCGGCGAGGTCGACGCCGTGCCCCAGGGCGCCGTGGATCCGCTTGCCGAAGACCGGGTAGAGCGCGGACCGGATCGCCAGCGGCAGGTTCCGGCGGTAGGCGAAGTAGGCCAGCGCCATCCCCATCAGCGCGTACATCCCCCACCCGGTGATGCCGTAGTGGAACAGCGTCCAGACGGTCGCCTCCCGCGCCGCCGCCACCGTCCCTCCCTCCCCCACCGGCGGGGCGAGGTACTGCGTCACCGGCTCGGCGACCGCGAAGAACATCAGGTCGGTACCGATGCCGGCGGCGAAGAGCATCGACGCCCAGGCGAAGGTGCTGTACTGCGGCGTCGAGTGCTCGGGGCCGAGCTTGGTCCGGCCGTACCGGGAGACGCCGAGGAACACGACGAAGACGAGGACGGCGGTCGCCAGCGCGATGTAGAACCAGCCGAACCACTCCGACGTCCAGCCCACCACCGTGCCGATCACCTCGGCGGCTGCGGTCGGGGCGACCATCGCCCAGACGGCGATCAGGAGGACGCCGACCGCCGCGCCGTAGAAGACCGGGCGCTTCATCCGGGCCGGCGGCTCGGCACCGGTGGTGGCCCCCGGGGGAGCCGCTCGTTCACTCATGTCTTCTCCATGGCGGTCGTGGTGCACGGGTCGCCGGGCGGATGGAGCGGCGTCCGGTCGGGGGTCGGGGACGGACATCGGGGACGCGGGGCCGACCGTCCCCGGGGACGGGGCTCACATCCTCGCCCGCGAGCGCCTGCGCAGGTGGAACGGGAACGACGCGACCGGTCCTCGATGCGGCCCGGTGACCCGAGGACGGCGCGGACCGCCCGACGCGGGGAGGGGCGGATCCACCACCGGCCGTTCCACGATCGGGAGCACTGATCGCCTACCCGGCTTGCGCGTCCCCTCCGTCCCGCTGGGCGAACCAGCGGGACGCCGCGGGGGCGGTGTTGTGCCAGATGTGCTTGGCCTCGCGGTACTCGGCGAGGCCCGAGGGACCGAGCTCGCGCCCGTTGCCCGACCGGCCGAACCCGCCCCACTCCGCCTGCGGCAGGTAGGGGCCGAAGTCGTTGATCCAGACCGTGCCGTGCCGCAGTGCCCGGGCGACCCGCTCGGCCCGGGCGGTGTCGGCGGTCCAGACCGCGCCGGCGAGCCCGTAGTCGGTGTCGTTGCCCAGCGCGATCGCCTCCTCCTCCGTGCCGAACCGCTCCACCGTGAGGACGGGCCCGAAGGACTCCTCCTGCACGATGCGCATGTCGCGCCGGCAGTCGGCGAACACCGTGGGCAGGTAGAAGAAGCCACCGGCCAGCTCCGGCTCCTCGGGACGGCGGCCACCGGCGACCAGCCGGGCGCCCTCGCGCAGGCCCGTGGCGACGTACTCCTCCACGCTCGCCCGGTGCTCCTCCGACACCAGGGGTCCGCTCTCGGTCGCCGGGTCGAACCCGCTGCCGAGGCGGATGTGCTCGGCGCGCTCGGCCACCGCCGCGACGAACTCGTCGTGCATCTCGTCCTGCACGATCAGCCGGGTCCCCGCGGAGCACACCTGGCCGGAGTGCACGAA
>NZ_DATMVN010000066.1:0-24865 GCF_035563135.1 Streptomyces sp.
GACGCCCGACCCCACCCCCGATCTCACCCCGATCATCGGGCCGACACCCACCCCCGACTTCGCTGCGTCGGCCCCGACGTCCACCCCCGACCACGCCCGACCCGACCCGAACGCCACCCCCGACGACACACCTATCGGGCACCCCGACTACACCCCGATCGGCAGCCTCACCAGCGGAAACGAACTCGATCGGGCAGATGAGCCGTCGCCTCCGACGCAGCCCGCTGGCAACCCCGATCCGCTGGAACTGCGTCGGCCGACCAGCTCGGTCCGCCACCCGATCAACGCCGCAAGCGACGGCACCCGATCGGCCCGCATCGACGTGCCGGTCACCCCCGACGCCACGTCGGGCACCCCGACCAGCACCCCAACTGCACCCGCGTCGGCCCCGACGGAAGACGCCGAGCAGCCCCCCCGATCGGGGCCGACACCCGACGCTGCCAAGGGCAAGTCGGGGGGCCGACGCACCCGCGAGGAACTGATCGCGGCGGTTGAGGCGCTCGACCCCGACCAGCCCACCCTCAGCCCGAACTACGTAGCCAACGCCATCAACTGCTCCTGGAAGCGGGCCAAGGAACTGCTCCAGGAGACCGGCCGGCTCCCCGACCCCGAACCGGCCGAAGGGGAGTAGCGACCCCTGCTCGCTTCTCCGAACGTATGTACGATCTCGGATGGGGTGAGCCGCCTCGGCCGCCACCTCATCCAGCGCCCCGCGTTCGCCGCCCACCGGCACGCCTTGGCGCTCGCCCGGCCCCCGGGCACCCCACTACCTGCCGCCGCCAGTGGGCCCATCTGTGCCGACAGGCACCCCAGGCCCGCTCCCTCCTTACCGCTTGGAGGCACGCACCCATGCCCATCCGTATCCCACTGCCTCGAGCGGCCCGCCGTTCGGATCCCACCCCCTCCCGCCCCTCCCCGCTCAGCGCTCTTCCCCAGCAGCGCCACCTGACGGTCGTTCCCGACCTCGGCGTCTGGGACCCCAACGAAGAGCACATCCGCCAACGGCTGATCGCCTGCGGGGTGTGCCTGTGACCAGCAAAAACGTGCCGGAAGAAGAGCGGGGGACCAACTGGCGCTCCGTCGGCGACGGAGTGATGCGCGCCTACGACGAGACACGCGACGAGTTGGCCGACGTCTACACCGAAGCTCGCACCGCCACCGAAATCGCCGTCCGGCAGCGAGCCACCGCATGGGGCTGGAGGACCCACATCCCGCTGAACTTCCAGTGGATGCGGCTACCGCTCAACGTCCCCGCCTTGCTCATCGCCGGCGTCACCACCGCGATGGCCGACGACCCCTGGTACCTCCTCGGCCGGGCCCTTCCCGCCCTGGTCATCGGCCTGATCCTCGCGAAGACCACCCTGGGCGGAATCGTCCGGCTCGCATGGAGGACACCGGGTCTCGGCTACCTGCTACGCGTAGCCGCCACCAGCACTCTCTGGTTCCTCCTCATCGCCCTCGTCATCGGCTACCACCGTCCCGCCCTTCATTACCTATTCGGAGTCTGACCAGCATGAACACCACCGGAGCAGCACTCGGCGGGACCGGCACCGTCATCATCGGCATCGCCCTGCTGGCCTACCAGGTGGGCCGGTGGAAGGGCGGCGACCCGACCCCCAAGATTCACTACTTCCTCGGTCTGACCATCGGCGTCCTGCTGTTCCTCGGCGGCGGAATCCTCGGCGCCATGGGCGGAGCCGCAGCAGCCCTCGGTGACGGGGTCGGGTCGTACGTCCTCGCGGGAGCGGCCGAGATCGATGTCACCGGCCAGAAGCCGGCAGCCACCGGCGCCGAGAAGGTCGGCCTCGGCGGTGTCGTCACAGGCATCGTCCTCGTCTGCTTCTACGCCGGACTGATCAAGTCGGGCCGTGCAGACGTCACCGGCTCCCTTGTCCGAGGCGCACTCACCGGCGTGTTCCTCGGACTCGGCGGCGGTCTGATCGGCAGTGCCATCGGCCTGATCACCACGAGCGGCAACACGGTCGGAGACCTCCTCCTCAACTCGGCCTGAGCCGTCCAAGGACCTGTCTGGGGCCTGGAATCGGCCTGTCTGGCACCTGCACCCGGCCAGGTGCCAGACGGGTCCCAGAACAGGATCTGACCTGCGGAAACGGGTCAGACAGGCCGCAGGCGCACCCCCACCTGAACCACCGAGAACGGCAGAAACCCACGATGACCCGCCCCGCTGACGAAAACGAGATCGTCGACGCCGAACTCCTCGAAGATGACCACCCCGACCCGGGCGCCCCCCAGGACGACGAGGACCCGGACACCACTCCGTACGTCCGCATGCTGCTGCACCTGGCTCGACGGCTGACCGCCCGCGAGGCCAAGGTGCTCGCCACGGGCGCCCGCCACACGGCCGGTGAGCTCAGGCGCTGGCGAGCCACCGAGGACCTCACCGACGCGCACGTCGCCCGTGACCTCCTCAACACCCAGTACCGCCTGTGGCAGACGGCCCAGCGGAAGAAGACCGGCCTCGCCCGGGCCCAGATCAGCCGCCTGGAAGCGCACAACAAGCGCCAGATGCAGCTGATGCTGCAAGGCCGCGGCCCGGGGCCCACGCCGGCCACCGCGGACGCGATTGAGAAGTGGGCCAAGTTCCAAGCGAAGGCCGAGATGGTGGAGTTCGAGCCCGCCATGCCGACATCCGTAGCCGTCACGGTGGGCCGAGGGCAGATACGCCGACGGCGCTCCCGCCGCTTTCACGCCACGGCCGTGGGACTCACCGTGGTGGACGGTCTCGGGCTCACGCTGTTCACCGGCCCGGTCGTGGTCACGGATCTCGTCCTGGCGGCGGCCACCGCCACCGTCCTGTGGGCACAGGGACGCGTCCGCACGACGCTGGCCCCCGCGCTGCCGCACCTGCTGTTTCCCTACGCCGCACTGCCCGGGGAAATCGAGCCTGCAGAGGTACCGGCTGCCGAGGACGAAGGAAAGCCGTTCCCGATTCGGCAGGCCGAGAATGCGGAACAGGTCGAGGAATGCCTTTTCCGTGCTCTTTCCGTCGATGCCGATATCGCACAGGTCACGGATGCCTCCCGCCTCGCCTACGGCTGGCAGGCCATTGCCGTTCTCAACTCCGGTACACCGGCGGACATTGTCCGCCTGCTGCCGAAACTCGACGTCGCGCTGCGCGTCGGGCAGGGCCGCACCATGGCCCAGGGGGGATACAACCCCAACGACAGCGCCGAGGTGATGGTCCGGGTCCTCACCGAAGACCCGTTCGCCAACCCGCCGGCCTTCCCGCTGCGGAACCCGTTGTCGTGCTCGATCCTCAAGCCCGTCTCCATCGGCATCAGCATCGACGGCGAGCCCACGAACGTCATCCTCGCCGGCCAGCACGTCCTCATCGTGGCCAAGTCCGGCGGCGGCAAGTCGGCGATGGTCCGCACCCTCGCCGAGTACGCCACCGCCTGCTCCGACGCCGTGGTCTGGGACCTCGACCCGACCGGCCGCGGACTCGGACCCCTCCGGGGCCTGGCCGACCGGACCGCCTACACCGAGGAGGAGATCGAGGCCGCGCTGGCCGACCTGGTCCGCTACGCCGAGAACCGCATCGCCGCGCTCGACGAAGGCGAGGACAACTGGGTCGTCACCGACGAAGAGCCCGCCCTGATCGCGTTTCTCGACGAGTACTCCAAGCTGTCGAAGAAGGCCAAGGAGCACGCCCTCGCCCTCATCAGGATCGGCCGGAAGGCCAGGATCACCCTGATGATCTGCACCCAGGACGCGACCAGCGACATCATGGGTGACGCCGTCGCCGACTCCTTCGGGATCCGCGTGATGCTGCCCTGCCGCATGGACGACGTGCCGATCGTCGTCGGAGACAGGAGCGCGATCTCCGCAGGCTGGCTGCCGCACCTCCTGGTGCCCAGCCCGGGGGAGTGGGACATCGCCGACGCGGGACGCTTCTACTGCCTGACCCCAAGGCACCGGGCGCCGATCCTCCGTTACTGCCCCCACCTCGACGCCGGCACGGCACTCCTGCGGGCCAAGGAGCGCCTCAACGTCGGGCTGCCCTCTCTGGACGCCGTCACCACAGGCGACGCGACCCGCAGGCCCGTCCCCCGCATCGCCCAGCTCCTGCTGGACGCCTTCGAAAGCGAGGGATGGCCTGCGCAGATGACCGTCGACGAACTTCACGCCCACCTGCGGGCCGCCGACGTCGCCACGTGGGGACGCTGGGACGACCGGACCGACCGGCTGGCCATGGTGGGACGCACCCTGCAGGCCGAGCTGAAGAAGGCAGCGCTCACGATCCCGACCGTGCGACTCACCGACCGCCCGAGCAAGCCCACCGCATACCGATTCCAGGACATCCAGGAGGAGATCAAGAGATCCAGCCAGTGACCACCATGCAAGCACCGGGATCGGCAGGATGCCGGTATGACAACCCACAACCCCACCATCCATCTGCGCCAGTCCGCGGACGCTCTCGAGCGTCTGGTCCGCGAGTTGAACAGCGGAACGGCCGGATGGCAGCACACCCGCCTCGCGGTGACCAGCGCACATGAGCTCGGGCGGATCGCCGCTGCGCTGCCTGCCGTCACCGAGCTTCTCGGCGTGGCCCTGCACACCCACGCAGGGCCGCGCGCGGACACCGCCACGGGAGCTCTCTCACAGACGACCACCACAGCTCGGGAACTCACCGGGCACCTACAACGCGCACGAACGCACGCGCAAGCACTGCGCTGACCCGTCCACTTGGGGGACCACTTGGAATCGATGCACGACGCCGGGCAAGCCGCCATCGCTCTGACAGCCCTTGTCGGCTTAGCGCTGCTGAGGCTGGCCGGCTGGCGACAACGGCGGATCTCCGCACTGCGCCACGAGATCGAACGCCGATCCGAGATGGTCCGTTCCTACGACAAGGACAGCGAGGCCTACCGGCTTTACCGCGATGAGACCGACGGGATGGCAACCGAGATCCGGCGCCTGAAGGCCGGCACCGGCCCCCTCACCGTCACCATCGCCGTGATCGCCACACTGTGCGGCCTCGGCGCGGCAGGATACGGCGCCGTGGCCGGATCGCCCGTGGCACTGCTCCTCGGCGGAGTGTCAGTGATCACCGGGTTCCTCCTTCTCCTCAGCTGACCGGACTGCACAGACCGCCACGCGACGGTGACCCCGCACTTCCGACGCTGTACCTCCGGGACAAGGGCGGCCTCTTCGAGAGGCCGCCCTTTCGTCGTTCCAGCCGCTCTCCGACGTCAGCAGTGCGGTAGCCTCCCGGAGCGGCGTGCACGTACGCCGGAGCTCCCAGGAGACGCGGCCCACGCCCGGTCTCCGAAAGGCGGAGCAAGGTTCGAGGAATCGCGTGCTCCTGGTCGAAGCCGTCCTGCACAGAACTCCAGTGCGGCGTATGCGTGGGAAGCGCCGCGGCACGGAGCTGAGCATGACGAAGGACCGCACCCGCAAGTTGAAGATCCGCGCGGTGATGGCGGCTTCAGGCCGTACGTACAGCGAGGCCGCGATCGCGCTGGAGCAGTGGACCGTGCCCGACGCCGGCCGACGGCCCCCCACCGGTGTTCCGATGGCGCCCGACCCGCTGGGGCAGGCGGACAGCGGGGAGCTGTTCACGGCTCCGCTGATGGTGGTGGCCATGCTGCCGCGCGGCCAGGCCGGTCTTGACGCGGCGCAACTGATCGCCGACGCCTGCGATTACCTGATCTCCCACGAAGGCTGGTACCGAGCCAGGGCCGAGGTGTACGGCCCGCGGCCAACGCGCGAAACAGGCATGCCTCCGCTGGCCGGCCACATGCCGGCGATGCTCCTTGTGCGGGTCTCCGCCCGCCGACGCTGGAGCGCCGACACGCTGCACGCCTTCCTCCAAGACGCCAGCACCGCGATCCTGACCGCCCTCGTGAACAAGCACCCACGGATCACCGAGCGGCACGTTTCCGTCCGGGCCCTGCCCCAAGAGACGGGTCAGCAGATCGTGGCCGTACAACAGGGGAAGCCCGACGCGCTGACCACTGAAGCCCATCCCAGCCTGACCGAGCTTCATCCTCTCGACGGTGGACTGGAGGAGGCCGAGGAGTACCCGTTCCGAGTCGTCGACAACCGGGACGTCGGCTGGTTCGCCGTCGGACCCGCCCGGTACACCAACACCTCCCTGCAGAGCGGCGGAGGAGAACCGCAGAGCCTTGCCGCCCTGGATGCCGACCGGGGCCCGCTGCGCACCGTCGTACCCGTCCCGCAGGAGGACCTCGAACGACTGCGCGACGCGCTCGCCGCAGCAGGTCCCAGGGCAACGGCTTCTCTGCTGGTTGCGCTGTACCGCCTCGCCCGACAGCACGCTGACCAGGAGTACGAACGGTCCGAGCGGCGCCAGAGCAGCCGTTTGTACGCCGGAGGCGATGACACCTGGGAGACCCAGGCCATGCGCAGCCTCATCTGGGGCCTGGGCGTGGACCTGGCGGACAAGGACCGGCGCCTGGACAAGCAGGCGATGCAGGAGGTGATGACCATCGTCGACCAGTGGGTCACGCCTGAGGCCGACGTGTACGTCGAAGTCGCCGGCAGTGTCGCCCGCGCCTTCCAGGCCGCGGCCGAGCACGCTGGCGGCTGGGAGGCACTGGCCGACCGTCACTTCCAGTCCGGCGACCGGTTCGCGCACTCCGCGAACGCGGTAGAAGCTGCCTACGCATGGCTGATGGGCGAGCCCGGGCCCTCCACCGGGCCCGGGCCGGGAGATGCTCAGCGACTGTAGCGACTCACGGCCCCAGGATGGTGCGGGACTTGGGCGCCCACGTCCCGCACTCGAAGGGAGCGGCGTCCTAGCCGCGGCCGCGCAGCGCGACGACGGAGACGGCCGCCCAGGCCAGCGTGGCCACACCGACGGCCACCGAGCGGGCATCCTGCGGGGTCCCGGCCGAGACCATCGCTATCGACCAGACACCCCAGCAGCACCAGAGCAGACGCGCGGGCCATGACCGCAGGACAGCGCTCGTGAGAAAGGCCCCGGCGCCCAAGCCCACCCACCAGTCGACGAGGTCACCGGCCGTCATCGGCAGCCCCGCGCTGTTCGACCGCAGGTACGCGACCACAGGCTGGTGAATCGTCTCGGCGAGCCCACTGCGCCGGGCGTACTCCCACGCCCAACAGGCCGCCCCGTAGACGAGCCCCACCTTGAGCAGAAAGAGGAAGATCCGGGTCGGCGACAGGTCGATGGGCACGTGCGATTCCAGCCCCCACCGGCTTACCCGCTCCTCCTGGTCAAGCGGCTCGGTGACATGCGTAGCCATACGGATCCCTCTCTACGTCCGGAGCAAGGTGCTGCGGCAGACGGCACGTCGGCATCCGACCGGGTGCCGTCAACGCGTGTCCGCGGCAGTGCACTCTGACTTGAAGACCGGACACCGCTCAGGACAGGCACGGCTCGGGAGCACCAGCGGCGGCGTACGGCCGGTGGCTCCCCGGACCTCTACCGTTCGCTCATGACCACAGCGATCACCCGGTATGCCGCTGGCGACCAACCAGAGGTCGTCCGACACGCAGCCTGGCTGCTGTGCCGCTGGCTGACCGCACACCTAGACGGCGCGGCGCTGGCCGAGATCAAGGCCGACCCGTACTTCCGTGAACGCGTCGATCACGCAACGGGCGAGGAAGTCACAGCAGATGTCATCGAAACTGCCGCCCGGGTTCTCGTCGAGGAGCGCCGAGTCGTTACGGAGGGCGGGGTCTACCGGCTGCAGCCCGCGCTCCGAACCCCGCTGGATGTGACCACCTTGGAGTGGAAGGGGGCTGTCGTCCCCGGATTCAAGCGGAAGCGGTACACGATGAGGCTGTCGCTGTGCCCCTCGGGCTGGCCGCTGCCTCCGGAGCGGGCCGGCTATCCCGGTCACGAGATCTGCGGGTCGGTCTTCGACCGTGTCCGTGACCCGAGCGGATTCTGTGACGCCCTGCCGATCTGGCGCATCACTCGGAGCAACGGACGGATGACCGGCACGCAGTACTGGTGCGACGGGGAGCTACCAGTCGACCTCCGGGCCGCCGCTGTGACACTGGAGCACCAGCCTGAGACGACAACCCGCTCCGTATAGCCCTAGCCCTAGCCCGGCGCCGGGGCGCCGGGCCCCAGTCCTCCGCGACACTGCTCAGGGCGCGGCCGCCCGCCGCTGACCTTCGGTGCCCCATGAGATGTGCACGAGGTACGGGCGCTGCTCCGGAAGCACCTCGAAGGTCCACTCCAGCCCCGCCGAGTCGGTGACGCGGGACTCGCCTTCCTGGGTGGGCAGCGAGATACCCGCCCGTGCCATGTAGTCCCGCATCTGTTCGATCACCTCGGCGGCGTTGTTCTCGGTCATCTCGAACCCGAGCTCCAAGCGCGCGAAGAGCCGCGCGGTCATCACGCCCATGCCGAAGGGCAGCTCGGTCTGCAAAGCCAGGAACCACTTCTTCCTCTCGCGACGGTGAGGAGACGCCACCCGGCTGGGGACGCCAGCCTTGATCTGGGCGTAGGTCCGATCCACGTGCCGGACCTTGTAACCGGTGACGACGGAGGCGTCCCTGCTGAGGGTGACCGAGAACTTGTCCCGCTGGGTACGGAGTCGCCACCGGCCGGTCTCGGGATGCCGCAGCGCCGGGCGGGCGTCGGCGGCGAGCAGATCTTCGAGCAGCGAGCGTATCTGCGCCTCTGCCGCCCGGCGATCCCCTCCGTGCGCGGCGATGAAGTGGTTGAGGGCCGCGTTGGAGACGCCGACCTCGTACGCCTCGTCGGACTCGAGCGGACGCGCACTGGCCTCCCGCCAGCGTGTCTCCTGCCGCAGGTCGGGCTTTGCCTTCGGCTGGGCAGCTTGCGGGCGGCCGAACCCGTCGCAGGACCGGCACCAGCCGTCAGCCATCGAGGTCTTCCCGGTACAGCGTGAGCCGTCCTTGTTGTATCGGGTGCACTGCCTGGTGGGCGGCTGGGGGATCGCGGCCATCGTGAAGTCCCTGGGCGTAGTGGGGAGGGAGCAGGCGGAGAAGCTCCTGACCTGCGTGTTGACGCCCTGACTGTGTGGCGCACCCCGCCCGATCGCCGCATGCGCGCGAATCCCGCTCCCCTCGTGCCCTACCGGCCGTCTCTTTCGCCCCACTCGCCGGTGGACAGCCCGCTCCCGCCTGAAGCCTCGGCGCCCCGCGGCCGCTGTTCCTCAGCAGGAGAATGGGGTGCTCCGCCCCAGGGCCCGGCGGATCGTCAGGTGGTGCCGCGTACGCAGGCGCTGGAGCTCCCACACCGACAGCAACGTGACGGACACCGGCGGGCCGGCCACGAACAGTGCATGGACCGCCGGAGGGGCAGCCACCGGCGGGCCGTCCAAGGCCTGGACGACGAACAGGGACCACACCAGCACGGGCGACAGCAGGGGCGGCAGGACCTCGGAGACGTCACCGACGCGGAAGGTGTAGTGCACGCTCAGCACGACAGCCGCGGCGCCGAAGGGGACGCCGAACAGTACGCCCGCCGTGGAGACGAGCGCGCCGATGATCGGCATGCCGCCGAGCGCCTGGGTCACCTGCACAGCGCCGCCCAGGAGCAGGAACCACAGCCCGACTGCCGACCCGAGCAGCGCAGCGAACCCCGCGGCCGGCCCGGCAAGACGCCGACAGTAGACGGCGCGCACGGACGGCCGCGCGGACAGCACGAAGCAGGCCAGAGCGATGGGGCCCGCGACGAGCAGGACACCAGCGCTGAGGAACAACTCGAGCACCTGGTCCGCCGCGACATCGGCCGCCGACTCCTGGAGGGGGTAGGACCGGATCAGCCACAGTGTGGCCGCTCCGCCGACAGCCGTCCGCGCGACCTGCGCGGCCGTGATGGCCGGGTCCGATATCCGGTCCTGGCGGCTCGGGCGGAACAGCCGGTAGGCCGTCCGAAACGGGAGAGTGAGCAGCCGGAGGCACCCAGCGGTCCGGGTGCCCCCGGTGTACCGGGTGCGTGCAGCGATGCTCATCGTGTGATTCCTCGTGGAAGCGGTTGGTCGGGTCTGGACGTGCTCGTAGGCCTCGGGCAACCGGCGGCGAATGGCTGCTCGAGAGAGAAGTGCTGAACTTATGAGCAGATGCGATGAATAGCGATGGTTAGCGAGGATTGCCCGGTGCGATGACATCGAGAGGGCTCAAGGGCTGGGGAGATCGGCGTAACAGCCGGACAGCGTGCAGGTGAGAACGCTTCTGATCGCAGGTGCCTGCTGCTGCCCCCTCGGTCCACCGAGGGGGCAGCAGCAGCGAGAGCTGTTCGCGCTTCGCCGGTCGTAGGCCGGAGGGCAGTGCGGCGACAGCCGGTCACATCCAGAACGGGATGAGTCGCTGGTGCTCATGGGCCTGAAGGAACCGGGTGATGTCCGCGGCGGGATCTCGCCCGGGCACTTCGACATCCGGCAGCCCGAGCGCGGTGACCACCACGGTGCGCAGTGACGGGTCCAGGAGCGGTGCGTCCCAGAGAAGGCAGGTCACCGCTCGGGTGGAGGCGTGGACGTCTTCTTCGATGTCGGCGATCTGGGGGTGGAGGGACCCGGGAATGGCGTACCGCTGCCCCAGGCAGACGCGGTCGGCGTCCTCGATCAGCCGCGCGACGGTCTCACGTGCTTCCCCCAGCTGCTCGTCCAGCGCGACCAGCCTCGTCCACATGTCGGGGCTGTCCGCTGGGACGCCGAAGAGGTCGGTGGCGCTCTGGCGGCCGGCCCTCCACAGGAAGAGCGCATCGTCCGTCAGGGGGTACAGATACGTGTGCTTCATGATCGTCCTTCTTGGTCGGAGTGCCTGGTCTCGTCGGCGGTCGCGGACGCCCAGAGCCTCCTGTGCGCGCGGGCCTGCTGACGGGCACAGGAGCGGCCGTCTGGGGCTGCGGCAGCCGGCACGTCAGGCCCCGCCCGGCGCAGCGGAGGGCCGGAGCGGGAAGGAGACGCGGAGCCCGCCCTCAGTGAGAGCGGGCTCCGCTGGATGTACGGCCGATCGGGTCAGCTGGTGAACTGGGCGACCAGGATGGCGAACGCCTCCTCGTTCATCACTTCGATCTTGTACTTCTCGGCCTTGGCGAGCTTGCCTCCGGCCCGCTCCCCGACGACCAGCAGGTGGGTCTTGGAGGTCACGTCGAGGCCGGACTTGCCGCCCGCGTCCTTGATCAGCTGGTTCATCGCGACGCGATCGTAGGCAGCCAGCGGCCCCGTCATCGTGCCGGTGACGACGACCGTCTTGCCTGCGAGCGGGCCGCTCACGGGGGCGGACTGAAGATCGGCCGCCAGCTTCACGCCTGCCGTGGCGAGCTTCTTGACCACCGCAGCGACCCGGGGGAGCTGTCGGGCGATCTGCTCGGCCTTCTTGACCCCGATGCCGTCCACCTCCATGAGCGTCTGGGCGTCGGCCGTGACGAATGCGTCCATCGAACGGAAGTGAGCGGCGAGCCGCTCGGAGAGTTCCACTCCGGTACCCGCGATGCCCAGCGCTGCCAGCACCTTCTCCAGCGGGCGGCCCTTCGCCGCCGTGATCTGCTCCAGCAGGTTCGACGCCTCACCGCTGCCCCGGGTCGCCTCGGTGAGCTGTTCCAGGGTGAGGTGGAACAGGTCGCCGACATCGCGCACCAGACCAGCCTCGACGAGGTTGCCGATCACCGCCGGGCCGAGACCGTCGATGTCGAACTGCTCGCGTCCTGCGGCGTACAGCAGGGCGGCGGGCAGTCCGCAGGAGCCGCCGTTGTTCGCCGTCTCATCGCAGGTCCAGCGGCCCTTGTCGGTGTTGATCTTCCCGCCGCACACCGGGCAGGACGCGGGGAAGGTGATCGTCTCCTCGGTCCCGGTGCGCAGGTGGGTCACCGGCCCGACCACCTGCGGGATGATGTCGTTGGCCTTCCGGACGTAGACCGTATCGCCCTTCATGAGCCCAATTCGGCTGATATCGGAGGGGTTATGCAGGGTGGCGGAGGTGACCATGCTGCCGTCGATCTCGACCTCCTCCAGCACGGCCCGGGGGGCGAGGATGCCGGTCTTGCCCACGGCCCAGACCACGTCGAGGAGCTTGGTCATTCGCTCCAGACTGGGCAGCTTGTAGGCGACGCTGTAGTGGGGGTGCCGCGAGCCTGTACCTGCGGTGGTCTGCTCGGTGCGGCTGTTCGCGCGGATGACCACGCCGTCGATGTCGAAGGGCAGGCTGGGACGCATCGCAGCGATCGCCGCGACCTGCTTCTGTACCTCGGCCATTGTCGAGAAGACGTGGGCCTTCGGCGGGGTGGCCTCCGTGGTCTGTATGCCGGTGTCGGCGACCCACTTCATCAGGTCGGCGTGCGAGGTGTGGGCGAACACCTCGCCGCCCGGCAGCTCGACGGCCTGGAAGGCGAAGAACGTCATCTCCAGGGTGTAGGCCCTGTTCCTCGCCCGGATGGTGCCAGCGGCGGCGTTGCGGGCGTTGGCGAACGCGTCCCCGCCGTGCTGGGCGCGCACTTCCTTGGCCCGTTCGAACTGCTTGTGGGTGAAGAGGATCTCTCCCCTGACCTCGAAGGTCAGTGGCCGGTCCAGCTGCTGGGGAAGGCCGGTGACCGTGCCGATGGCATGGCTCCAGTCCTCGCCCTGACGGCCGTCGCCTCGTCCGACGAGCTTGACCAGGCGACCGCTCTGGTACCGCGCGGCGACCGCGAAGCCGTCCAGCTTCACGTCCACGACATAGCCGCCGGTGACCGGGCCGCCCAGACGCCGCTGGAGCGACGCTTCCCACGCCAGCAGCTTGGCGGGGGTGTTCACCTTGTCCAGGGACTGCATGGGTACCGTGTGCGCGACCTCGCCCGCAGGGACCGCCCCGTCGGCGACCTTGCCGGAGGGGGAGTTCGCCGCCACGTCCTCCGGGTGGTTTTCCTCCCATGCGACCAGCTGGTCCCGCAGCCGGTCGAAGGTGGCGTCGTCCAGCGGGCTCTCGCCGGTCGCGTAGGCACGCGATGCCTTCTGGATGGTGGCCAGGGCCTGGTGGTAGGCGGCGGTGCTGCTGATCGTGGTCTCGATGACCGACATGGGCACGGACCTTTCTGGACGCGGTGCAGGACCCGTCCGGCAGTGCGGGGCCAGCGCCGCACGGATTGTCTGTGCGGCGCTGGCGGGTGGGGTTGACGGGCTGAGCCTGCGTCCCGGAACCGTGATGGCCCCCACGTTCGCGAATTTCGGCTCGCAGGCCCGCACCGCCACGGCCCACACGCGGCTGCCGGCGTTCTCGCCTGCTTCAGACGGGACAGCGGGTCAACGGCCGGCCCGGCGTCGCGCATCGCTGAGGATCTCGTCCCGCGCTGGATGCGCGTCCACCGCAGCCCGCAGCGCGGCCCACCAGGTGCTCGCATACCTTTCCCGCTCCGCGGCTTCCGCCAGGCGTTCTTCGGCCCTGGTCAGGCGGGAGGCGAGGGTTCTGCAGGTGCAGGCGGCGTCGGGGTCGTTGATCCGGGCTAGACACCCCGGTAGCAGGCACAGTGCCCCGTCCGGGTCGGTCCACCAGTAACAGCCCTGCGGAATCTGCTCAGCAGGAACAGCGATGGGCGCCTCTCGATCTCCGGGTCTTCTCATCGCGGTGGGGTGGCGCGGTCCAGGGCGGCAGCCAGTGTCGGTGGGAGCATGCTTGACCTTCCATGTGGCAGAGAGGCTTCCGCCGGCCGACGGAGACCCATGGTGGGCCCGGTGGCGGACAGCCCCGCTGCAGAGCCGATTCGTGGCGCCGAGGGTTGTGGTCCGGGAGCGGTGTTCCCGCCCTACGCAAGGAACCGCAGAGCCGGGGTGGAGCCGCCAGGAGCCCGTCGCGTCCCAGGGTCGACAAGAGCGTCATCCTCCGCCGTGCGGGCGCCGGGCCCCTGGCTGTGCCGACAGTCCGGGGCCCGGCACGGAGGGTGTGTTCTACATGGGCTCGCTGATCTCGTCGAAGAACGTGGCGGCGCGCTCCAGCACGTCCTTCTGCGTTTCGCTCAGTTCGTCGTTGACGTCGCCGTGCGTGCCGAACAGCTCCACGGCGGTGTGGGCGAGCGCAGCCAGGTCCCAGCCGTTGAACGTCCCCAGAAGGGACGCCAGAACGTCCTCTCCGCCCTGAGGACGGGAGGCCCGTGCGCGCGTGGCTTGGCGGGTGCAGGGTTGCCCGGTGCGGGCCTGGGCGCACTCCTCGGCATCCCCATGCGGCAGGCAGTCGGCACAGGCCAGGGTGAAGGAGCCACAGACCACGTGTTCACCGCTGCGGCGCGCCGAGTGCCGCCACTGCGGCAGATGGCAACGGGTGCACCGGCGCTGACCGAGGCGGCCAAAGCCGTCTCGGAGCGCGGCGAGGACCTGAGCCATCTCGTCGATGCTCAGCTCGAAGAACCTCACGTCCGCTGTGCCGTCGTCCCGGATGACCAGCGAGTCTTCGTCTGAGGTGTCGGTGTACGAGCCCGGCGCGGCGGCTCGGGGCTCTTCGACATCACTGCCATCGGCGTCGACCAGGACGAAGTGCTCACCGCCGTGCAGGGCGGAAACGGCCGCGCTCCACAGTTCCCAGTGCAGGCCGTGGGCGCGAAGGGTGGCCCGCTCGGAGTCGGTGGTCACGAACACGCTCCCGCAGCCGGCACGCTCGAACGTCAGGCCGGGCTGTTCCGCCGGGCCGCCAGAGCGACTGACTTCAAGATCAGAAAAGGTGGTGGTCAGGTAGCGGGCGGCGTACTCCTCGGCCCGTGAGAGTGAAGCTGCCCATGCCTGCCGTGCAGCGGTCTCCGGGCAGTGGGAAGCGAAGGTGATGGGGTGCGGCATTGTGCGCTCCGGCGTGGTCGGGAAGCGGGACGCCGGAAGACTGCTGCCGGACCACGACGGAACCTCATCCGTCGCGAATCTCCGTGACGATCGCGCCAGGTACACGAGGCTGATAGCCAGCCAACTGAACTACCTCGTGACCTGCCACTGCTGGAGGAAGAACGGGTCCGAAGGGGCAGCGTCTCTCAGCGGATGGCCATCGGCCGAGAGCTCGTCCCGGGAGACCAGCATCGGGACGGCGCGGGTGTCGCCACTGGACAAGTGAGGGCAGAACTCCAGCGCCAAGTCCTTGCACTTGGCGTGCAGCGCGGCTTGGAGCACCTGGCCCTCAGGGGTTGCCAGGACCCACGCCTCCTCGGGCAGCTCATCGCCACACACCTGGCAGAGCCATCGGTTGTGCGCGAGGGCGCAGCGTGCCGCATCGAGGGCGAGCCAGAAGACGTAGTCCGCGGTCCGGGGAGCGACCCAGGGCACCGGCAGGCCCTTGTGGACCGGGCGGGGCAGCCCGGGCGCGTCCGAAGCAGCGAGCCCGGACTGTTGCAAAGCGCGCCAAATAGGGACTTCCATACTCAGCGCTGAGCACTGGAGGTTGCCGCAGACGAAGCGGCGGATCTCCGCGTCGTACTGAAGCGGTTCATCGCACTCTGCGCAGGGCGGTGCAGGGAAGCTCACAACCCCATCCTCTCCGAAGGGACCCACGGGCGTCCCCATGGGCCCCGAGCGGGTCCACGGCTGACGATCACGGATTCTGGGATGGGACGCAGCAGATCCGTGAGTGCCCGCGAGTCCTGCGACGCCCGGCGAAGGCGGAGGGCGGTACCGCAAGGAACGCAGGCCCTGGCCGTTGGACAGGCCGGCCAGGGGGTACACCGCCGCCCGCCTGGCGGTGACGGGCGGCGGAAGATCTCAGTCCAGGGTCTCCAGCCAGGCAATCAGCCCACGCTCGTACCGGTCACGGGTCGCGTCGGCGACGGCCCGTAGTGCGGCCAGATGCGGCACGTGGGCGTCCACGGCATCGCGCATGAAGTCCGGCATGCCGGCGGCAAGCTGCTCCTTGGTCCGGCCAGCTGCCAGCCCGGGGCCCCGCCGCTGGGCGCTGACGGCGAGCTCAGCGAGCTGCTCCGCAGTCATCGAGGTCTGCACCGTGCTGATCGTGTCGCCCGGGTCCTTGTTCAGAACCTTGAGCGCGTGCGCCTGCCACAGTGTGACGCCGTGGCCCCGGAACTGCACCTTGCCGGATTCCCACCCGCAGGCACAGAGCAGACGAGCGTCGTCGTGGCTGTGGTGGTGCCAGTTCGGGATGTGCCTGCCCGAGGTCCAGAGAGCCTGCGCATGCTCGGGGCATGCGTGACCGCTCAGCGGCCGGTGCTGGAGCCAGCCATCACTTGACCAGTCCTCGCGTTCTGGAGGCGCACCGGAGAGGGAGGCGATCATGTCGAACTGGCGGAGGCAGCCAGGTACCAAACACGAGCGTAGGGACACGCCACTGCGCTCCCATTCCTGGTGAGCGAGCAGCATCTCCTGCGCGAGTACGTCAACGACTGCGGTAGCCACCATGTCGGCCTCACCTCCCGATAGGTGGATCGGCTGCTGTGCCGATGCCATCGCAAGAGCGTTGGGGCCGAGTCTGATGGTGATCGTACGGGCGGCTGCTGCGATGCGGGAGCGTAGCTCGTCGACGCGTTCCGGTTCGGTGGGAGGCATCTGGTCTCCATTCTGGGGCGGGTTGCATGGTGGCCGGTGAACCGGCCATGCCCTGCGGCGCTCGGTGGGGCGTCGGGTTCACGACTTGCCCGGGCCCCCCAGCGGCCAGCGGCCGGGGGTCGGTGGGAGTGGCGCGAGGTGGTCACCAGCCAGGTGGGGGCGGCGGCTCCCACATCGATGGGGGCTCCTCCTCGCGGGTGTAGCTGGGATCGATGACGCCCAACGGGCAGTCAGGGTCGCAGTACTGACCGGCTGCGGCGCGGCAGTAGCTGCATTCCTCATCGAGGAGTAGGGCCGTCTCGACATTGTCGAAGCGGCGCTCGGCGTAAGGCATGGGGTTAAGGCCTTCTGTCCTTTCGGTGGCCCGGGCCGGGCAGACACTGTCGGGGTGGTGTCGCGGTCGCGACTACGCCCGCAGGTACGACCTGGGCCGGTACGGGTCAGGGCGGGGTGACGTCCGGCTGCGGATGGTCGGCGTCGGGACCCGAGCAGGCATGGACGGTGCACCAGTGCGAGCCGGCGAAGGTGACACCGCCGTGTGTGACGATCGCGGCGGCCGCCAGCCCCCTCGCGAGCGCGTTGAACGCTTCGGCTGCCGCTCCTCGCTTCGGGGAGTGGAACTGGAGGACGTCGCCCTTGGAGCCGACGACGCTGGCCGACTGGCTGGCGATGGCTACGAGCACGTCAGTGGGGCGGTCGCGGAGCTCGGCGATATGGAGGGGCACTGCAAGCCGCAGCGTTTCGACGAGGGCGACGTTTCCCGCGGCGGTGTTCTGGGTCGGCTCGGAGCGGCGGACGGGACGAATGGGCATCGGCTTCCTCGGGTTGGGGGCGTTGAGGAGGCCGATGTTGCGTTCAGAGGGCTGAATCCATCGCACCATCGCGAATTCCCTGACCGTCTGGTCTTCAGGCGCCAACTGGTGCTGCAAGACGCGAGGTTGGAAAACACGGTTGTCAGTGGGGCCCCATAGGGTCGAGGTACCGCGACTCTCTCCTGTCTTCCTCCCTTCGAGGGACAGCGATGAGCCTCATGCCGCGTCTGCGGTTACGACCCTCGGCCTGCCATTCGGAGCCCGGCCGCGGTCATTCGCCACCGCGAGGACACATCCGCTCTCTCAGCACCCAGGAAGGACCATGACTTTCCCCTTCGGACCGCCCATCGACCTCAGCGACCTGACCAACTTCGTACAGGTGGATGCACGCCCCCGCCGGTCGGCCTTCGTCGGCCGGGTCTCCACCAAGGACAACCAGAACCCCAGCAGCTCCATCCCCCGGCAGGTGGCGCTCGCCGCCCAAAGCCTCGACGAGGGCGAGGAGTTCGTCGGCTACTACTGGGATGTCGAGTCCGGGATGCTTCCCCCCGAGTCCCGAGGCCTCGCCCCACAGGAGATGTACGACGTGCTGCGCGTCCCCACCCGCCGGGACGGCGGCCTTCAAGACCTCCTCAACCACGCCGAGCCGATGGGCATCACCCACGTCCTGGCCGAGCGCGCCGACCGTGTTGCGCGAGCCATGCTCACCAGCCTCACCACCGAGCACCACCTCCAGCAGGCGGGCGTGGAGGTGGTGTACGCCAACGAACCGCAGGGCGGGACCGAGTCCGGCCGGCTGCGCACCCGCCGCTACGGACAGGTCGAGGCCGAGGTCTACCGGACGGTCATGCTGGAGATGTCCATGGGCGGGCAGTTCCAGCACGCCCTTGGCGGATGGAACCACGGCTACCCGCCCTACCCCTACATTGCGGTCGTCGACGAGAACGCACCGCCGCCGCCACGGGGCCGGTTCGGAGAGGCCCGGCCGAAGAAGAAGCTCGCCCCGCACCCGGACCCGCGACGCTTCGACGCCTCTCGGGAGCTGTGCCGCCTGCGGCGGGAGGAGCACCTGAAGTCGGGAGACATCATCTCGATTCTGGCGGCCGATCCGGAGCGGTACCCGATCGAGGGCCAATGGACGCACAACCTCGTCGAGGGCCTGATCGCAAACCCGAAGCTCACCGGTTACCAGGTCTACAACAGGAAGGCGTCCCGGACCGGACGGCCGGGCTTCTCCCAGTGGAATCCGATCTCGAAGTGGGTATGGTCGCCGGGCCCCGTTCATGAGGCCGTGGTGAGTCTCGCGGAGTGGAAGCAGGCCCAGGAGGTGACCGCCGGGCTCCGGGCTGGCACGGAGGGCGGTCCGCTGCTACGCATCCAGGCCACCGCTCATCGACAAGGCCTGACGGTCACGAAGGTCGACAGCACCAGCACTCACGCGCGGTACCGGATCGGCACCCGGCAGGTCGTCCTGCCCACCCCCATCCCGGACGCGGTCGCTCAGCAGATCATCGAGGACCTGGAGCGTGCGGCGTGAGCGAGGTCATCGAGTGCCGGGCCAGCCGACGCGGCCGTCTGTGGGTGGCGCACGAGCCCGAGCACGGCGTGTACGGGAGCGGGCGGACGCTGCGACTGGTCCGCGTGAGCGTCGAGAATGGTCTCGCGCTCGTAGGCGTGAACGCCGAGGTGCAGATCATCCCAGTGACGCCGGAACTGGAGGAACTGCGTGACGCTGAGGACGCCCGTATGACCGCCTTGGCCAAGGCGGTGGAGGCCCTGGTTCTGCGGCGGACATCCTTGAGCGACATCGCCCTGGCGACCGGAGCGTCCGTCAAGCAGGTGAAGCTGGTCCTCGCCAGACCAGCCGGGGATTCGAGAGCTCACGCGGACCCCGACTCTGTTCCGACGGGAATCCGCTCGCCGGCCGTCCTGCCGTGATCTGAGGAGAGCACGTTGTGGGCGATCGGTCCGATCGGTCCTTCCTGGGTAGCGAAGCGTGATAGCCGAATGACCGGTCGGCGGCGCTGTTCCTGCTGCTTGAGGGGCTGATCGCCCGACTCGCCCATGGCCGCCGGCTCTGAGACTTCCTGCGACCGGAAGCTATTCCAGAGGGACCATATGGGCCGGGCGCCCCTGGCGCAGCTGGATGGTCGCAGCCGTCGCCAGGGCGGAGCTGACGAGCTTGGCGTGGCCGCCGATAGTGATCCGTGCGTCGTCCAGGGTCGCCAGCCGGGCATCGATCAGAGTCCGGCGGCTGACCACCTCCACAGTGAACCTGCCGGGACTATGCTGCCGGACCACGTAGCTCTCTGCACCGATGGTGCACTCCCAGGTTCCAGCCTCGGTCTCGGCCACGTCGACGAGAGTCCGGACCTGGTCCAGCGGACTCTGGACTGCCGGGTGGTTCTCGTCGACATGTTCCTCGAACGCCCGCCGTGCGAGCAGCGCGAACCGATACCGGCCGACCTCGCCGCACAGCGGACACTCGAGCTTGTACCTGTCCGGGGCAGTGCTCTCATCCTCGGTGACCTCCGGCTGTAGGCCGTTCACCGAGGGCTCGGGTGCTCTCTGCTTGCGAGGTCGTGGGCTCACCGGCTCATCCCTGGTTCTCGGTGTTGATGGCATTCGCATTCTGCCTATGAGGGAGGCGCCGCCGGACAGTTTCGACCCGCTGGTCTGGATACCGGCCGGGGTGTGCACTGCTTTGCCAGCAGGTCGCCTACCTGGGCGGTGCTGAGCTTCCGCTCGAACGGGTGAGGCCGCGGGCGGCCCGGCGACCTCACCTCGTAGGCCTACCTGTCACCCCGCGCTGGACCACCCGGGAAGAGCTTCTAGGCGGCGGCGCCGCTCGGCGGGCTGCTCGCCCTCGCGGACGAGGGCCTTCTGCTTCAGCAGCCAGCGGTACAGGCCGACGCCGTTGATCGCTTCGTCGAAGGGGACCCTCAGGTGGCCGTGGGCGGCGGCCCAGTCGGCCAGGACCTCGAAGCTCGCCTCCCAGGCGGCAGCGTGGCCGTCCCACATCCATTCGGGCCGCTGTTCCAGAGTCTCCGCCTGACCGGCGGGCAGCGTCCCCTTGCGGTAAGCCGTCCGCTTCCGCGACACGGCGTTACCGAGGGCGAACTGGCTGCCGTCCTTGTTCACCTTGTACGGCTGTGGAACCCGAGCATGCCCGTGCTCGCTGATGAAGTCGTCGAGGTGCTTGAGAAGGAGCTCGAACTTCGCATCGTGTACGTGCCACATCCAGCCGGGCAGGGCTTCGTAGTACGCGATCTCGTCGGCGTCCATCAGCTTGTCGCGGTATCGGTTGCGAGCCAGCGTGACGAAGTTGTCCAGCCGGTAGCCCGTGGGGGAGACGAAGCCCCGTGGCACCCTGGCGTGGCCGTTGACTGCGACGAACGCTTCCAGCTCCGTTCGCCCCTGCTCGCGTTTGGTGTCGGCAAGGTTCCACGTCCATCCAGGCTGCCCCGACAGCAGCTCCTCCCGGCGGGGCAGGAGCTTGCCAGCCGTGCGCAGAGACCTTTGACGAGCCGCCCAGGCCCCGAGGCTCCCGGCCTCGGTGGAGAAGGGCACAGCCGCGTGTCCGTGCTGTGCGACGTATCGCTCCAGCAGGCCGAGCCACCGGTACCAGTCCTCGGTGGTGTTCTCCAGGACGTGGACGCCCAGAGCCTGCACGAAACGGGCCCCCACCGTCGCGCTGCCGTAGATCTTGACCTTCTCGGGCAGTATCGCCCGGGCGTCGATGCCGCCCGCCAACGGCTCACTGCTCAGCCGACGGCGAGCGGCAGTGAGGGCCGCGTCCATACGCTCGTCCTGATCGCGGAGCGTGGCCAGGACCCGCCAGACATGCTGGAAGGCGCTGGCTTCCAGGACCGCCTGCGGATTCTCGCCCGGCGCGACGTAGACCGGGAGGAGGATCGTCGCCGGACGGTCGTGCTCCGGATGGAGCCTCAGCGCCCGGCCGACAGCCTGCACGATGTCTGTCTGGGAGGACTTCGGGTCCACCAGGCAGACGCCGTCGACGCTGGTGACGTCTACCCCCTCGGTCAGGGTACGGACGTTATTGAGGACGACCCGTTCGCCCCCGGCGGGCGCGGCCAGCATGGCCAGTTGCTCAGCGCGCTTCCCTGCCGGGGTGGCGGCGTCCATGTGCAGAGAGGTGATCGACACGCCTGCTGCTGCGGTGCTGATCGAGCCGAGGGAGACAGAGAAGCGCTTGGAGCGGGCTACCCGGCTGTGGAAGGCGATCACGCTGCGCAGCTCACGTTCGCGCATGGCCCGCGCCAGAGCGATCTGAGCGGCCACCGTCGAGGAGTCCCCGGGGCCGGTCCGGGACGTAGCCTCCTTCCGCAGTGCGGCGTGCACGTCCTCGTCGGAGACCAGGACGATGGCAACCTCGTAGTCGGCCAGCAGGTTCCGCCGGATGGCGGCGCCGAACGTCAGCTCGTGAACCCGAGTGCCGTACTGCGCCTCGTCATTCATCGAAATGACATCCGCCGTGCCGTCCGCGCCCTCGTGAATACGACTCGTGGCCGTAAGCGACAGACGGAACGCCGCCGGAATCCGGTCATTGTCGAGCACGACTGCATAGGACTTTCCCGACGGCCCAGCGGTGTGGTGGGCCTCGTCCAGAACGATGAGGTCCAGTGGCGAGAGGGAACGTCCCGCGTACGCCTCGGCTATCCGCCCCACCGACTGGTAGGTCGAGATCACCAGCCGTATCCGCCCGGCCTCCGCCGAAGCGAGGAACGCGGCGACCCGCTCGGGGTCGACGGTCACCGGTACGTCCGCCCCGCCCACCGCGGAGTCCGAGCAGACGATGAGTGTGTCCAGAGTTCCGGGGAAGTCAGATGCCCACCCGCGATGGACTTGCTCGGCGAGTGCGAGGGTCGGCACCGCGACGAGTACCGAAGAGGCCGCCCGCCTTCGGGCCGTTTCACGTCCCACAAGGGACTTGCCCGTCCCGCACGCCATCACCACCAGTGCGCGGTCCCCATCGGTCCGCATGATGGCGTGCAGCGCCTCCTCCTGATGAGGGCGTGGGGTGAAGCGGAATGCACTTCCAGCAGAGGAAGCGCGGGACCGGCTGGCATACATGCGGGCTCCGTGGGCGAGGTGATCTGAGCAAGGGAGCCGATGGTGCGCCGGGTGTATGAAGCGGCCAGAGTTTCCGCGAATTCCGGCCGAGCGGGGCCGCAAGATGAGCAAGTGAACTGAAGACGTTGTCCGACGTGACAGACGGACAAGGGGCCAGCCGCGCAGTGTGGTGTTCATGGGTGCAGGTTCGTCTTAGCGCTTCTACCGTTGGCCTCATGAATGGGAACGCCGAGCCGCTCGGGGATTCCGGGCCTTCGCTGAACGCCGTGGAAGTTGAGACCGCCGAGGGGATATGGATGCTGATCTACGGCGACGGCCCCGACTTCACCACCATGGAAACCGCGTTCGTTCCAGCCGCGCTGATTGAGCGACGTGGGGACGTGGCCTAGCGGCTGGCGTCGGTAGCCAGCCAGTTGCACCGAGCAGCGGAAACCGTATTTGCCTTCCATGGCTGGCCGGCACGTCTTGGTCACGCAGGCAGGGCCCAGGAGTATGTCCTGGGCCCTGCCGGTTGACGACTTTTCAGCAGCCGTTTCGAAGCGGGGTGAAAGCGAGCTTCTCACCCTCCGCAGCGGCGGCGGCCTTGGTGTACGTCGACGAGTCCACCTCGTACCAGACGTCGTCCCTGCGTGTGTTGCCATCGACGTCGTCGAGTTCGACGCACCACCGCGGGCGTCGGACGACCCGGTCATAGGTCTCCGTGCCCTGCTGCACCTTTTTGCACGTCCGGGTCGGTTCGGTCGTGTACCAGGTGCGCGTCTTACCCTTCGTCGTAGAGGTGTGCTTGACCTTCTTGGTGCCGGTCGTGCACTGCTCGACCATCCGGGGGCGGGTGTCGGTCACGGTCTTCTTCGTGATGATCCGAAGGTCATCGCGTGCTCCGGAGACATTGCTGTCCCCGGAGCCACCGCACGCGCTGAGCGCGCAGGCGAGGAGGATGACGCCGGCTGCCATCCGGGCTGCCATGCGGACGGAACGAGGCATCGGCTTCGGCTTCTCGGTAGTAGCGGTAGATGAACGGACTGATATGGGCACGAACAACTGCTCCTGTCTCCACAACGTGGTGGGCGGGCTGTGCTGCCTGACGGAGCAGAGGGTTCTCGAAGACTGCGGTAGAACCGAGTTGTGGCGAATCCCCCTCGGCGCCTTTAGCTCGCAGCCATGCCAACCACCTACCGGGCGGACAGGACGCCTCGGAGTTCGGATTGACAGCCAGCGCGGCCTATGGAACCCGTTCATGCGCACCGCCGAGCCGGGATGCCTGACACTCGGCTCTCACTCTCGTCGGAGCGGAGGTTGGAGCCGCACCTTCCGTAGCCGAGACTGCCCAGACTCACGGTGCCGCAGCTGCAGGAAGGTGAGACTTCGTCCAGCGACGGTGGGAAGAAGTCGGCCCATGCCAGCATCGAGGCAGTCCACCGGTGCTGGAGCAGAGCCAAGACCTCGTCCTTGGTAGCCGGACGTTCTTCCTGCCTTCCGATGACGACGTACGCCAACCCCTGGCGGGCGACATCCACGAGCATCTCGCGCTGCTGGCAGGACCGGCCCGGGGGAATATCTGCGGCCAAGCTCAGACTTCGGTACCCCTCCATGAGGTAGGGGCGCTCTGCAACCTCGCACGAGTCCAGCGCAGCCAGCAGGTCGTCGGCGAGCTGGTTGATGTGCATCGTGGTGAACGAGCCGGCGGCACCCCCGGTGTGCGTCGCGCGAGCGTCGAAGATCAGGCAGGCCCACTTCAGGAGATCATTGAGTGCCTCAGCATCTATCACGCTGGCGAACGTAGGCATGGAAGCGGACAGGTGCGCCGAAGAGCCCTACCGCAGGCCTGCTGCTTCTCAGACCTGCTTGATCAACAGCAGTGTTCCGTTCGCCGGGGAGGCGCAGGTACGTCCCCGTCAGAGCAGGCGACGGTGATGAAGCGGCCACACCCGGCGCCGGATTTCCTGGCCCGTGAGCATCGCTGCTGGTTGCAGACACTCTGAGCTCCTTGCCGGCCACACTCGGGTGGACGACCGAGGCAGCCGCGGGCCACTGCACTCAAGGTGCTCGGGCTATCGACTTCTCCTATGACCTGAGTTCGGCGCGTCGTCGCTCGATTTCCGCGCGGTCCTCGGGCGTCTGGTACGGGAAGCCGTTGGTGTGCCAATCGGGGTCTGCCGCCATGCACGCCCTGCAGGTTCCGCCCAGCCGCGGATGGGTGTGGTCGACTCCCTGGGCGTCAGCCAGCGTCAGGAACTCCTCCCACCATGCGGGTTCGAGCAGGTGCGAGGCTTCGTGGACGAACCGCGATGGGTCCAGGCCCAGGTACATGCCGTGCCAGTCGACCTTGGTTCGCCCGCGGGTGCTGCCGTGTGCCGGATGCCGAACCCTGCGGGCCGCGGCGGGGTCGCTGTCAGGGACGGGGTGTCCCATGAAGAGCTGTCCAACGGTGCGGGCGGGGCTGCCTGCCGCGAGGGCGTCGACGAACGCCTGGACGTTGTCGAAGAAGGCCAGGCGGGCCAGAGCCCAGTATGTGTCGGGGTAGCCGTC
>NZ_DATMVN010000067.1:0-4025 GCF_035563135.1 Streptomyces sp.
CGCGGCCCAGACGCCCTGGGCGGCCCGGGCGCGCTCGAAGGCGGTCGCGACGTCCTCGGGGGCGGACTCGGGCAGGTCGGCCAGCTTCTCCCCGGTGAAGGGGCTGTGGTTGGCCGTGCGGCCGGAACCGACGACGTCACGGGTCAGCCGGGCGATCACCTCGGGTGTGACCACGTCGGCGGCGGTACGCGCGCCCGCCGGAGCGGCGGCCACCGGGTTGGTGCCGACGCGGGCGCCAGGGGCGGCGGAGGTGGTCGTGGGGGCCTGCGAGTCCGTCATGAGGGCGAGAGTATGTCCAGCCGCCCACTTTGGGTACCCGTGGGTAACAGGTTTTCACAGACCCCGCCAGAGACTCCTGCCGCGCCCGGCCATACAGCCAGTGATCACTGGCTGCATAACCGCTGATCAGGGGTGATTCACAGTCGCTCCCGGGATCGGACGTCAGGTTTCGTGGATCTTCAGCCGCTCCGCCGTCCCGGCGTGGATCTCCTGGGCGTCCTCAGCCGCTCCGCCGTCTCGGCGTGGATCCCCTCGCCGTCCTCAGCCGCTCCGCCGTCTCGGCGTGGATCCCCTCGACGCCCTCAGCCGCTCCGCCGTCTCGGCGTGGATCCCCTCGACGCCCTCAGCCGCTCCGCTCCGGCGGCTCCCAGCTGCGCAGCATCGTCTCGAAGCGCTTCCGGGTCTCGGTCTGCTCCTCCTCGGGCCCCGTCATGTAGAACGCGTACTCCGGACCGCCGGCCTCGGCGAAGTACATCTGGTCGATGCCGTGGCGCGGGCCCGGATGGTCCTTGGACTCGACCCAGGTGAACTCCCAGCGGGAGCCGGGGCGGTCACGGAAGACGTTCGTCTCCAGAGTCAGGCGCTCGTAATCCGGCAGGCGCGCGGCCAGATCCTTCTCGATGCTCTGCATGTGCGTGTACGAGTTGGTGAAGTCCGGCTGCGGATCGAGGCTGATCCGGATGCGGTGCGCACCGTTGTCCGGGGTGTAGTCGATCTGACTGCCGCTCGTCCGCCGCTCCCAGCCCTCGGGGACGGCGAGGCTGAAGCCCTCGGGGTCGTCGACACGCTTCCAGCCGTCGGGTATCTCCTTCGAGGCGGGCCCGCCCCCCTTCCCGGCGGAACCCCCGGTCTCGGCGGGGCCGCCGGTCTCCGCAGGGTCCCCGGTCTCCGCGGGGGCCCCGGTCTCCACGGGGGCCCCGGCGGCGGAGGCCGAGGGGGCGGGAGCCGGTCCGGCCGTGCTCTGCTCCACCGCGCCCCTGGTCGTGTCTCCGTCGCGGTCCGCCGCCTTCATCGCCACCAGGCCCGCCGCCCCGCCGATCAGGGCGGCCACCGCCACGACCAGCAGGGCGGTGCGCCACCGGCCCCGGCTGCGCCGGATGGTGGGCGCCGAGGTGTGCGGGGGCACGAGCGGACCGGGCAGGGGCTGGGAGAGGTGGGCGGTGGAGCCGTCCGGGGCGGAGAAGGCCCGCAGGTCGTCCCCGGAGATCCGCTGCGTCGGCACATGAGCCTGAGCGGCACGGGGCTTTCGCCCCTCCATCGCGTCCAGCAGCATGCGCTCCGTCTCCGCGGCCGTCGGACGGTCCGCGGGGTCCTTGCGCAGCAGCGCGGTGATCACCGGGGCCAGCGCGCCACCGCGCAGCGGCGGAGGCGGTTCCTCCGTGACGACGGCCTGCATGGTGGAGATGGGGGACGTACGGCGGAAGGGCGAGTTCCCCTCGACGGCCGCGTAGAGCGTGGCGCCCAGCGACCAGAGGTCGGACGCGGGGCCCGGGTCGCCGCCACGCACCCGCTCGGGCGCCAGGTAGTCGATGGATCCCACCAGTTCACCTGTCCTGGTGATGGTGGAGTCCCCCTCGATCGCGGCGATTCCGAAGTCGGTCAGCAGGACCTGGCCGTCCCGGGCGAGCAGGACGTTGGCCGGTTTCACGTCCCGGTGCAGGACACCGGCACCGTGGGCGGCCCGCAGCGCGCTCAGGACGTGGAGGCCGATCCTGGCGGCCTCGCGCGGCTCGACCTCGCCCGACTCCTTCGCCGCGTCGGCGAGCGAGGGCCCGTCGACGTACTGCATGACGATCCAGGGGCGGTTGTCGTACTCGATGACGTCATGGACGGTGACGACCCCGGGATGCGTGATCCGGGCCGCGGCGCGCGCCTCCTTCTGCGTGCGGGCGTGCAGCACCGCCCGGTCCGCCTCGGCGACGTACAGCCCGGCGGTCAGCTCCTTGACCGCGACGGTCCGGTGGAGCACCTCGTCCTGGGCGCGCCACACCTTTCCCATGCCGCCGCGGCCCAGGACGTCACCCAACCGGTAACGTCCGGCCAGTACGATCCCCGTGTCCGTGCCCTGCGCGTGTTCCACGTGTGTCCCCGCCCCGTTCCTTGGGACGCCAGATTACGGACGGGAGGCGGTGCGACGTAACCTCGCATCGCTCACGAGACCGCACTGTGATGCTTGTCGCGTCCAGCTGTTGACCCGTCAGGAAGTCACGCGGTACGAGGAGATGGCCTGGGCGTAGATCTCGGAGACCTTGTCCCGCTCGTTCTCCGGGCCGATGACCTGCACGATGTGGTACCTGCCGTCCACGATCATGACCAGGTTGCGGACGTACACCTGGCGGCCGCCGCTCTCCTGCCAGGTGAACTGCCCCTCCGCCATGGCCTGCTGGCCGACGTCGACGCGGCGCAGGCCGGTGGACGTGGCCCAGCTCGAGTCCCGGAAGGGCTTCAGCTCGGGTTCCGCGGTCCGCTGGTAGTCCAGCGGATCGCTCCCGTTGGCCTTGACGGTGTCCCGTCCGGGCACGACGAGCACACTGAAGCCGTCGCTGCCGTAACGGACCTGGCGGTCGGCGTTGGCCGGACTGCGCTGCCAGTCCGCCGGCACGCCGATCTCGAATCCTTCGGCGTCCTCGCGCAACTTGTAGCCCGGCGCGAGGGCGACGGCGGAGCGGCTGGTCTGCGGCTTCTGCGAACCGGAGGAACCGGATGAGGCCGAGGGCTCCGACGAACCGGCGGACGGGCTGTCGGCGGGCTCCGGTTCGGCCGGTGCGGTGGAGGAGCCCGAGGGCGCGGCCCCCGTCCCCGTCTCCGGTCCCTCCTCGGACATGAACAGCATGGCGTAGGCGATGGCCGCCGTCATCGCCAGCAGGATCAGCACCAGCAGCATCCGTCCGAGCCGTCGCGGGGCCCGGCCACCGGGCTGCGGCTGGCGCAGCACCTTGGGCCCCTTGGGCTCCCGGGGCGCGCGCGGCGGCTTCTCGTACTCCTGCGGCTCGTACGCCTGCTGTCCGTACGCCTGCTGTCCGTACGCCTGCTGCTCGTACCTCCGCTGCTTCTCGCGGCGCTGGGACTTCCCCTGACGGTGCCGGCCGTGCACCGCGCCACCGCGGCTCCGGCGGCGGCGCACCAGCTCACCCCGGCGGCGCACGATCGGAAGCCGGGTGGCGTCGGCGGGCGGCATCGTGACGATGTCGGCGCCGGCCTCGGGTTCGGGGGCCGAGCGGACGAGGGAGCGCAGCCAGCCGCGCAGTTCCTCGAAGTCGGGTCGCTCCGTGGGGTCCTGGCGCAGCAGCGACTCGACGATCGGACGCAGCGGGCCGCACTCCTCCGCGAAGGCGGGCGGCTCGCCGCAGACCATCTGGACGAGTTCGGCGGCGTTCTCCTCCGGATACGGGGCGTGGCCCTGCACCGCGCGGTAGAGCAGGGCGCCGAGCGCCCACAGGTCGGTGGAGGGGCCGATGGGCGGGGCGAGCTGCCAGTTGTCGTGGACCGGCCCCGCCTGCTCGGGCGCCCACCGCTCGGTGACGGCACCGACGACGGCGATACGGGCCTGCCGGGCCCGCTCGGCGGCGAGGGGGGTGGCCGGGCCCCGGTAGGCGGGGGTGGTGCCGCTCCCGGCGACGACCTCGTCCCACCCTCCGGCGGGGGGACGGGCGGTCACGGGCTGCGGCAGCCGGTCCTGGCGGTCCACGGGCCCGTTGCCGGGCCGCCGGGCGTCGGCACGCAGCGCGTCCTCGCCGGAACCACCC
>NZ_DATMVN010000068.1:0-2301 GCF_035563135.1 Streptomyces sp.
TCCGGGCTGCTCTGCGCCGGTGCGCCCGCGATCCGCAGGGACGGCGCACCCCCGCCGCGCAGCCGCATCGAGACCGTCACGGCCGCCAGGCCGAGCACCAGCATCGCGGCGCCGGCCCAGGCCGTGGCCCGGAAGCCGAAGTCCGCGTCGATCACCGTGCCGCCCAGCCACGGGCCGGTCGTGTTGCCCAGGTTGAACGCGGCCGTCGTCGTCGCCCCCGCCAGTGTCGGGGCCACCCCCGCGACGTTGAACATCCGGGCGTTGAGCGCCGGGGCCGTGTAGAACGCGGACAGCCCCAGCAGGAACGCCAGAACGACCACCGCGACCTGGTTCGCCGCGAAGAGGGCCAGGGCCACCAGGAAGACCGTCGAGGCGCTGATGCCGCTCAGCAGCACACCGAAGAGGTGCGCGTCCGCGACCCGGCCCCCGATCGTCGTACCGATCAGCGCGCCGACGCCGAACAGCCCGAGCACCCACGGCACCCAGCCCGAACCCAGCCCCGCCACATCCGTCAGCAGCGGCGCGAGATAGCTGAACGCGCAGAACACACCGCCCGCCGCGAGTGCCGTGATCACGATCGACAGCCACACCTGCCGGTCCCGGTAGATCGCGACCTCCCGCTTGAGCTGCGGCTTCTCGTCCGGCAGCGGAATGCGCGGGATGCGTGTGACGACGCCGGCCAGCGCCACGGCGGACGCCACGCCCACCGCCCAGAACGCCGAACGCCAGCCGAAGCTCTCCCCGAGGAACGCGCCCAGCGGCACTCCCAGGACGTTGGCGATCGACAGTCCGCCGATCATCACGGCCATCGCCCTGGCCCGCGCGTTCACCGGCACCATCGCGATGGCGACCGCGGCGCCGACCGCCCAGAAGCCGGCGCACGCCAGCGCACTCACCACCCGTGAGACGAACAGCACCTCGTACGTCGGCGCCAGCGCGCCCGCGATCTGGCCCAGCCCGAAGACGGTGATGAGTGCGATGAGCGTCGTACGGCGGGGCAGCCGCAGTGTGGCGACGGCCAGCAGCGGGGCGCCGACCACCATGCCGATCGCGAAGGCGGATATGAGGAGCCCGGCCTGCGGGATCGAGACCCCCATGTCCTCGGCGACGGGCGGCAGCAGCCCGGACAGCATGAACTCACTGGTACCGAGGGCGAAGACCGAGAGGCCGAGGATGTAGACGGCCATCGGCATACGGGGACGGCTGGAGGCGGAGGAGGCAGAGTCGGGCATGACAGTGGCCAACAGTGCTTTCGCCCCTGTCATTCCCCCGTCTCAGCGCGTGAGCAGCTCCAGCTCCGTCGTCAGGTTCTGCCGCGCCGGCGGCTCCCACTCCGCCGCCCCGCGGGGCGTACGGAACAGCCTCGGCAGCTCCAGCAGATGCCGGAGGACGGCCGAACGCCCCTCACGGAACGCCTCGTCAGGGACGAAGCCGTACTCCTCCCTCACCTGCGCCGCGTACGCCGCGTACTCCTTGGGGGCCGCCGCCAGGATCGCGAGATCCGCGTCGCACAGCACCTCGCCGTTGGTGTCACCGTCCGCCGGGTCGTGCGTGACGGTGAGCCGGACCAGCCGGGCGACCTCGGCGGTCGCCGCGTCGGGGACACCGGCCTCGGGCAGGGCGCGTTCGGCGAGCGCGGCGCTGCGCTCCTCGTTCTCGGAGCGGTCGGGGCGGTAGACCGCGTCGTGGAACCAGACGGCCAGGCGCACCAGGTCCGGGTCGCAGGCGTGGCCGGCCAGGGTGTCGACGCGGTCCAGGACCTGGGCCAGATGGGTGGTGGTGTGGTAGCGCCGCTGGGGCTCGGCCCAGCGGTCCAGGAGGTTGTCGGCGTAGGGCAGCGGGTCGGGGCCCGGCGCGCCGCCCCGGGCGGCGACCAGGGCGTCCTGCCAGCGGGTGCGGAGCGCGGCGGCGTCGGTCATACGGCGACTGTAGAGCGCCGGGGGACCTTGTCGGGCGGGGTGGCGGGTCGTTAGCGTGCGGTTGTGACGGAAGCGGCGGAATCCAGGTATCTCATCGATCTCAACGCGGACCTGGGCGAAGGGTTCGGACGCTGGACCCTCACCGAGGACGAGGCGCTGCTGACCTGTGTCACCAGCGCCAACGTGGCCTGCGGCTTCCACGCGGGCGACGCCTCGGTGATGCGGCGGGTCTGCGACACGGCGGCGGAGCGGGGCGTCCGCATCGGGGCGCAGGTCTCCTACCGCGACCTGGCCGGGTTCGGGCGGCGCGCCATGGACGTACCGGCGGCCGAACTGACCGCCGAGACCGCCTACCAGATCGGGGCCCTGCGGGTCTTCGCGG